>NZ_JBIARC010000020.1:0-141704 GCF_042889625.1 Streptomyces sp. NPDC002573 | reverse complement strand
CAGGGAGCACGCACCGTCAGCGGATGCACGCCCCGGGCAGACACCCGCGCGTTCCGGGACCACGCCCGGCTACACCACTTCATGGGACGCGATCGTCACCCGAATGGCCCAACATGACGTGCCACCCACATGGGCGAGGATCAAGCTGGCTAGTGGCCCAGCCGAGGTAATCCGTGAAAGGGGAACCGAATGCGCATTCGACGAATCCTCGCCGCCGTCTTCGCCACGGCAGCCCTCGCCGGACTCGGCCTCACAGGCGCCGCCACTGCCACCGCACAAAGTGGCGCAATCAGCCCTGCTCAGTGCAGGCAGGGTGGCGGAACGCCCGATTTTACGGACTTCACCTGCAAGGGCGGTACGTACAACGGGCGGTATCTCATCGACTAGACCCCACAAGGCGCCCCGCAGCCACGCGCCGCGGGGCGCTCCCGCGCGAGCGTAGCCGGGAGAGTCGCAGGGACTGGCGGCCGACGTGCCCACGCGGTCGGCGTAGCGACTTTGGCCGGGTCCATTCTGCTTTGGGGCACTGACATGCGGGCCCTGAATGCCCACATCAACCCCCAGCTCCCATCCCGTCCGCCGTCGACCCACACACCGTGGAGCGGGCATGGGCCACGTCTGCTCGGCTCTGCCTGGGTCGACGGCGGACGGGATGGGAGCACCCCCCATAAGCCGCTACGGACCCGCCAGCCGGGAACGGCGCTCCCTCCATCCCGGTGCCGGCCGGGCTGGAGCGGGGCGGAGACAGGAGCGCAGGCCCGGCCGGGGGCCGGGCCGCGCGCGGTGAGCGTAGCGAGCCGCCTTGAAACCAGCAGAGAGAGTTGTTACTCAGTTCCTTCGTGATGCGCCATGGGGAAGCCTCGCGCTGCTCGGGACGGCTGATGATGAGCAACTCGCCAAAGTTCTCCGTTCGGAGTTGACGGCAACCTTGACGGCAACGACGACACACAGACGCACATGATCGCTGGCTTCAGCGATCGGATCGGGAGGCTGCGGCCCCGCCCCACGGCGTGCTGCCCGATCCTACGGATCAGAAGGTTGCAGGTTCGAATCCTGCCGAGTGCGCAGCATGTCTGAGGCCCTGCGGAGTGATCCGCAGGGCCTCAGATTTTTGCCTTGACAGCAGTCACCTGCGGGCCGGGCGCAGCTGCTTATGAAGCCGCTGACCGTGGTCGCCGTCGAACGACGCGCTCAGCAGCGCGTACGTCTTGGAGAAGCGCCCGTTCGGCAGGCCGAAGTGCGCGAAACGCCCGGCTGCGTATCGTCCAAGCCGCGGAACCCACCGCCGGCAACCCCATGATCGGGGACGAGAACCAGCCGCTGAACTACATGCAGCCCGCCACCGAGACCCCTCAGCAGGGCTCTTGGGAAGTCTGGGCCATTCGCAACTACAGTCCCGACTCCCACCCCATCCACCTGCACCTCATCGAGCAGTCGCAGCTGGTCGGACGCTGGCACGTGGGCCGATGGACGCCCGACGGCAAACCTGTGCCGGGCACCATCGGGCCGTTCGAGCAGGCCCCCGCGTACCAGTCCGGCCCCAAGGACGTCCTCGACTCGGACTCCGACTACATCACCTGGGTCAGTACGTTCCCCATCAAGGGGACCACCGTCTGGCACGGCCACATGGCCACACACGAGGACGGCGTCAACTCGAACGGCGTCATCGAGATGATGCGCCCCCTCGTCATCGGGCGGAAGGAGCACACGCAACTGCCACGGGTGAAGACGTTGGAGCAGCTCAACAGGCTCGTGGGCTGATCCAGGTTCGTGGCCTGCCGAGTGCCCGGATCACGTGGGGCGGTCGCAGGGGCCGTGGGATTCACATCTCGCCCGCTGCCGACAGACGGAACACCGGGTTGCGGACACCCAGGACCCCGGGCACGTCCTGCCACAGGGCCGCACCGTTCTCCCGCTCCCAGCGGGCTGTCGCCCGGGCGCGGGCCCACTGGGTCACGGCCACCACGACCAACGGGATGGGCGGCATCAGGTCATGGAACGTGAGGCCGATGATCGTCATCCAGCAGGCCACCGCGCCGACGAAGCCGGCCGTGCGCCGTAGCGACAGCCGTCGCGCCGCGTCCTGGTCGGCGCGCGGCTCCTCGACGACGCCGATCCGCAGGGCCTGTTCGTACTTGCGGCGGCGCCGGGCGGGCAGTCGGAGACCGAACGGCAGCAGCGCCAGGGACACCAGAGCGACCGTGACCACGCCCACCAGCAAGGCCTCCAGCCGGTGCGTCGTCCCGACCAGGACCAGCAGCAACCCCTCGGACAGCACCACGCTCGCGACCGTCATCAGCGCAGACGTCCGCTCGAAGTACGCGACCCTGATCAGTCCGGGTCCGGCACCCTCAGTCATCGTCCCAGCTCTCTGCCCGGGCCCCCGCCCGGGCAGAGAAGATGCAACGCCGTGCGGAGCGCGCGGTCAATGGGGCGACGTGTCAGAACATCGTCAAGACGGTCCCGGCCCGAACCCCCGGCTCGCACAAGGCCGTCGGCCCGGGCCCGAAGCCGGTCCCGGGACCGGGTGTGCGTCGGTAGGCGATAGCCCGCATCCGGAGGACTTCCTCCCTCTCGAACGGCTGGCTGCCTTCGCCTGCCCGGGGGCCGTGGGCGTTGTCAGTGGCGACCCCTACTCTCGGTGGTGATGAGTCGGGCGTGGAGATGTACGGGGCTGTCGTGGGACGACGGCGGGCCGACGCTGCGGTGGGAAGGGGGGCGGCGCAGTGGACTGGTACGGGGGAGCCGGGTGGCCTTCGCGGTCGTGCCGGGGAGCGCCCGGACCTGCGTGGGGGCGCGGGGACACGGATGCCCGACGCGGACCGGGGTGTCGGGGCGGAGCACCGGCGCGCGGTGCGAGGAGTGCGCGCGACTGGACCGGGCGCACTCCGTGGCCGCCGACACCCTCGCTGACGATCCGCGGCCGTACCGGGTGTATCTGGCCTGGTTCGGGCCGGGCCTGGTCAAGGTCGGGATCACCGCGGCCGAGCGCGGACCGGCACGGCTGCTGGAGCAGGGCGCCGTCACCTTCAGCTGGCTGGGACAGGGCCCTCTGATGGCGGCGCGCCGCACCGAGGAGCTGCTGCGGGCCGCGCTGGGGGTACCGGACCGGATTCCGTACGCCGGCAAGCGCACGGTGCGGTCCGCGCTGCCGCCGGCCGGTGAGCGGGCCGCCGAGCCGGCGGAGCTGCATGCGCGGGCGGTAGGGCTCGCCGGCTGGCCGGAGTCGCTGGAGCGGGTGCCGTTCCGGGCGGTCGACCACGGCGCGGTGTTCGGGCTGGAGGGGCTTCGGCGGGCGGACGCCGTGGTGAGCGAGCTGGTCGCCGGCGGGGTGGTGAGCGGTGAGCTGCTCGCTGCCGCCGGGCCCGATCTCCATCTGGCCACCGGACGCGGGGTCGTCGTACTCGACACACGGCTGATGAGGGGGTGGGAGCTGACGGGGACCACAGAAGAGGAACTGACCGTGCCGGTCAGGGAGATGGGGGAGCCGGGCGTACAGGACGGGTTGTTCTGAGAAAGGGGTGGACGGACATGGTGCCGCCGCCGATCGTGGTGCCATGAGCGATCACCGCGGTACGCCCGAGGCCTCCCCCGCCGCCTCCGCCCCGACCGGCGGCCCCGTACCGGTCCCCGCCCACGAACCCCCTTACTACGTCGTGGTCTTCACCGCCGTGCCAGCCGAGGACCGCGAGGGATACGGGAAGACCGCCGAGCAACTGGAGGAGCTGGTCAAGGAGGTACCCGGGTATCTCGGCATGGACCAGGCCACCGCACCGGGCGGGCTGTCGATCACCGTCGGGTACTTCCGGGACCTGGCCGCCATCGAGGAGTGGCGGAGCTATCCGGAGCACCGCGCGGCCCAGAAGCGCGGGCGCGCCCAGTGGTACGAGTCGTACGCGCTGCACATCGCCAAGGTCGAGCGCAGCCACGCCTTCGATCGGGGCACGGCCGCCCCGCCCCGCTGAGTCCCGCTCGTCCCCAGTCCGCTCACAGCCGCTTCACGGCCCCGGGCGCTCATCTCCGTCTCATCTGCGCTCCGTGGCGAGGTCATCGGCCCCTGGAACCAGGTCATTTGGCGATGCACCCAGGAGCTGCCTGAGAGGCGCCTGTGTGTTTCTCAGGGAAATCACAGACTCGTGAAAGTGCTTTCTCAGGGGGCGCGGACAAGGTGTCACCATGACCACGACCTCGCCCCACGGGCGCACCGAACTGCTGAGGCCGGACGGGAGCCCCGTCCGAGTGCTGGTGGTGGACGACGAGCTGTCGATCACCGAACTGCTGTCCATGGCCCTGCGCTACGAAGGCTGGCAGATCCGCAGCGCGGGGGACGGGCACGGCGCGATCCAGACCGCACGCGAGTTCCGGCCCGACGCCGTCGTCCTGGACATGATGCTCCCGGACATGGACGGCCTGAGCGTCCTGGGGCGGCTGCGCCGCGAACTGCCCGACGTTCCGGTGCTCTTCCTGACCGCCAAGGACGCCGTGGAGGACCGGATCGCGGGTCTGACCGCGGGCGGGGACGACTACGTCACCAAGCCGTTCAGCCTGGAGGAGGTCGTGGCCCGGCTGCGCGGGCTGATCCGGCGCTCCGGCGCCGCCGACCGCCGCTCGGAGTCCGTGCTGGTCGTCGGTGACCTCACGCTGGACGAGGACAGCCACGAGGTGTGGCGGGCCGGGGACAGCATCCACCTGACCGCCACCGAGTTCGAGCTGCTCCGCTTTCTGATGCGCAACCCCCGGCGCGTGCTCAGCAAGGCGCAGATCCTCGACCGTGTGTGGTCGTACGACTTCGGTGGCCAGGCCAACGTGGTCGAGCTGTACATCTCGTATCTGCGGCGCAAGATCGACGCGGGTCGTGAGCCGATGATCCACACCAGGCGCGGCGCCGGTTATCTGATCAAGCCCGCGGTGTCATGAGCAGCCGACGGCGGTCGCGTACGCAGAGGCGAGCACGACAGCCGCGCACGCTGCGGACGCGGCTCGTCGTCTCGGCGGTCACGCTGATCGCCGTGGTGTGCGCCGTGATCGGCACGGTGACGACGATCGCGCTGAGCCAGCATCTGAACAAGCAGAAGAACGACCAGGTCGCCAAGGTCGGCCGACGTGTCGCCGGGCTGCCCAAGGGAGGGCCCGACGGGGGACCGCCCGGCCCCGACGGCGGCTCGGAGTCGCCGTCCGGTACCGGGTCCCTGCCGGGCGCCTCGGACCAGGCCGACTCGACGGACGCGAAGCTCGACTTCATCGTCACCAAGGGAGCGGCGCAGCCCAGGACGGTCGCCGCCGTGGTCGGCACGAACGGCCGGATCGTCAAGGCGGCCGTCTCCAAGCCGAACAGCGACAGCAACGGCTTCAAGGGCATGGTCCCCAGCCGGCTCGACACCGCGCAGGTCGCCGCGCTCGCCGCCGTGCCGAAGAAGGGCATGCACAGCATCGACATCCCGGGCCTCGGCGGATACCGGGTCATGTATGTGACGGGCACCCACGGCGACTACTACGTCGGGCTGCCCACCAACGACGTCACCGACAACATCGACACCCTCATCGTCGTCGAGGTCAGCGTCACCGGCGCCGGTCTCGTCGCCGCCGGCATCGCCGGATCCGTGCTGGTCGGGCTCGCCCTGCGGCCCCTGCGCAAGGTGGCCTCGACCGCCACCCGGGTCTCCGAACTGCCCCTGCACACCGGCGAGGTCACCCTCGACGAACGGGTACCGGAGTCCGAGACCGATCCGCACACCGAGGTCGGGCAGGTCGGGGCCGCGCTCAACCGGATGCTGGACCATGTCCACGGCGCCCTGCACGCACGGCAGCAGAGCGAGATGCGGGTACGGCAGTTCGTCGCCGACGCCAGCCATGAGCTGCGCACACCGCTCGCCTCCATCCGGGGGTACGCCGAGCTGACCAGGCGCGGCCGTGAGGAGACCGGGCCCGACACCCGGCACGCCCTCGGCAGGATCGAGTCCGAGGCCGGCCGCATGACACTTCTCGTCGAGGATCTGCTGCTGCTCGCCCGGCTGGACGCGGGCCGCCCGCTCCAGTTCGACCGGACCGACCTCGCACCGCTCGTCGTGGACACCGTCAGCGACGCGCGTGCGGCCGGCCGGGACCACAACTGGCGGCTCGAACTGCCCGAGGAGCCCGTGCTCGTCCTGGCGGACGCCGCCCGGCTCCAGCAGGTGCTCGTCAATCTGCTCGCCAACGCGCGCACCCACACCCCGCCCGGTACGACCGTCACCGCACGCGTCGCACGGCGAGGGCACTGGCTGTGCGTGGACGTCGAGGACGACGGCCAGGGCATTCCGCCCGATCTGCTGCCGCATGTCTTCGAACGGTTCGCGCGCGGCGACTCGGCGCGCTCCCGGGCCACCGGCTCCACCGGTCTCGGGCTCGCCATCGTGCAGGCCGTCGCGGCCGCGCACGGCGGCGCGGTGACCGTCGACAGCGTGCCCGGGCGGACGGTGTTCACCGTGCACGTTCCCGCGCTGACCCCGTACGCGCCCTCACCCGCGTCCGAGACGAACTGGCAACCGCACTCACAGGCACACCACAGCGCCACCACACGGGTGCGACAGGGCGCTTGAGAAGAGTCGGTTCCATGCGAACCGATTCTTCTCCCGGCACCCTGCCGGCGCGGGAGCACCTCCCGGCCGCCGGAGCCGGCACGCCGGTCCTGGACGTAGTGATCCCCGTCTACAACGAGGAGAAGGACCTCCAGCCGTGCGTGCTCAGGCTCCATGAGCACCTCACGCGTACGTTCCCCTACGCCTTCCGCATCACGATCGCGGACAACGCGTCCACGGACACCACCCCCGAGGTGGCCGCACGGCTGGAGGCCCAGGTCGCGGAGGTGAGGTCGTTCCGGCTGGAGCAGAAGGGCCGCGGCCGCGCCCTGCGGAGCGTCTGGTCGGCCTCGGACGCCCCGGTCCTCGCCTACATGGACGTGGACCTCTCCACCGACCTCAACGCGCTGCTCCCGCTGGTGGCACCGCTGATCTCGGGCCACTCCGACCTCGCGATCGGCTCCCGGCTCGCCCGCGCCTCCCGGGTCGTGCGCGGTCCCAAGCGGGAGTTCATCAGCCGCGCCTACAACCTCATCCTGCGCGGCTCGCTCCAGGCCCGGTTCTCGGACGCCCAGTGCGGATTCAAGGCGATCCGCCGCGATGTGGCCCAGGTGCTGCTGCCGCTGGTGGAGGACACCGGCTGGTTCTTCGACACCGAGCTGCTGGTCCTCGCCGAGCGCGCCGGTCTGCGGATCCACGAGGTGCCGGTCGACTGGGTCGACGACCCCGACTCGACCGTGCACATCGTGAAGACGGCGACCGACGACCTCAAGGGCGTCTGGCGGATCGGCAAGGCGCTGGCCGGCGGCTCGCTGCCGCTGGACCGGCTCGCCCGGCCGTTCGGCGACGACCCGCGCGACCGGGACATCCAGGACGTGCCGCGGGGCCTGGCCCGCCAGCTCGTCGGCTTCTGTGTGGTCGGCGGTCTGTCCACCCTCTTCTACCTGGTGCTCTACAGCCTCTTCCGGCAGTTCTCGGGCGCGCAGATCGCCAACGCGCTGGCCCTGCTGGTCTCGGCGGTCGCCAACACGGCGGCCAACCGCCGGCTCACCTTCGGGGTGCGCGGCCGGGGCGGCGCCGTCCGGCACCAGGCGCAGGGCCTGGTCGTGTTCGGTATCGGCCTCGTCCTCACCAGCGGTTCGCTCGCCGCCCTGAACGCGGCGATCGGCAACCCCGCGCACTCCACGGAACTGGCGGTGCTGATCGCCGCCAACCTCGCGGCGACCGTGCTGCGTTTCCTGCTCTTCAGGGCCTGGGTCTTCCCGGACCGGCGCGACGACGGCCCGACGCCTCCGCCGGCCTTCGACGCCGCCGGCCCGTACGCGCCGCACCATTTCCCGCAGCACCCCTACCAGCCGCAGCAGCACCAGCCGCAACAGCACCTGTACCAGCCGCAGCAGCGGCCCGCGGCGCCGCAGTCCTCGTACGACCCCACCCGGATCCGCGCCGGTGCCGACGCGGACCGCGCCACCTGGAGGGACGCGACCATGCCACTGCAGCCGGTGCGTCCGCAGGACACCGACCCTAGGGACTACCGATGACCACGCAGTACGAGCAGCCGACCCACCGAGAGGGCGCGGATCCGCGGTCCTGGGGGCCGCCCACGGCCGGGTCGCAGCAGCCCGTCACCCCGTCGGCGCCCGCCCCCGGCGCCGGTGAGCCCGGGCAGCCGCTCGCACGGAGATTCCTGCGGGGCCGGCCCGAGGACCCGCGCTGGGCACGCCCCGCGTTCCTCGGTCTGCTGCTCGCCACCGCAGTGCTGTACCTGTACGGCCTGAGCGCCTCCGGGTACGCCAACTCCTTCTACTCGGCGGCCGTCCAGGCCGGCAGCAAGTCGTGGAAGGCGCTCTTCTTCGGCTCGCTGGACGCGGGCAACGCGATCACCGTCGACAAACCCCCGGCCGCGCTGTGGCCGATGGCCCTGTCCGTGCGGGTCTTCGGCCTGCACTCCTGGGCGATCCTCGTCCCCGAGGTCGTCATGGGCGTCCTCACGGTCGCCGCGGTGTACGCGGCCGTCCGGCGCCGGTTCAGTCCCGCGGCGGGCCTGATCGCGGGTGCCGTGCTCGCGCTCACCCCGGTCGCCGCGCTGATGTTCCGGTTCAACAACCCGGACGCGCTGCTGGCGCTGCTGATGGCGCTCACCGTCTACCTCGTCATCCGGGCCCTGGAGGACGGCCGCACCAAGTGGCTGGTGTGGGCGGGGGCCGCGGTCGGCCTCGCGTTCCTGACGAAGACCCTTCAGGCCTTCCTGATCCTGCCCGCCCTCGCGGTCGTGTACGGGGTCTGCGCGCCCGTGAAGCTCAGGAAGCGGCTGGTGCAGCTGGGCCTCGCGACGGTCGCGCTGGTCGTCTCCGGCGGCTGGTGGGTCGCGATCGTGGAGCTGTGGCCCGCGTCCTCGCGCCCGTACATCGGCGGCTCGCAGAACAACTCCTTCCTGCAGCTGACCTTCGGCTACAACGGCCTCGGCCGCATCAACGGCGACGAGACCGGCAGTGTCGGCGGCATGGGCGGCGGCAACGGCGGCCAGTGGGGCGCCACGGGCTGGAACCGGATGTTCAACTCCGAGATCGGCTCCCAGATCTCCTGGCTGCTGCCGGCCGCGCTGATCCTGTTCGTCGCGGGTCTCGTGCTGACCAGGAAGGCCCGGCGCACGGACCTGACGCGCGGCTCGTTCCTTGCCTGGGGCGGTTCGCTGCTGATGACCGCGGTCGTCTTCAGCTACATGGCGGGCATCTTCCACCAGTACTACACGGTGGCCCTCGCGCCCTACATCGCCGCGCTGGTCGGCATGGGCGTCACGGTGCTGTGGGAGGAGCGGTCGAAGACGTGGGCGTCGCTCACGCTGGCGGCCACCGCCACGGCGACGGCGGCCTGGGGATATGTGCTCCTCAACCGCACGCCGGACTATCTGCCCTGGCTGAAGTGGCTCGTTCTCCTCGGCGGTCTGGCCGGCGCCCTTGGCCTGATCTTCGTGGCCCGGCTCGGGCGGCAGCTCGCCCTCGCGACGGTGGCCCTGAGCTTCACGGCCGCCCTCGCGGGTCCGACCGCGTACACCCTGACCACGGTGAACGAGGGCCACACCGGTTCGATCGTGACGGCCGGTCCGGCGGGCGCCGGCATGATGGGGGGCCCCGGGGGAGGCCCCGGTGGCGGCATGCGCGGCGGCTTCGGCGGCGGCATGCCGGGCGGCAGCCGGCAGAACGGCAACGGCACTACCCCGAACGGCGCCCAGGGCCACGGCTTCCCGGGCGGAAACGGGGGGACCGGAGGCACCGGCGGTACCGGCGGCATGGGCGGCTTCCCCGGCGGCGGGATGCCCGGCCAGAACGGCCAGGGCCAGAACCAGCAGCAGGGCAACGGCACCGGCCGGAGTCAGCAGGGCAACGGCTTCCCCGGTGGCGGCCGGACGGGTGAGGGCGGCACGGGCGGCGCCGGCGGTATGGGTGGCCTGCTCAACGGTGCCGAGGTCGGCTCCGCGGCCAAGAAGCTGCTGGAGAAGGACGCCGGGACCTACACCTGGGTGGCCGCGTCCATCGGCTCCCAGAACGCCGCGAGCTACCAGCTCGCCACCGGTGACCCGGTGATGGCGATCGGCGGCTTCAACGGCAGCGACCCGTCCCCGACGCTCGCCCAGTTCGAGAAGTACGTGGCGCAGGGCAGGATCCACTACTTCATCTCCGGCGGCGGCTTCGGCGGCGGGGGCGGCGGCACCGGTGGCTCCAACGTTTCCTCGCAGATCAGCACGTGGGTGACGAAGAACTTCAAGAAGGTGACGGTCGGTTCGGCCACCTTCTACGACCTCACGCGCAAGACCGGCGGCTGACGCCCGGTCGGCGGAACCCGAGGGACGGCCTCGAAGCGGTGGGCCGGGCACACGCCCGGTCCACCGCTTTTTCGCGACGGCGGAACGGGAAGACTCGGGGATGGTGGCCACGGGG
Organism: Streptomyces sp. NPDC002573; assembly: GCF_042889625.1. Classification (NCBI taxonomy): domain Bacteria; kingdom Bacillati; phylum Actinomycetota; class Actinomycetes; order Kitasatosporales; family Streptomycetaceae; genus Streptomyces; species Streptomyces sp. NPDC002573. The sequence continues at coordinate 131,209 of NZ_JBIARC010000020.1, read as the reverse complement.
CGTCACCGCGCGGGGGACGGCCTCGCGCCCCCAAGGGGCACCTGGCATCGTGATCAGCGGTCGGAGTGTCGAGGAAGGTGCGCCATGGTGAAGACGGCCCAGCGGGCGGGGCGCCCGGCGCGGACCAGCGTCTGGCTGGAGGGCAAGGCGCCCCGGGGCGGCGGCTCGCGTGGGGGCGGCGGTCAGCCGTCCGGACTGGACCGCGCCCGGATCACCGGGGCGACCGTACGACTGCTGGACGCGGAGGGCCTCGCGAGGTTCTCGATGCGCCGCCTGGCCGGCGAGCTCAACGTCACGGCGATGTCGGTCTACTGGTACGTGGACACCAAGGACGATCTGCTGGAGCTGGCGCTGGACGCCGTCTTCGGGGAGATGCGGCTGCCGGCCGCCGACTCCGACCGGGACTGGCGCGATCAGCTGCGGGCGCTCGCCGCGGAGTACCGGGCGCTGCTGGTGCGCCATCCGTGGCTGTCACCGCTGGCCGGGCGGTTCCTCAACATCGGCCCGCACGCCGTGGCCTTCTCGCTGGCCGTGCAGCGGGTGATCCGGCTGACCGGGCTGCCCGCGTACGGCCGGATGGGTGCGATCTCCGCGGTCTTCCAGTTCGTGTACGGATTCGGCACGATCGAGGGCCACTTCATCGAGCGCTGTGCCACGGCCGGGACGACCCAGGACGAGTACGTCCGTCAGGCGCTGAGCGCGGTGACGGAGAGCCCCGACCACAGCGAGGTCGTGCACCACACCGCGGACCTCATCGAGGCCCGCGGCGGTGACACGGTGGAGGAGATGCGCGACCGCGACTTCACCTTCGCGCTGCAGACGCTGATCGCGGGGATCGAGGCCATGGTCGCCCGGGGGTGACGGCCGCGGGTCCCGGCGATCAGTCCTGCGGGGGCGCGAGCCGGGCGGGGAAACCGCCGGTCGCCACCGGGCCCCACTTCACCGGGGTGATCCGGATGATCGACTTGCCCTGCTTGACCATGGCCGCACGGTACTCGTCCCAGTCCGGGTGCTCGCCCGCGATGTTGCGGTAGTACTCGACGAGCGGCTCGACGGAGTCCGGCGAGTCGACGACCTCGGCGGTGCCGTCGATCTGGACCCACGGCCCGTTCCACTCGTCGCTGAGCACGATCAGGCTGACCCGCTCGTCCCGCTTGGCGTTGCGCGTCTTGGCCCGTTCCGGGTACGTGGAGACCACGATCCGTCCCGAGTCGTCGACCCCGCAGGTCAGCGGCGACCCCTGGGGGCTGCCGTCGGCGCGCCGCGTCAGGAGGATCGCGCGGTGCCGGGGACGGACGAAGTCCAGCAGCTCGTCCCGCGATACGGAGGTGTTCGTCGCGATGTTCGGTGCCATGGGACGCAAGCCTAGGCGCTCGGCGGCCCCGGGAGCCTGACCCTGCCGTGCCTACGCCTGCGGGAGTGAGTCGCCCTGCACCGCCTGGATGTCCAGCTCCACCCGCAGCGTGGTGCCGATCGCGGCGATGCCCGCCTGGAGGACCTGGTTGTAGTTCATCGCGAAGTCCTCGCGGCGCAGTTCCGCCGTGGCGCGGAAGGCCGCGCGGGTGCCGCCCCACGGGTCGGCGCCGGTGCCGAGGTAGGCGAGGCTGAGGTCGACCGGGCGGACGATGCCGCGCATGGTCAGCTCGCCGTGGACCGTCCAGCGGTCGGAGCCCGCGGCCGTCAGACCGGTCGAGCGGTAGGTGATCTGCGGGTAGGTCTCGACGTCCAGGAAGTCGGCCGACCGCAGATGTGTGTCGCGCATGCCGTTGCCCGTGTCGATGGACGCGGCGCTGATGACCGCCTCGACGCGGGACTTCTGCAGCTCGTCCGGGGCGATCTCGATGCGCCCGGAGAACTCGGTGAAGCGTCCGTGCACGCTGGAGATTCCCAGGTGCTGGGCGACCGCGCCCACCGAGGAGTGCACCGGGTCGATGGTCCACGGTCCGGGCGGGGGCAGTTCGGCGCCGCCCTGCCGGGCCAGCGTCACGGTGCCGATCTCGGCGCGGCCGCTCGCGGTGACGATCGCGCTGGAGGCGGCGGGCGCGTACCCGACCGCGGTGACGATCACGGTGTACGCGCCGGGCGTCAGCGTCGTCGCGTCCCGGACGGTCCCCTCCGCGTCGGCCTCGGCGCGCAGCACCTGCGTACCGGTCATGTCGGTCACGGTGACGACCGCGTGCGACACGGCCCAGCCGTCCCGCGTACGGATCCGTGCGGTCAGTGCCATCGTGTGGTCTCCCTCTAAATCCTTGAATATCCCCGTAGAAGGCTCAAAAAACCGGCCCGCGGGGGCGCACCTCCGCTCAGAGCGCGCCCCCGCGGGCCGGGGTCCGACCTACTCGCCCGGATGGGCCAGCGTCATGTCGTGGTCGTCGACGCCGCGGCCGCTCACGTTCACCGCGGTGGCCGCCGGCGGGTAGCCGGTGGCGATGACGGTGTACTCGCCGTTGTTCAGGTCGGTGAAGGCGTACGCGCCGTCCGTGCCGGTGGTGGCCGTGCCGACCACATTGCCCGCCGCGTCCACCAGGGTCACCCGGGCGTCCGCGAGCGGGCCGTGCGGGGCCCGTACGACACCCTGGATCTGGGCGCCGGAGTCGAGGTCGATCTCGATCCGGGTGACCCCGGTGCCGCCCACCTCGACCGGCAGCGCCCGCGGCCGGAAGCCGACGGCGTTCACCGCGACGGTGACGGAGCCCGGCACCAGCTCGGCGAAGACGAAGTCGCCCTGCTCGCCGGTGGTGGCAGTGGCCAGCAGATCACCGCGGACGTCCGTGACGATCACCATGGCGTCCTTGACCGGCAGCGCGGTCTCGGTGGCCCGGACGACACCGGTCAGACCGCTGGTGCCGCTGAGCAGGATGTCGTACGACACCGGCTCCTCGTTCACCACGATCGTGGAGGCCTGCGGCTGGTAGCCGTCGGCGGAGGCGATCAGGACGTACGAGCCCGTGCCCGGCGCGTCCACCGCGTAGGAGCCGTCGGCCCCCGCGACCGACCGGCCCAGCTGGCGTCCCCCGAGGGAGATCAGCGTGACGGCGGCCTGGGGGACCGGGGCGCTCTCGGCGCCGCGGACGAAACCGCGCAGCGGGACACCGCCGGACGGCGTGGACTCGCCGGGGGCGGCGATGGTGGCGACGGCCGCGTGCTGCTGCGTGGCCGTGCCGTCGGGCGTGGCCTCCGTGCTCGCCACGGCCCAGCTGGGAACCTTCTCCTCGGCCGGAGCGGGTATCGCGGCGGTGGTCGCGGCGACCGCCGGGGCCTCCTCGGACGCGGCCGCCGCGGCCTGCGCCAGACCGCCCTGGGTCTTCAACGGGACCTCCTTGATGAACAGCGTGATCACGAAGGCGAGGAACGCCAGGCACGCGGCGACCAGGAAGACGTCGCCGATGGCGTGGCCGTACGAGCTCTCCATGAGGGTGCGCAGCGGACGGGGCAGCTTCGCCAGGTCCGGGATGGCGCCGTCGGCGCTCGAGCGGGCTGCCAGCCGCTGGTACTTCGGGCTGAGGTCGGCGAGGCCGTCCGTGAAGTAGTGGGTGATCCGGTGGGCCATGAACGCGCCGAGCGCGGAGACGCCCATCGCGCCGCCGAGGGACCGGAAGAAGGTCACCGTAGAGCTGGCCGAACCGAGGTCGCTGGGCGCCACCTGGTTCTGCGTGGACAGGACCAGGTTCTGCATCATCATGCCGATGCCGAGGCCCATCAGCGCCATGAAGACGGCGGCCTTCCAGTAGGCCGTGTCGTAGCGCAGGGTGCCGAGCAGACCCAGACCGGCCGTGACGAGCACGCCACCGCACACCAGCCAGGCCTTCCACTTACCGGTCCTGGTGATGACCTGGCCGGAGACCGTGGAGGAGACGAACAGGCCGCCGATCATCGGGATGGTCAGCACACCGGACATCGTCGGCGACTTGTCGCGGGCCAGCTGGAAGTACTGGGCGAAGAACACCGTGCCGGTGAACATCGCGACACCCACGAAGAGCGAGGCGAGCGACGACAGGGTGATGGTGCGGTTGCGGAACAGCCGCAGCGGGATGATCGGCTCGGCGGCCTTGGTCTCGACGAAGATGAAGATCGCGGCGAGGACGACGGCGCCCGCGACCATGGTGTAGGTCTGCCACGACAGCCAGTTGTACTTGTCACCGGCGAAGGTGACCCAGACCAGCAGCAGGGAGACGGCGGCGGAGATGAAGAACGCGCCGGCCCAGTCGACCTTGACGTCCCGCTTCACCACGGGCAGGTGCAGGGTCTTCTGCAGCACGACCAGCGCGAGGATCGCGAAGGGCACACCGACGTAGAAGCACCAGCGCCAGCCGAGCCAGTCGGTGTCGGTGATGACACCACCGATCAGCGGGCCGCCGACGGTGGCGACGGCGAAGGTGGCGCCGAGGTAGCCGGAGTAACGTCCGCGCTCACGGGGGGAGATCATCGCCGCCATGACGATCTGCGCCAGGGCGGACAGACCTCCGACGCCGACGCCCTGGACGACACGGCAGGCGATGAGCATGCCGGGGTTCTGCGACAGGCCCGCGGCCATCGAGCCCAGGACATAGATGACCAGGGCTATCTGGACGAGCGCCTTCTTGCTGTAGAGGTCCGCGAGCTTGCCCCACAGCGGGGTGGTCGCGGTCATGGCCAGCAGCGACGCGGTGACGACCCAGGTGTAGGCGGACTGGCCGCCGCCGAGGTCGCCGATGATGTGCGGCAGGGCGTTGGACACGATCGTGGACGACAGGATCGCCACGAACATGCCGAGCAGGAGGCCGGACAGGGCCTCCATGATCTGCCGGTGTGTCATCGGAGCGCCGTCCGGGGAGCCTCCCCCGTGCTTGGCGTGAGCCCGCACACCGGCTGGTGTGGTCGTTGCCATGGGCTTCCTTTTCTTACGTTATGCGGGTGTACGGGTGGTCCGGTCGGCAACGGATTCCGCCGCGGGGGCGAAGTGCGCGAGCCGGGGCGCGGAGCGGCAGTCGCCGAAGCTCTCGCGCAGTCGCGTCATCAGCTGGATGAGGCGGCCGACGTCGTCGTCCGACCAGTCGGCGAGCCGTTCGGCCAGCAGGTCGGTGCTGCGCCGGGACAGTTCGTCGAGCTGGATGTGGCCGGCCGCCGTCAGGCGCAGGATCCGGGAGCGCTTGTCCGCGGGGTCGGGGGAGCGCTCGATCCAGCCGCGCTCCGCGACATGGGCGACATGGCGGCTGGTGACCGACATGTCCACGGCGAGCAGCTCGGCGAGCTTGCTCATGCGCATGTCGCCGTGACGGCCGAGCAGTGTCAGCACGGCAGCGGAGCCGCCCGGGCAGTCGGGCGGCAGGATCCGCCCCAAGTCCCTTTTCACGGCTCCGATGGCGCTGAGCTGACGTGCCAGTTCCTCGTACTGGGCTTGCGCGGCCATCGCACCTCCTCCAATTCGTTGCCTGGAGCAACCGTAAGGATATTGGTTGCTGCAGGCAAATTAATCGGCGGCTTTCGGAGCAAAAACTTGGCAAAGGCAAGTGTTGCGAACGTAAACAGTGAGGTGGGAGGCCGGGAGACCGTGTGTCCGCCAGGGCGTGGACCGGGCTCTTCCGGTGGAGACCGGGTGTGAGAGCGGATCCCCCACTTGGGCGACACCCGGGTATTCGCTAGGGTCTCGGGCCATGGCTAACACCCAGGGCCCCCAGGGCAACTACGACCCCGCCGGCAGCACGCAGATGTTCCGTGCGTTCGTCGACGAGGCGCCGCAGGGCAGGCAGCAGGCGTCCGCTCCGGCAGGGCCGCGCATCGGCCTGATCGTCGGTGTCGTCGCCGCCGTGGTGATCGTCGCCGCGGTCGCCTGGCTCGCACTGATGTAAGGGGCAGCCGGACTCCGGAAGGAGCCGGCCGCCTTCTCCCGGTCTTCTCACGACCGTCGCCGGCCCGCGCCCTCGCGCGCGCGGGCTCCGCGACGTCCGCTCGGCACGGCGTACCCAACGGGCGCCGTGCTGCGGGCGTTTGCCGTGCCGCCGGGTGAACCCGCGCTGTACGGCCGGGCTTGGCGACGCCCGGCCGCGGAGGTCACTGCGGACCGGCAGGGACGCCCGGCGGGCTGTTCTCGCGCGCGGGGCGGGTACGGGCGGGCGCCGGACGTTCCCCGCTGTGGCATCAGGCCCCTGGGGTGTGTTGAGAGAGTCCCGCCTGCCTCGCCCTTCGGGCGAACGACGGGACTTTCGCAATACGCCCTAGTCGGAGATCAGGCCCTCTCGCAGCTGTGCCAGCGTGCGGGTGAGCAGCCGGGAGACGTGCATCTGCGAGATGCCGACCTCCTCGCCGATCTGCGACTGCGTCATGTTCGCGAAGAAGCGCAGCATGATGATCCGCCGCTCGCGGGGCGGGAGTTTGGCCAGCAGCGGCTTGAGGGACTCGCGGTACTCCACGCCCTCCAGCGCCGAGTCCTCGTAGCCGAGACGGTCCGCGAGCGAGGCCTCGCCGCCGTCGTCCTCGGGGGCGGGCGAGTCCAGCGACGACGCCGTGTACGCGTTGCCGACGGCGAGGCCGTCGACCACGTCCTCCTCCGACACCCCGAGCGCCGAGGCGAGTTCGGTGACCGTCGGCGAGCGGTCGAGCTTCTGCGACAGCTCGTCGCTGGCCTTGGTGAGCGCCAGACGCAGCTCCTGCAGCCGGCGCGGCACCCGCACCGACCACGACGTGTCCCGGAAGAACCGCTTGATCTCACCGACGACCGTCGGCATCGCGAACGTCGGGAACTCCACGCCCCGTTCGCAGTCGAACCGGTCGATCGCCTTGATCAGCCCGATCGTGCCGACCTGGACGATGTCCTCCATCGGCTCGTTGCGGCTGCGGAAGCGGGCGGCCGCGTAGCGCACGAGGGGGAGGTTCAGCTCGATGAGGGTGTCCCGGACGTAGGCACGCTCCGGGCTGTTCTCGTCGAGGGCGGCGAGCCGCAGGAAGAGGGAGCGGGACAGGGTGCGGGTGTCGATGGCCTCCGAGGACGGAAGGTCCGGTGCCTCGGGAGCCGGGAGGTTCTCGGCACCCGGGAGGTCCTGAGGGGCCTGAAGGTCCTGAAGCACATCGGGCGCGGAGTCGCTCTGCACGAGCGTGAGCACCTTCGAGCTGCCCTTGTCTGCGGACATGCCACCCCCTTTGGGTCGCGGGACGGTCGCGGCGGACGCTCCCGTCGTAGGGAACGCAGCCTCCACCTGAATACCGGCCACGAGGCTGCGGCAAACGCGCTCCCGGAAGAATGTCACATGTCGGCAACACGCTGTAGTGACATGTCGACATGCAAGAGGTGAATGCGCCCTGGTTGGAGGAGTTCTGAGGGCCTTTCAGCGCAGAACTGTCGGCAAGAACTCTTGCGGGCGATTCGCTCGCGTGAGTTAGGCGTCGATCCTGTTTGCGGATCTCAGTCGCGCGAAGCTCCTGGCGAGGAGCCTTGACACATGCATCTGGGAGACACCCAGTTCGGCGCTGATCTGTGACTGGGTCAGATTGCTGTAGTAGCGCAGCAGCAGGATCCGCTGTTCGCGCTCCGGCAACTGGACGAGCAGATGCCGTACGAGGTCGCGGTGCTCGACCCCGTCGAGGGCCGGGTCCTCGTAGCCGAGCCGGTCGAGGAGGCCCGGCAGCCCGTCACCCTCCTGGGCGGCCTCCAACGAGGTGGCGTGATACGAGCGCCCCGCCTCGATACAGGCCACCACCTCCTCCTCGGTGATGCGCAGCCGCTCGGCGATCTCGGCGGTGGTCGGGGAGCGCCCGTGCGTCGTGGTGAGGTCCTCGGTTGCGCTGTTGACCTGCACCCACAGCTCGTGCAGCCGGCGCGGGACATGGACCGTGCGGACGTTGTCGCGGAAGTAGCGCTTGATCTCGCCGACGACGGTCGGCATCGCGAAGGTCGGGAACTGCACGCCGCGGTCGGGGTCGAAGCGGTCGATGGCGTTGATCAGCCCGATGGTGCCGACCTGGACGACGTCCTCCATGGGCTCGTTGCGGGAGCGGAAGCGGGCGGCGGCATAGCGCACGAGCGGGAGGTTGGCCTCGATGAGCGCCCCGCGTACGCGGTGGTGCTCCGGCGTGCCCGGCTCCAGGCCCTTGAGCTGGCCGAAGAGCACCTGGGTGAGGGCCCGGGTGTCGGCGCCGCGGCGCTTTTGGGGGGTGGTCGTCGAGTCGAGGTCCTCAGGGTCCTCGGGGTCGGAGGGATCAGAGGGATCGGAGGGATCGGAGGTGGCGGAGGGGTCGCCGTCGGCGGGTGCGGGTACGGGTGAGGAGAGCGTGTTGTGCGGTGGTTGGGCGGTGCGTGAGGCGGATGAGGCCGGCGCGGTAGCGGAGGTGGAAGGGGCTGAGGCGGTCCTGCCGGGGGGCTGGGGGGCGGGGCGGGCGGGGTCGGGCTCCTGGGGCTCGGAGGGGGCGGTGTCGGATTCCTGGGGCCGTGCGGGAGTCGTGACGGGTGTCCGGTGCCGGCCGGGACTCGGGCTTGAAGCCTCGTCCTGAGGCGGCGCAGTACTGGCCGACACGGTCAACGCCACCTCTTCATCCGTCAACGCCTCTGTCAACTCACCGTCGTAAAGCGGTCATAGCATCACAAGAATGGACACAGGGTGCAAGCACCCCATAACGCCGTGTTGAGGGAGAGTTGGGGCACAAGACACAGGAGAGCCCCCCATCGTTGAGATGGGGGGCTCCGTGAGGGGTGTCGCGCGGAATCCGTGGGCGGTGTCGCTCAGATTTCGTAGTCGGCGATCACCCATGTGGCGAACTCGCGCCACATCGCGACACCTTCCTGGTGTGCCGGGTGCTCCAGATAACGCCGGAGCGCGTCCGTGTCCTCGACCGCCGAGTTGATCGCGAAGTCGTAGGCGATGGGCCGGTCGGTGATGTTCCAGCCGCACTCCCAGGCGCGCAGCTCGTCGATCCGGCCGCCGAGGCTCTCGAAGGCGCGCACCCCCTCCACCACGCGCGGGTCGTCGCGCCGGACGCCCTCGTTGAGCTTGAAGAGGACCAGGTGGCGGATCACGGGCGCTCCCGGGGGTGTGACGGGGGCCGCCCGGCCGGGAGCCTCACTTGGCTCCGTCGGCGATCCAGGTCATGAAGTGGCCGATGGCCTTGGCGGCGCTGGAGATGCCCTCGAACCCTATCTCGACGTAGTCGGCGGCCTTGGCAGGGTCGGTGATGATCACGTAGAGCGCGAAGACCACGAGCGCGTACACCGCGATCTTCTTCCCCTGTACCGCCACCGCGGCCTCCCCCGTCTGCCGTGCCCCGCGGGCCCGTTCGCCGCCGGTGAGTGTATCTCGGCCGGTTGTTCGGGAACCGCAAAAGATCACGAATCGCACCAGGCCCTCACCCGGCCTTTTCCCGTACGTCGTGTCGGGGGCCCCGGTCCCGCGGACGCACGAAGGGCCCCGTCGGTCGACGGGACCCTTCCAGAGCGGTAGCGGAGGGATTTGAACCCTCGGTGACTTGCGCCACACTCGCTTTCGAGGCGAGCTCCTTCGGCCGCTCGGACACGCTACCGAGGGAGACCCTACCCCACAGTGGGCCGTGGTCTGAAATCCGTTTCTGCGGATCGCCCGGGCCGGCTCCTCAGCGGGTCCGGAAGAAGTCCGTCAGCAGTTGGGCGCACCGGTCGGCGAGCACGCCGTCGATGACCTCGGGGCGGTGGTTGAGGCGCCGGTCGCGCACCAGGTCCCACAGCGACCCGGCCGCGCCGGCCTTCTCGTCGCGTGCGCCGTAGACCAGCCGGTCCACCCGGGACTGCTGCAGCGCACCCGCGCACATCGTGCAGGGCTCCAGCGTGACGACGAGTGTGCAGCCGGACAGCCGCCACTCGCCGAGCGCGCTCGCGGCCCGGCGGAGCGCGAGGATCTCCGCATGGGCCGTCGGATCGCCCGTGGCCTCGCGTTCGTTGTGACCGACGGCCAGCACCGAGCCGTCCGCGGACAGCACGACGGCGCCGACGGGCACGTCACCGCCCGCGGCGGCCTGGTCGGCCTCGTCCAGGGCGAGCCGCATCGCGGCCCGCCACTGGTCGCGCACCGGATCGGGGGCCGGCGTCCCGTCCTCGGTCACCCGGTGCACCTAGCGGACGGTCTCCAGGACCTCCGAGGCGCCCAGGGCCTCGGCGATCGAGCTGAGCGCGTCCTCGGCGTCCAGGATGCGCAGCTCCTTCTCGCTGACGCCCAGGTCGTCGAGGATCTCGCTGTCGCCCACGGGGCCGTGCGGCACGGAGGCGTCCGAGCCGGCTCCGTCCTCGTCGTCGCCGGGCTCACCGTCCTCGGTGCCGTCGAGGTCGAGGGAGTCGAGGTCGGCGCCGTCGTCGCCGGGCTCCCTTCCGAGCAGTTCGTCGGTAAGCAGGATCTCGCCGTACGAGCTACGGGCGGCGGCGGAGGCGTCCGAGACGTAGATGCGAGGGTCGTCCTCGCCGTCCAAGCGGACGACGCCGAACCACGCGTCCTCCTGCTCGATGAGTACGAGCACCGTGTCCTCGTCGACCGAGGCGTCACGGGCCAGGTCGGTCAGATCCGACAGGGTCTCCACATCGTCGAGCTCTGTGTCGCTCGCTTCCCACCCGTCTTCGGTGCGCGCGAGCAGTGCGGCGAAGTACACCGTGACTCTCCCACTGGTCATAGGCGTGCCGGTTGGGGTTCCCCCCGGCGGAGGTTATGGGCGGGGAATGGTCTCTCCGAGCCCCACCCACTCGGAATCGTGGCAGAAACAAGGCGTTCAGGGGACGTCTTCGGCTCCCTGTGTCTGGCCGTTTCGATCGTGGATGCTCCGATCGAACACCCCCGCCGAAGCGGTCCACTCACCAGCGCACTCATTGCCGCCACCAGCGGATCGTACGCGGCCCGGGGCGGTGTGGCCGCACGGCCACCCCATGGCGGCCGCGTCGCTACCAGCGGAAGGTGCGCATGCGCATGGCGTGACGCAGGCGCGCGACCTTGGCGCGCCGGGGCTGGACGCGGTCGCGAAGCTCCCGGGCCTCCGTGAGTTCGCGCAGGAACAGGGTCCGGCGCCGCCTGCGCTCGGCGTCCGTCTCCTGCGCTTCGGGCTCCTCGTGGGATTCCCCGTCGGGCATAGGCACACCACCCCAGTTCCGTCCTTCCCACTTTCCCCCTGATGGGGGGTCCGAAGCCAGGCAGACCGGAGCGGGGCGGCGGGACGGGAGCGGGCCGCGGGCGAGCCGGGGCGGGGCGGCGGGCCGGACGGCGGGGCCGGGGCCGCACACGGCGCGGCCGCCGCGGGAAGCCCGGTTACTGTTAGGGCCATGCGTCTCCACGTCGTCGACCACCCCCTGGTCGCCCACAAGCTCACCACGCTGCGCGACCGCCGCACCGACTCCGCGACCTTCCGTCGGCTCGCCGACGAGCTCGTCACCCTGCTCGCCTACGAGGCCACGCGGGACGTGCGCACCGAGCAGATCGACATCGAGACCCCGGTCGCCGCCACCACCGGCGTCAAGCTGTCCCGCCCCCGCCCGCTGGTCGTGCCGATCCTGCGGGCCGGCCTCGGCATGCTCGACGGCATGGTCCGGCTGCTGCCGACCGCCGAGGTGGGCTTCCTGGGCATGATCCGCAACGAGGAGACGCTCCAGGCCTCCACGTACGCGACGCGCATGCCGGAGGACCTGTCGGGGCGCCAGGTGTACGTCCTGGACCCGATGCTCGCCACCGGCGGCACCCTCGTGGCGGCGATCCAGGAGTTGATCCGGCGCGGGGCGCGCGACGTGACCGCCGTGGTGCTGCTCGCCGCCCCGGAGGGCGTCGAGGTGATGGAGCGCGAACTGGCGGGTACGCCGGTCACGGTGGTCACGGCCGCCGTCGACGACCACCTCAACGAGCTCGGCTACATCGTGCCGGGACTCGGCGACGCGGGTGACCGGCTGTACGGGGCGGCGGAGTAGCACCCCCTGCCCCCTGCCCCGCCCCCGCCGGACCGGCGGGGGCTCGTGGGTGGCGGCTCAGCAGTTCTTCTTCTTGCCGTCCTTGCCCGGTGACGCCGACGCGGCCGGGGCGGTCAGGGCCGACAGGGCCTTGTCCGCGGCCGGCTTGTCCGTCAGGGACTTGAACCCGTCGCCCAGGATGAGGTCGACGGAGCCTCCCGTACGGGTGTCGGTGCGCTGTTCGGCGTCGGCGAGCTGGGTGCCGAGGACGGGCAGGCTGGTGCCGGTGGCGGCCTTGGCGCCGAGCAGTACCCCGGCGCCCTTGACCTTCTTGTCGTAGTCCTCGGTCGCGTTGCCCACCGTGCCGATGCGGAAGCCGCGCTTCTTCAGCTCGTCGGCGGTCTCCTTGGCGAGGCCGCTGCGGGCCGTGGCGTTGAAGACGTTCACGGTGATCTGGCCGGGCGCGGGCAGGGCCTTCGCGGTGGCCGTGGGCGACGGACCCCCCTTGGGCGCGCAGCCCGCCTTGGAACCGGCCGCCAACGTCCTGTCGCCGCCGGTGAAGACATCGATGAGCTGCAGGGTTCCCCAGCCGATCAGTCCGACAGCGGCCACCGACGCGACGATGGCGACCACAAGCCTGCCGCGGCGTCGGGGTCGGCGCATCCTCGGGTACTTGCTCCCCGTGATCCGGTACTGGCCACCCATGCCGGGGGGAGTCAGCATGCTCATGGGCGCAGCGTAGTGCGCCCGGGCGGCAATGCCTACTAGATGATCATTGGGTGCTCCCCAGTCCAACCCGAACGGGTCATCGGGGCGAACGGACGGTCACGCGGGGGCGTACGGCGGGGTGTGCGCACGTGCACGGCCGCCGAGGAGGCGGACGTGGGGGTTCGCGCGGGGCGCACATGGACGGCGCGGGCGCGGGAGCGGGCGCGCCGGATCGAGCGGAGTGCGCAAGAGCGGCGAGGTCCGCGGGAAAGGTGGACGAACGCCCCGGGTGAGGGGCGGACGAACGCCTGGGATCAGTCGAGTTCGAGCACTCTCGCGTGCAGGACCTGGCGCTGCTGCAACGCCGCGCGCACCGCGCGGTGGAGGCCGTCCTCCAGGTACAGGTCGCCCTGCCACTTCACGACATGCGCGAAGAGGTCGCCGTAGAACGTCGAGTCCTCGGCGAGGAGGGTCTCCAGGTCGAGTTGCTGCTTGGTCGTCACGAGCTGATCGAGGCGGACCGGGCGCGGCGCGACGTCCGCCCACTGCCGGGTGCTCTCCCGGCCGTGGTCGGGGTACGGCCGGCCGTTTCCGATGCGCTTGAAGATCACACGGAAAGCCTACCGGGCCACACGTTCCGGGCGCAGCCATGGCGACGGAGTGCGACGCTGGAAAAGATGCAGTAAACGGGTGCAAAACGGAACAGGTGCTTCGAGATGAGCGACAGCCGGCCGGTACCCGGGGCCGCCGCGCCCGCGACCCCAAAGAGCGCTCCCGCGCTCCCTCCCCGGGCCCAGGAGATCGCGTCCGGGTTCGCCTTCGCGGGTCCGGCCGTCGACCTGGGCGCCCTGGTGTGGGACGGGCAGTGCCTGCCCGGCGCGCGGATCCGTGTCCCGCTGTCGGTGCTCAACCGGCACGGCCTGGTCGCGGGCGCGACCGGCACCGGCAAGACGAAGACCCTCCAGCTGATCGCCGAGCAACTCTCGGCGCAGGGCGTGCCGGTGTTCCTGGCGGACGTCAAAGGGGACGTCTCCGGTGTCTCGGCGGCCGGGCAGGAGAACGAGCGGGTGCGCGCACGGGCGGCCGAGACCGGCCAGAACTGGACACCCACCGCCTTCCCGGCCGAGTTCTACGCACTGGGCGGCCTCGGCCGGGGCATCCCCGTACGCGCCACGATCACGAGCTTCGGCCCGGTGCTGCTGTCGAAGGTGCTCCGGCTGAACCGGACTCAGGAGCAGTCGCTCGGCCTGGTCTTCCACTACGCGGACACCAAGGGCCTGGAGCTGGTCGACCTGAAGGACCTGCGGGCGGTGGTGGCCTTTCTGACGTCGGACGAGGGCCGGGCGGAGCTGAAGGAGATCGGCGGTCTGTCGACGGCGACGGCCGGCGTGATCCTGCGGGCGCTGACGGCCTTCGAGGCGGAGGGGATGGCGCCCTTCTTCGGGGAGCCGGAGTTCGACACGAGCGAGCTGCTGCGCACGGCGTCCGACGGCCGGGGCACGCTCTCCGTGCTCGAACTGCCCGCGGTCCAGGACAGACCGCAGCTGTTCTCCACCTTTCTGATGTGGCTCCTCGCGGACCTCTTCCACGATCTGCCGGAGGTCGGTGACGTCGACAAGCCGAAGCTGGTCTTCGTCTTCGACGAGGCGCATCTGCTGTTCAGCGGGGCGTCCAAGGCGTTCCTGGACGCGATCACCCAGACCGTGCGGCTGATCCGCTCCAAGGGCGTCGGCGTCCTCTTCGTCACGCAGACCCCGCGGGACGTGCCCGCGGAGGTGCTGGCCCAGCTCGGCAGCCGTGTCCAGCACGCGCTGCGCGCCTTCACCCCGGACGACCAGAAGGCGCTGAAAGCCACCGTGCGGACCTTCCCCACCTCCCCCTACGACCTGGAGGAGGTGCTGACCGGTCTCGGCACGGGGGAGGCCGTGGTGACGGTCCTGAGCGAGCGGGGCGCCCCGACACCGGTCGCGATGACCCGGCTGAGGGCGCCGGAGTCCCTGATGGGGCCGGTGGACGGGGAGGTGCTGGAGCGGGCGGTCATGTCGTCGCCGCTGTACGGGCGTTATGCGCAGGCGGTCGACCGTGAGTCGGCGTACGAGATGCTCGCGGCACGGGAGGCGGCGGGCCGGCCGTTCCAGGAGGCGAAGGGGAGCGGGCGGGAGACCGGACGGGAGGAGCCGTCCCTGGTCGGACAGGTCGTCACCAGCGAGGCCTTCAAGTCCCTGGCCCGCTCCCTGGGCACGCAGCTGGGCCGGGAGATCACACGCTCCCTCTTCGGAACGGCCCGCCGCAGGCGTTAGACGGTGCAGGGGCGGCCGCCCGGGGCGGGCGGCCGCTGTCTGCTACTCGTGGTCGCTCTCCCGGGCGCCGGCCGGCGGAGGCTCCTCGCCGGTGTCGGGTTCGGGATCGGGTTTCGGCCGCTGCTTGGTGCTGCGGACGGCCTCGGCCCGCAGCAGGGCGAGCAGAGCGGCGTACGGATCTCTGGGCATGACTACGTCCTTGCGTTGCTGACGGCGGTTGCTGACGGCGGTCGACGGTGCGGAGGCCGGACCGGTCAGCAGCGCAGGACGACGGTGCGCAGGGCGCACAGGGCGGGGAAGAACGGTGCCCGTGCGGGCACGAGGGCGGCATCCAGCGGTGCGGACGGCCCGCCGGTGCCCCGTGCCGCCGGCCGCAGCGGCACAGGGGCGCGGGGTCCCTGGGGGTTCGCCGGCCGCAGTGCCGCGACGAGCACCTCGTGCTCCGCGTCGCAGGCCTGGGACGTGGACACCGTGTCGGAATCGGCCGTCACGGCCTCGGCGTGCGCGCCGGCCGCGAGCAGCGCGATGAGCACCAGGAGCACCCGCAGCCAGGCATACCGACGAGCGGTACGAGGGGGGTGCCGGGTGGTGCTCACAGGGGTCATCTGCCCGTCGACACGGCGCCGTTCATCGCATCGGACGGCAGAATCGCCCGGTCGAGTGAGGTGTGCGGTGCGAGGTTGACGCGGTCACACGGTGTGCGGGATCCGCTCGGCGCGGCTGCGGAGACGGAACGCCGTGATCAGCTCGACGATGCCGACCACGATCAGCCACCAGCCGGCGACGAGCGTGAGCACGGCGATCGAATGGAACGGCGAGACGATCAGCACGACCCCGGCGACGAAGGTGACGATCCCGAGGACGGCCTGCCAGCCGCGCGCGGGCACCGCCGGGTCGTGGGCGGCCGCCACGGTCTGGGCGATCCCGCGGAACAGCCAGCCGATGCCGATCCACAGCGCGAGCAGCAGGATCGACTCCAGGGGACCCCGGAAGCAGAACAGCCCCAGCACGATCGACAGGGCGCCGCTGAGGAAGCCGAGGACCCGTAGCGAGGTGGCCCGGTGCGTGCCGAAGGCGGACGCGACCTGGAGCACGCCGCTGACGATGAGATAGAGCCCGAAGAGGATTCCGGCGGCGAGCAGCGAGGGGCCGGGCCAGACCAGGATCAGGATCCCGAGGATCAGGGACGCGACACCCGTGGCCAGGACCACCTGCCAGGCGGTGCGGGAGAGCAGGTGCAGGACGCCCTCGACGGGTGGCTCCAGGCCGTCCGACAGCGGTCGTTGCGCGTGCGGGTCGCGGCCGGCGTGGACGTGGCGGTCGTCGTACTCGGATCCCCACGGGGAACCGCTCGGTGCGTCGGTCATGATCCATGCTTGGACCGCCGCCCGGGGGACCGCCACCCGGGCGGTCCGATCGACGGACACCACACGGACCGGCGGCCGTGTCCGCCGAGCCCGCGCCCGCCCGGACCGAGTGCTACGCGCGTGCCGTCCCGGTCGCCTTCGCCGCCTTCGCCGTCGCCTTCATCTCCTGCTTGTGCGCCCGCACCTTCGCCAGCGACTCGGGGCCGGTGATGTCCGCGACCGAACGGAAGGCCTCCGTCTCGCCGTACGACCCCGCGGCCTCGCGCCAGCCCTCGGGCCGCACCCCGAGCTGCTTGCCGAGCAGGGCGAGGAAGATCTGCGCCTTCTGCTTGCCGAACCCCGGCAGCTCCTGGAGTCGCTTCAGCAGCTCCTTTCCGCTGTCGACGTCCCGCCAGAGGGCCTCGGCGTCGCCGTCGTAGTGCTCGACGAGATAGCGGCAGAGCTGCTGGATGCGCCCCGCCATCGATCCCGGGTAGCGGTGCACCGCGGGCTTCTCGGACAGCAGCGCGGCGAACGCCTCCGGGTCGTACGCCGCGATCTCGTGTGCGTCGAGGTCGTCGGCGCCGAGCCGCTGCGCGATGGCCCAGGGCCCCTTGAACGCCCACTCCATCGGGATCTGCTGGTCCAGCAGCATCCCGGTCAGCGCGGCGAGCGGACTGTGCCCGAGGAGCGCGTCGGCCTGGGGGTCCTGGGCGAGGTGCAGCGTGACATCCATGTCCCGATGATCGCCCCGCCGGACGCCGTCCGCACCCTTCGCGTACGATTCCCTGATTATTTAGGCAAGGCTTACCTAACTTGAACGTCCGTAGCGATCACGATGGGGTACAGGGTGACCACCGAGACCTACCGCGACGCCTGGGGCATCCCGCATCTGGGAGCCGACGACGCCCGGGCGCTGACCCGGGCCCAGGGCCGGGTCACCGCGCTGGACCGCGCCTGGCAGCTGGAGGTCGAACGGCACCGCGCCCAGGGCACCTCGGCGTCCTTCCTCGGCCCCTCCGCCCTGGCCTGGGACGTCCTCGCGCGACGGGCCCGGATCGAGGACACGGCGCGACGCTGCTTCGCCGCCCTGGAGCGGCAGGACCCGGAGACCGCCGACTGGGTGCGCGGCTACACCGAACGGACGGTGGCGTGCCGTGGCCCGGCACCTCGAGAAGGTCGAGGTGGCCGGGGGCGAGCCGGTGGAGGTCGAGGTGATCGAGACGCCCAGGGGCCCGGTGGTCAGCGGCGGCCCCCAGGACGCCCGCCCCGGCCGGGAGACCGCCGCCGACCAGGACCCCCCGATCGCCCTCGTCCTGCGCCACCCGGCCCGGGTCACCGGCGAACTCGGCTTCGGCGCCCTGCTCCCGCTGCTGCGGGCGCGCAGCGTCGCCGAGGTGGACCGGGCGCTGGACCGGTGGGCCGAACCCGTCAACGTCGTGCTGGCGGCGGACGTCCACGGCGGAGTGCTGCACCGCGTCGCCGGTTCCGTGCCGCGGCGGGCCGAGGA
This sequence comes from Streptomyces sp. NPDC002573, assembly GCF_042889625.1. Classification (NCBI taxonomy): domain Bacteria; kingdom Bacillati; phylum Actinomycetota; class Actinomycetes; order Kitasatosporales; family Streptomycetaceae; genus Streptomyces; species Streptomyces sp. NPDC002573. The sequence continues at coordinate 113,491 of NZ_JBIARC010000020.1, read as the reverse complement.
CAGCCGCATCCGGCCCGTCCCCGCCTTGAGCCCGGCCACGAGTGGCGGGGATGGCAGCCGATGCCCCGCGGGACCGTCGACGACGGGCTCGCCGTGATGGCGAACCAGCGCGGTCTCGCCGCCCCGCTCGGCGTCGAGTTCGCCCCCGCGCACCGGGCCGACCGCATCCGCGCCCTGCTGACCGGGAAGGCCGCCTGGTCCGCCGAGGACATGCCGGCCGTCCACATGGACGCCCGTCTCGCCTCCGCCGCGCCCCTGCTGGACCGTCTCGCCGCCCTCGACGGCCTCACCCCCGAGGCGGGCGCGCTGCGCGAGCGCCTGCTGCGCTGGGACCGGCACATGGACGCGGCCGACGCGGACGCGGCGGTGTACGCGGCGGTGCGCGACGCTCTCGTACGGCGGCTGGCGGCCCATCCCGCCCTCGCCGCGCTCGCCGCCTCGACCGGCCACCCGGAGGTCTTCGCGCCCTGGCTCGCGCTCGTGCCCCGCATCGGCTACGCCCTCGAACACCTGTTGAGGGCGGAGCGGCTGTACGGCGCCGACCGGACGGCGATGCTGCGGGAGGCCGTCGAGGAGGTCGCCGCGAACCCGCCGCGGGGCACCTGGGGGGGACACCCACCGGCTGGCCCCCTGGCGGGCCCTGGCGGAGACGTCCTACGAGGAACCGGGTCTGTCCGGCGACCACGACTGCGTCCAGTGCACCTCCGCCGTCCCCGGACTGACCGACCTGAGCGCCCGCGGCCCGGCGGCCCGGTACGTCTGGGACCTGGCCCGCCGTGAGAACAGCCTCTGGGTGGTCTCCTTCGGCGCCTCCGGCGTCCCGGGCTCGCCCCACCACCGCGATCAACTCCCCCTGTGGCTGAAGGGGGACCTCGTCCCGGTCGTCACCGACTGGGACCTTCTGACGAAGGAGAGCACCGATGGCCGGTGAGCCCCACGCCCCCGACCGCGAGGCCGTCCACGAGCAGCCGGTCGACGGCTTCGGCACCGTGCGGATCCTGCCCCTGGACCCCCGCGCCGACCTGGACGTCGTGCACGGCTGGGTGAGCGGCGAACGCGCCTCCTTCTGGGGCATGAACGGCATGACGAGGCAGCAAGTCGGCGAGATCTACGCCCATATGGACACACTCGACACCCATCACGCCTTTCTCCTCGTCAAGGACGGCGAACCGGCCGCGCTCCTGCAGACCTACGAGCCGGAGGCCGACCGGGTCTCCGAGTGCTACCCCGTCGAGCCCGGCGACCTCGGCGTCCATCTCCTCCTCGCGCCCGCCGGACCCGGCGGGGCCCGGCCCGGCTGGACGTCGGGCCTGCTGACCGCCGTCGTCGCGTACGTTTTCACCGTTCTCGGCCGGCGGCGGATCGTCGTCGACCCCGACGAGCGCAACACGAAGGCGACCGCCCGCTTCCTGCGCCAGGGCTTCGTCCCCGGCCCGGCCGTCGTCCTGCCCGAGATCGACCTGCCGGACGTGTACCTGCCCGAGAAGCGCGCCCACTTGGCGTTCCTCGACCGCGAGAGGACCGTCGGCAACTAGCCTGCCCGTCGTGACCCCTGATGACCTCATCGCGCACTACGGCCTGGAACCGATCCCGCGTGAGGGCGGACGTTACCGGCGGACCTGGACGGGACCCGCGCGGTCCGACGGGCGCCCGGAGGGCACCGCGATCGTCGCGCTGCTGACCGCCGCACCGGAGGACTACTCGGCGCTGCACCGCCTCCCGGCCGACGAGGTCTGGCACTTCTACCTCGGCGACCCGCTTCAGCTGCTGTTCCTCGACCCGGACGGCGGTGTCCGCACCGCCGTCCTCGGGCCGGACGTCCTGCGCGGCCAGCAGATCCAGCTCACCGTGCCCGCCGGCACCTGGATGGGCGGGCGGGTCGCCGAGGACGGGGCGTGGACGCTCTTCGGCTGCACGATGGCACCGGGCTTCACGGACGAGAGCTACGAGCACGGCGACGCGGCCGTGCTGAGCGCCCGCTACCCGGGCGCGGCGGACCGGATCGCGAAGCTGTGCCGGCCGTGAGCGGGCTGCTGGCGGGGCAGACCGCCCTGGTGACCGGGGCGGGCGGCGGCATCGGACGCGGGATCGCGCTGCGGTTCGCCGAGGAGGGCGCGGCGGTCGCGGTGCACTGCCGCACCTCGGTGACGGCGGCCGGGGAGGTGGCCGCGCGGATCCGGGACACCGGAGGCCGGGCGGTCGTCCTGCGGGCCGATCTGACCGACGAGGACGCCTGCCGGCGCATGGTGCGGGAGGCGGCCGAGTTCGGCGCGGGCCGGCTCACCGCGCTGGTCAACAACGCGGGTGTGCAGCCCACGCGGGAACTGGCCGGGATGACGGCCGCCGAGTGGCGGGCCGTGGTCGACACCGACCTCTCCAGCGTGTTCGCCTGCACCCAGGCGGCGGTGGAGGTCATGCGGGAGACGGGCGGCGGCACGGTCACCCACATCGCCTCGATCGAGGCCACGCACCCGGCGCCCCTGCACGCCCACTACTGCGCCGCCAAGGCGGCCGTCGTCATGCACGCCCGGTCGGCGGCCCTGGAGTACGGCCCGCTCGGCCTCCGCGTCAACACCGTCTCGCCCGGCCTGATCGACCGCGAGGGCTTGGCCGAGGCCTGGCCGGAGGGCGTGGCGCGGTGGCAACGGGCTGTCCCCACCGGCCGGTTGGGGCGCCCGGAGGACATCGGTGACGCCTGTGTGTTCCTGGCCTCCCCGCTCGCGTCCTGGATCACCGGGCACGACCTGGTGGTGGACGGCGGGGTGTCGGCCCGGCCCACGTGGTGACACGGCCGCCGGTCATGATGACGTAACCCTCGTACGGAGGTGCGGCATCGCCCCGGTGCTGAGCACAGGGGACACCGCGTCCGTACGTAACAGGACCCGGGAACGGCGGATACGGGAGACATGACGTGGGCGCAGCACGCGTGCAGGGGAGGAGTCCGGGGGCGGGCGGTCGGCGCGGGGGGTTTCGGCGCCTGGCCCTCCTGCTGGTCGTCGTCCCCCTGGTCCTGCTCGCGGGCGGCGGTTCCGCGTCCGCGCACGCCGCGCTGAAGGGCACCGACCCGGCGGACGGCACCGTGCTGAAGACGGCGCCGAAGGCGGTCACTCTCACCTTCTCCGAGTCGGTCGGCCTGCTGGACAATTCCATCCGCGTCCTGGACCCGGGCAACCGCCGGGTGCACACGGGCAGTCCGGAGCACGCGGACGGCCGCTCCGACACCGCGCGGGTCACGCTTCCGCATCTGCCCGACGGCACCTACATCGTGGCGTGGCGGGTGGTGTCGGCCGACAGCCACCCGGTGAACGGCGCCCTCACGTTCTCCGTGGGCAAGCCCTCCGTGACGACCGCCGTCGTCACGGGCGACGAGGCCCAGGACGCCGCCTCCGCCGCGCTCTACGACATCGCCCGGTACGTCGCCTACGGCGGACTGGCCCTGGTGCTCGGCATCACCGTGTTCGCGATGGCGACCGGGGTGAACGGGGCCCGCGGCCTGCTCGTGGGCGGCTGGTGGACGCTGCTGGGCGCCACCTGCGCGCTGCTGCTGCTCCGGGGCCCCTACGAGCGGGGCAGCGGCCCGGCGGCGGTCTTCGACCTCTCGGCCCTGGGGGAGACGGTGACCAGCCGCCCGGGCCTCGCGCTGCTCGCACGGCTGGTGGTGCTCGGGCTGGCGGCGGTGGTCGTCGGCCGGTCGGGGCCGGCGCCGCGCGGTCGGCTGCGGTTCGCGATCGTGAGCGTGCTGGCGGTCGTGCTGACCCTCACCTGGGCGGTGTCCGAGCACGCCTCGGCCGGGATCCAGGTGCCGGTGGCGATGACCTCGGCGGTGCTGCACCTGCTGGCGATGGCGGTGTGGCTGGGCGGTCTCGCGGCCCTGCTCACGCTGCTGTACCGGGAGCCGGAGGAACTCCCGGCCCGCGCGGTCGCCCGGTTCTCCCGGCTGGCCTTCGCCGCGGTCGCCGTCCTGGTCGCCACCGGCGTCTACCAGTCGTGGCGCGGCCTCGGCTCCCTCGACGCACTCACCTCCACGGTCTACGGCAGGCTGCTGACGGCCAAGCTGGTCGCGGTGGTGCTCCTGCTGACGGCGGCGGCGTACTCGCGCCGCTGGACGGCACGGCTCGCGATACCCGCGGCCAGGGTGCCGGTGCCGGAGCGGGCACGGGAACCGGTGGCGGCCGGGGGCGGGCCGGCACGGCCGAAGGCGCCGCACGAGGACGTACACGGGACGCCGGACACGGGCCGGGACGGGAAGTCGGGCGCCGTGCCCGCGGGCGGTGACACCGAGGCCGTAGCCGCGGATCGGGACGATGGCGGGGACGCGGACGGGGGCGTGGAGACGGACCGGGGCGCGGACGGCGGGCGCACGGACCAGGACCCGGACCCTGACGGCGTGCGCGGCGGTGACGGCCCGCCCGATCCGGGACCCCAGCGGCGCGCCCTGCGCCGCTCGGTGCTCGCGGAGGTCACCGTCGGGATCGTGGTGCTGGTGCTCTCGACGCTGCTCAGCGGCACCCAGCCGGGCCGGGCGGCGACGGAGGCGGCGGCCTCGACGGCCGCGGCGGACGAGTCCCTCGGCTCCACCATGGAGCTCCCCTTCGACGTGGGAACGGCGGGCGGGCGCGGCAAGGTGCAGATCGAGCTGACGCCGGCCCGGGCGGGCGAGAACGCCGTCCAGGCGGTCGTCTACGGCCCGGACGGCGGTATCGCCACCGTTCCGGAACTGCGGCTGACCTTCACGTTCAAGGCGCGCAACCTCGGCCCCCTGGACGCGGGGCTCACCGACCGGGGCGGCTACTGGGCCGCGGACGTGCTCAACCTGCCGCTGCGGGGCGCCTGGACCATGAAGGCGACCATCCGCACCAGCGACATCGACCAGGTGACCGTGTCGAGGACGGTGACGATCGGTTAGCGGGAGCAGCGAGCGGAACATGATGTTCCGTCACCCTCCGGCGGTGAGCGGACCTGTTTGGTTCCCGGGCCCCGACCCCGCGTCTGACCATGGGTGACGACCCGTCGAACACCCAACGGCGGGCACCCCGATACCGGTTCTCCGCTGCCTGGTTGTTAGCAGGAGTGATCAAGGTCGTGTCGATTACGTTTCCAAAACGGCTGCGGGGGCCTCTTGACGCATACCCGGACATGCGAGTGGGATGACGCCCACGATGTTCGGTCAAGTTGGTTTCTGATTGATTCTGACCCGCTCGCAGGGGCCAGCCGTGACCGACCCTGCCCCCAGGAGCCGTCATGCAGCACACTCCGTCCGGTCCCTCCCTCCCGAGCCCGAGCCGCCGCTCCCTGCTGCGCGGCATCGGTGGTGCCGCCGTCCTCGCCGGAGCCGGTATACCCCTGCTCAGCGCCTGCGGCGGCAGCGGTACGTCCTCCGACCCGAAGACCGTCACCCTCGGCTCCAACGCGTCCGACGCCGTGCCGAAGAAGGCCTTCACGGAGGTCTACGCGGCCTTCAAGAAGCAGTCGGGCCTCACGGTCGACGTGAACACGAAGGACCACAACACCTTCCAGGAGCAGATCAACTCGTATCTGCAGGGCACGCCGGACGACGTGTTCAACTGGTTCGCCGGGTACCGCATGCAGTTCTTCGCCGCCAAGAAGCTCGCCACGCCGATCGACGACGTGTGGCAGAAGATCGGGGACAACTTCCCCGACGCGATGAAGAAGCTCAGCAAGGGCGAGGACGGCAAGTACTACTTCGTTCCGCTGACCACGTACCCGTGGGCGATCTTCTACCGCAAGAGCGTCTTCCAGCAGCACGGCTACCAGGTCCCCACCACCTGGGACCAGTTCGTGGCCCTGTGCAAGCAGATGAAGAAGGACGGCCTGGTCCCGATCGCCTTCGGCGACAAGGACGCGTGGCCGGCGATGGGCACCTTCGACCAGATCAACTTCCGCCTGAACGGCTACGACTTCCACGTCCAGCTGATGGCGGGCAAGGCCTCCTGGACCGACGCCAAGGTCAAGGCCGTCTTCGACCACTGGACCGAGATCCTGCCCTACCACCAGGACGGCGCCATGGGCCGCACCTGGCAGGACGCCGCGCAGACGCTGGTGTCGAAGAAGGCCGGCATGTACCTCCTGGGCAGCTTCGTGGCCCAGCAGTTCACCAGCAAGGCGGACCTGGACGACCTCGACTTCTTCGCCTTCCCGGAGATGAACCCCGCCTACGGTCAGGACACCGTCGAGGCGCCCACCGACGGCTTCATGGTCAGCAAGGCCCCGAAGAACCACGCGGGTGTCGTGAAGCTGCTGGAGTACCTGGGCTCCCCGGACGCCGAGGAGACCTACCTCAAGACCGACCCGAGCGTGGTGGCCGCCTCCTCCAAGGCCGACACCTCCTCGTACAGCGTGCTGCAGAAGAAGGCGTTCGAGATGATCAGCGGCGCCAAGAGCCTCACCCAGTTCATGGACCGCGACAGCCGCCCGGACTTCACCTCCACGGTGATGCAGCCCGCGCTGCAGAAGTTCATCCAGGACCCCAAGGGCGTCGACGGCCAGCTGTCCTCGATCGAGCGCCAGAAGAAGACGATCTTCGCGTCCGCATGAGCACCGACACGACCACGAAGTCCCCGGAGGCGGCCCCCGAGCCGCCTCCGGGCGCCGCATCCAAGAAGAAGGCGGTCACGCGGGGGCACCGTCGCCTGCTGACCCGCCGAGACCGGATCACGCTCGCCCTGATGGCGGGCGTGCCCACGGTCCTGCACGTGGCCCTCGTCTGGGTCACCGCCCTCGCCTCCATCGCGCTCGCCTTCACCACCTGGGACGGCATCGGGTTCGACTCGATCCAGTGGGTGGGCCTGGACAACTTCAAGCAACTCTTCACCGACAACCCGCAGTTCTGGCCGGCCGTCCAGCACAACGTCGTCTGGTTCGTGGTGCTGATCCTGATCCCGACGCCGTTCGGCCTGTTCCTGGCCGTGCAGCTGGACAAGAAGATCCGGTTCAGCAGGGTCTACCAGACCGCGTACTTCCTGCCGGTCGTCATCTCGATGGCGTGCATCGGCTTCGTCTGGCAGCTCGTCTACAACCCGGACACCGGCCTGATCAACAGCATCATCGGCGCCAACAAGCCGGGCCACTACATCGACTGGATCGGCAACCCCAGCCTCAATCTGTGGGCCGTCCTGATCGCCGCGTCCTGGCGGCACACCGGCTACATGATGATCCTGTACCTGGCCGGCCTGAAGAGCGTGGACCCCTCGCTGCGCGAGGCCGCGGCCCTGGACGGCGCCAACGAGTGGCAGACGTTCAAGAGCGTCATCTTCCCCACGCTGCGCCCGACCAACACCGTCGTGCTGGTCGTCACCATCATCGAGTCCCTGCGCGCCTTCGACCTGGTCTTCGTCTTCAACAAGGGCGCCCAGGGCACCGAGCTGCTGTCGATCCTCGTGACCAACAACATCATCGGTGAGTCCAGCCGCATCGGTTACGGGTCGGCGATCGCCGTCGTCCTGCTGGTGATCTCGCTCGCCGTGATCATCCCGTATCTGGTGGCCACCTTCCGGAAGGAGCGGCGAGCGTGAGCGCCTCCACCCTCGCGGCCGGCGCGCCGACGAAGCGCGCGCCCGTCCGCCCCGCCCGCGTCCTGCTGCACGTCTTCCTCGCCGGCACGGCCCTGGCCTGGCTCGCCCCGCTGCTGTGGGCGATCTTCTCGGCCCTGCGCCCGTACAGCGAGACCAGCGCCAAGGGCTATGTGTCCTGGCCGGACAAGCTGAGCCTGGACAACTTCATCAACGCCTACCAGCAGTCGGGCATGCTGCACTACTTCGGCAACACACTGCTGATCGCGGTGCCGGCCGTGCTGCTGACGCTGTTCCTGTCGTCGATGGTCGCCTTCTACGTCGCCCGCTTCGACTTCCGGCTCAACCTCGCGCTGCTGCTGGTCTTCACGGCGGGCAACCTGCTCCCGCAGCAGGTCATCATCACCCCGCTGTACCGGATGTACCTGCTCACCAACCTGCCGGGCATCACGGAGAGCGGCAAGCTGTACGACTCCGCGCTCGGTCTGGTCCTCATCCACGTGGCGTTCCAGTCCGGCTTCTGCGCCTTCGTGCTGAGCAACTACATGCGCTCGCTGCCGCACGAGCTGACCGAGGCCGCGCTCGTCGACGGCGCCTCGGTGTGGCGGCTGTACTGGCAGATCACGCTGCCGCTGTGCAAACCGGCGATGGCGGCCCTGGCGACCCTGCTGTCCATCTGGATCTACAACGACTTCTTCTGGGCCCTGGTCCTGATCTCGACCGGCGAGAAGATGCCGATCACCTCGGCCCTGAACAACCTGACCGGCCAGTACTTCACGGACCCCAACCTGGTCGCCGCGGGCGCCCTGCTCACCGCGATCCCGACGCTGATCGTGTACTTCGCGCTGCAGCGTCAGTTCGTGAGCGGTCTGACCCTGGGCTCCAACAAGGGCTGACCCGGCCGGAGGGAGAGACGGTGGTGGTGCGGGGGCCGGGCCGGCCGGGGCCCCGGCACCCCGTGCCGTCCTGACGTCACAGCGTGACGTCGCCGAATTGTTCGAGGAGCACGTCGACCGGTCGCTGGCCGGCGCCGGAGGCCGCGACGCCGTGCAGGGCCTGTTCCGCCCAGATGACCTTGCCGCAGGCGGTGTACCGCGTCCCCCACCGCTGGGCGAACTGCGCCACGAGGAACAGCCCGCGCCCGCCCTCGTCCGTGGTCGCCGCCCGCCGCAGACGCGGCGAGGTGCTGGTGCAGTCCGCGACCTCGCAGATCAGCGTGCGCCCGTACAGCAGCCGTGCCTGGACCGGCGGGGCGCCGTACCGGATGGCGTTGGTGACCAGCTCGCTGAGGATGAGCTCGGTGGTGTACGCGGTCTCCTCCAGCCCCCAGTCCCGCAGCCTGTCCCGGCACTTTGCCCGCACCGAGGGCACCACCGCCGGGTCCGGGGGCACGTCCCACTCGGCCACGTGCGAGGGCGGGAACAGCCGGGTGCGCGCCACCATCAGGGCGATGTCGTCGGAGGGGTGTTCCGGCTTCAGCCCGTTGATCACCGCCTGGCAGGCCTCCTCCGGATTGCGCCCCACGGCCCCGTCCAGGGCCCGGCGCAGCTCGGCCAGCCCGGTGTCGATGTCACGGCCGCGGTTCTCCACCAGACCGTCGGTGTAGAGCACCAGCTGCGATCCCTCGGCCAGCTTCACCTGCACGGTCTCGAAGGGGTAGCCGCCCAGTCCCAGCGGGGCCGAGGCCGGCACCTCGGGACTGCTGACGTCGCCCTCCGGGGAGACCACCAGCGGGCCGGGATGCCCGGCACGGGCCATCGTGCACGCCCCCGTCACCGGGTCGTAGATCGCGTAGAGGCAGGTCGCCCCGGTCACCCCCTCCCCCTCGTGGCCCGCGGCGGCACCGTTCGGGCGCTCCTCGTTGTCCATGCGCACGACCAGGTCGTCCAGGTTCCCGAGCACCTCGTCCACGGGGAGGTCCAGCGTGGAGAAGTTGTGCACCGCGGTGCGCAGCCGCCCCATCGTCGCGGCCGCGTGCAGCCCGTAGCCGACGACGTCCCCGATCACCAGCGCCACCCGCGCGCACGACAGCGGGATGACGTCGAACCAGTCCCCGCCCACGCCCCGGCCCTCCGCCGGCAGATACCGCCAGGCCACATCGAGCGCCTCCTGCTCCGGCTGGCCGCGCGGCAGCAGGCTGCGCTGCAGCGTCAACGCCATCTTGTGCTCCCGGGTGAACCTGCGGGCGTTGTCGATGGCGACCGCCGCCCGCGCGGCCAGCTCCTCCGCGAAGGACAGGTCCTCCGGCTCGTACGCCGGGGATCCCGCCATCCGGTAGAAGTTCGCCACGCCCAGCGGCACCCCCCGGGCCTGGAGCGGCACGGTCACCAGCGAACGCAGGCCGCACTCCAGGGCCTTCCGGGCGCGCTCCGGATCCTGCTCCTGCCAGCCGGCCGCCTGCCGCAGGTCCGGCTCCAGCACCCCGTGCCCCTGCTGCAACGTCTTCATCTGCGGGCCCCGGGAGGAGAACGTGATCAGTTCGCCGACCGGATACACCGGCAGCATCCGGACGTCACCGCTGATCGCCGCGCGCCGCAGATGCCGCCATCCCTCGGCCGTCGGCTCCCATCCGCGCAGCACCGAGTCCAGCAGGTCCACCGTGGCCGCCTCGGCGAACTGCGGCACCGCCACCTCGGCCAGCTCCTCGGCGGTACGCCCCACATCCAGGGTGGTGCCGACCCGCACACCGGCCTCGTACAGCAGGGTCAGCCGCTCCCGCGCCACCTCGGCTCGGCCCGTCACCGCCGCCAGCTCGGTGGTGTCCCGCAAGGTCACCACGCTGCCGTCGGGTCCTGTGTCCGGGACGGTGGGCCGCTTGTTCACCGCCAGCAGCCGGTCGCCCACCCGGTACACCTGGTCGGTGACCGGCCCCGGCGAGGTGAGCAGCCGCGCGAGCGGCTCCGGCAGGTCCAGCTCCTGGACGGTGCGACCCTTAGCGCTCGGCGGCAGGCCCAGCAGCCGCAGTGCCTCGTCGTTGGCGAGGATCAGCCGCTCGTCGGCATCGGTGATCAGCACGCCCTCCCGAACGGAGTGCAGGACCGCGTCATGGTGCTCGTACAACCGGGCGAGCTCCTCCGGGCCCAGGCCGCGGGTCTGCCGCCGCAGCCGCCGGGCCACCATCACGGTCCCGGCCGTGGCCACCACCAACGCGCCCGCGCCCGCGCCCAGGACGAGCGGCAGTTGCGGCATCCACAGCATGGACACGTTCTTGACCGTGATCCCGGCCGAGACGAGGCCCACGACCGTCCCGTGCGGGTCGGTCACCGGGACCACCGCCTGCACGGCGGTCCCCTTGCCCGCGGGCAGCGGCGGCCCGCCGACCTGCTCGATGACGGTGTGGCCGTGGAGTGCGGGCTCGATGGTGCCGACGAACTTCTTGCCGATCTCCTGCGGGTACGGGTAGGTGTACCGGATCCCCGCGGTGCTCAGGGCCACCACGAAGTCCACGCCGGACTTCTTCCGTGCCGCCTCGGCCTTCGGCTGCAGCGCCTTGGACGGGTCAGGGCTGCGGAACGCGTTGACCACACCGGGAGCGTTCGCGAACGTCTGCGCCGCCACGACCGACTCCCGCTTCCCCTCCTTGAGAGCGTCCCGGGCCGACTGCAGCACCAGGGCCGCCACCGCGACCGCCACCAGCAGGACCACGATCACGAACTGGACGAGGAAGACCTGCCCGGCCACGCTGCGCAGGCTCAGCAGGCAGCGGCGACCGGTGCGCGGCCGGTGTTCACCAGACACCACGGGCTCCGATACCGCCGGACGACACGTCCATGTTCCCTTCATAACACCGCAGGGCGAACAAGGACCCACTATGTCTAAACGTCCCATCAACCCGTGCTCCCGGCGCCGCGGACATCCGGGCCGGCGGACCGACGGTCCGGGCGTGAAGTCGCCCTGCTCCGACCCGGGTTGGGTCGCGCCCGTACGCCGCGGAGGCGGCCCGTGCCCGCGCGCCGCCTCCGCGGGCGGCCGGAGCCCGGCGGGCCCCTAGTGCTGCGACCGGAAAGGTTCACCGGCTCGCGACGCCCGGCACGGCACCTCGCCGCGTTGTCGCATCGCCCGAGTACATCCAGTACACGGGCGATGCTCCGCCTTGCGATGTTCCCCCATTGCCTGAGAGGCGTGGGGGCACCCCCAGCACCGGACGCCGCGAGCTGTCCGGCAAACCTTGCCGGCCACAGCACCAGGTCCCGTCCAGCAGCTTGTCCAGGGTGATCGGCAGGTCCCGGACGCGGATGCCGGTCGCGTGGTGCGCGGCGTTGGCGATGGCCGCGGCGGTGCCGACGATGCCGACCATAGGCGTGCGGGTAGACCTTCGACCCGAAGGCGCCCCCGACGTGCGGGGAGATCACCCGCACCCGACGCGGGTCGAGCCCCAGCACGGCCGCCATCAGGTCCCGGCTCATGGTCACGCTCTGGGTGGAGCAGTAGAGCGTGAGTCCGTCGTCGGTCCAGTCGACCACGGCGGTGTGCGGCTCCATCGGGTTGTGGTGGACCATCGGCGTGCTGTACGTCGCGTCGAGCCTGATGTCCGCCGAGGCCAGCGCGGCCGTGGCATCGCCCAGAGCGCTGTCGGCCGGCGAGCCGTCCATCAGCTCCCCGCCGCCCCGCCCGAAGAAGGCCGCGTTCAGCGGCTTGTAGAGATCGTCGCGGTCGGACCGCAGCTCGACGTCGTGCGCCCGCTCCGCACAGTCCAGCCGGACCAGTCGCGCGGCATGGCGGGCGATCTCGGGCGTCTCGGCGACCACACCGCCGACGAGCTGGCCGCGGAAGGCGATCTCGTCGGTCTGCAGGACCGCCAGTTCGGGATCGTCGGCCAGGGCCAGCCGGGGCGCGTTGCGGTGGGTGAGCACGGCCAGCACACCCGGCTCGGCGTCGGCCGCGGACGTGTCGACGCCGGTGATACGGCCGGTGGCGATCGTGGCCTGCACCGGGTACAGATAGGCGGGCCGGTCGACCGGCTGCTCGAAGGCGTGGGGGCGGCGCCCCTGACCTGGTCCGGTCCGTCCGGACGGTCGAGCGGGGTGCCCACGGCACGGGCGGCGACGGTCATCCTCGCTCCCCGGCCAGGGCGAGCAGGGTCTCGACGACGGTGTTGCGCGCGAGCGGCACCTTGAACGCGTTGCCCGCCAGCGGCCGGGCGGCGCTGAGTTCGGCCTCGGCGGCGGCGCGGAAGCGCTCGGCGGTCGCGGGCGCGCCCCGCAGCGACTGCTCGGCCGCAGTGGCCCGCCACGGTTTGTGCGCCACACCGCCCAGCGCGATCCGCGCCTCGCGCACGACACCGTCGGCGACCACCAGCACGGCGGCGACCGAGACCAGTGCGAACGCGTACGAGGCGCGGTCGCGCACCTTGCGATAGGCCGACCAGGCCGTCTCCGCGAGGGGCGGCACGTCCACGGCCGTGATCAGCTCGCCGTGGCGCAGCACGGTGTCGCGCTCGGGCTCCTCGCCGGACAGCCGGTGCAGCTCGGTCAGCGGGACGACCCGCTCGCCGTCCGGTCCGAGGGTGCGGACGACCGCGTCGAGCGCGGCCAGGGCGACGGCCATGTCGGAGGGGTGGGTCGCGACGCACGCCGGTGACCAGCCGAGGATCGCGTGGTCACGGTGGTGCCCGTCCCGCGCCGGGCAGCCGGAGCCCGGCTCGCGCTTGTTGCACGGGGTGGTGAGGTCCTGGAAGTACGGGCAGCGGGTGCGCTGGAGGAGGTTCCCGCCGGTGGTGGCGAGGTTGCGCAGCTGGCCCGAAGCGCCCGACAGCACCGGCTGGGAGAGCACGGGAGCACGCCGCCGGATCCTGCGGTCGGCGGCCAGGTCGCTGTTGGACACGGTGGCACCGATCCGCAGGGTCCCGTCGGGGAGTTCCTCGATGCGGTCGCAGGCCAGCCGCCGGACGTCGACGAGCAGGTCCGGAGTGGCCACGCCCAGCTTCATCAGGCCGACGAGGTTCGTACCACCGGCGAGGAACGCCCCGTGCGGCGCCCGGGCGAGCACGGCGACCGCCTCCGGCACGTCACCGGCGCGCTCGTAGCGGAAAGGCCTCATCGGCGGGCCACCTCCGCGACGGCCGGGCGGATATGGGCGTAGGCGCCGCAGCGGCACAGGTTGCCGCTCACCCGCTCGGCGATCTCGGCGTCGTCGAGGACGACCTCGTCGGCGTCCGGGTCGGCGCTCACCGCGCTCCGCCAGCCCAGCCGCACTGGAACGCGTCATGGTCGATGAACGCACGCTGCACGGGGTGCAGACGGTCACCGTCGGCCAGTCCGGCGGCCGTGACGATCTCCGCGTCCTCGTACGCCACCGCCAGAAATCGAACACATGATTGAATCTGTGCATGCGACGGTTTCCCGACGACCTCGTCCAGGCCCAGCAGGAGTGGAGCGCCACCTACCGCCGGCTCGCCGAACGGCCCGGCCGGACCGAGTTGCGCCGGCGCCTGTACCGGCTGTCGACCGTGGTGCTCTTCCATCCGTACTGGCAGCAGCGCGGACGGACGCCGGCCGCCTGGGCGGAGCTGCGCACCCTGGGGCGGCAAGGAGCAGGCCGGCGGCCGTTGTCGTAGGCGGGTGACAGGATCACTGCCATGTCTCTGCCTGAACCCGATGATCTGACCTCGCTGGTTCTGCGCACCGATTTCGGTGACGACGGATCCTGGGACGCGGTTCGAGCCGCCCTCGACGCCGCGGACGACCATTCCCCCGCCACCTACGTCGACGACCCCCGTTTCGCCGAGGTGAGCGTCCGGGCGCTGCTGGACGAGGAGGCCGCGACGGCGGAGGACGAGCGGATCTTCTACGTCTTCCTGGCGGACTCGGCCACCATGGCGGACCCGTCGTATCCGCTGCTGGCCGTGGACCTGGCGGACGAACCCGGGCGGACGTTCAGGGTCCCCGCCCGGTGGTTCTTCGACGTGTCGGCGAACCTCAGCCTCGCCAACATGGACTTCGCCGAATTCGCCGACGCCGCTGACGGATCGGGGACCTTCCGCGGCTTCGACGAGGACTGACGGCTCACCGGGGAGTGACGGCGAAGGCCGCCCGTGTGCCGCGCCGACGGGGTGCGTCCTTCCGCGGCACGCCACGCCCGACCTGTGGAAACGCCGCCCTCTCCGCTGACGCGGACCCTTGTCGGCCGCGAGTCCGGAGCCCTCGGACGGTGCGCATATTGACCCGAATCGGCTAGATGCGGTCGTGTCGGGTCGGGGAACAACTGCAGGCGGTGGCGCAGGCCCTCACTATGCGACTCGACGGTGAGACCCCGGTCGGCATGAACCACTTCGGCTTCCACATCGAGGACACGGCCGCCACCTCCGAGGCCCTGACGGCGGCCGGTACCCCGAAACCGGCCGAACGTTTCACGGCCCGCCCCTTCGCCGAGTACCGGGCCATGGACCCGGAGGGCAACTGGTTCGACCTCTCTGAACACGGCTTCGGCGGCGCCCGCCCGCCGTCGTCGGACCCCGCGGGATCCTGAACCCCGGCAACACCGAAGGCCCCGGCCGGCTGCGTACCCAACTCTGATCAAGGATTTACCTGTTCCGCGTTGTTCGCGGCCGGCGGTGTGGCTAGCGTTCCCCCACCCCCACCCCCACCCCCACCCCCACCCCCACCCCCACCCCCACCCCCACCCCCACCCCCACCCCCACCCCCACCCCCACCCCCACCCCCCACCCGCGGATCTCGTATCGACATCGATCGTCGGCATCCGACTGTCATGCGCAGACCATCCGGTCCCCCTGCGCCACCACCACAAGAAGGGCATTTCCTTGCTCTCGAGGAGACGTCGGGCGGCGGCAACCGCCGCCGCCCTGCTGTCCACCACGGCACTCATATCGACCGGATGGCTCACGGCCACCGCGTCCGCCGCACCGTCGGCCGGCGGGGCACCCCACGTCAAACACCTCTGCGCCCACGCCACCGCGCCGGGCCATGTGGCGTGCCTCGCCGAGGCCCGCACCGACCTCGTCCAGCACCTGACCGTCAGCCCGCACACCACCCCGTCCGGCTACGGCCCCTCGGACCTGCAGAGCGCCTACAAACTGCCGTCCTCCACCGCCGGTTCGGGCCGCACCGTCGCGATCGTCGACGCCATGGACGACCCCAACGCCGAGTCCGACCTCGCCGCCTACCGGTCCCAGTACAACCTTCCCGCCTGCACCACGGCCAACGGCTGCTTCAAGAAGGTGAACCAGACCGGCGGCACCACCTACCCGAGCGCGGACTCCGGCTGGGCCGGCGAGATCTCCCTCGACCTCGACATGGTCAGCGCGGTCTGCCCGCAGTGCCACATCACGCTCGTCGAGGCCTCCTCCACGAGCATGACCGACATCGGCACGGCCGAGAACAAGGCGGTCGCCCTCGGCGCGAAGTACGTCTCCAACTCCTTCGGCGGCACCGAGGACCCGAGCGAGGCCACCGCCGACGTCCAGTACTTCAACCACCCCGGCGTCGCCATCACCGTCAGCGCGGGAGACAGCGGCTACGGCGCCGAGTACCCGGCCTCCTCCCCCTACGTCACCGCGGTCGGCGGCACCTCCCTCAGCCGCGCCAGCAACACCCGCGGCTGGAGCGAGTCGGTGTGGTCCACCAACTCGACCGAGGGCACCGGATCCGGCTGCTCCGCCGACGAGGCGAAGCCCACCTGGCAGTCCGACACCGGCTGCGGCAAGCGCACCGTCGCCGACGTCTCCGCGGTCGCCGACCCGGCCACCGGCGTCGCCGTCTACAACACCTACGGCGCCTCCGGCTGGGACGTCTACGGCGGTACCAGCGCCTCCGCGCCCCTCATCGCGGCCACCTACGCGCTCGCCGGCACCCCGACCGCGAACAGCTACCCGTCCTCCTACCCGTACGGGCACGGGTTGGCGCTGAACGACGTCACCACGGGCAACGACGGCACCTGCTCGACGAGCTACCTGTGCACCGCGGGCACAGGCTACGACGGCCCCAC
Organism: Streptomyces sp. NPDC002573; assembly: GCF_042889625.1. Lineage (NCBI taxonomy): Bacteria > Bacillati > Actinomycetota > Actinomycetes > Kitasatosporales > Streptomycetaceae > Streptomyces > Streptomyces sp. NPDC002573. Next base: position 97,019 of record NZ_JBIARC010000020.1, on the reverse strand, counting down.
CGGCCTCGGCACCCCCAACGGCACCACCGCCTTCACCGGCGGCTCCACCACGGTCAACTCGCTGCAGCCCGGCCGGAAGCTCACCTCCGGCCACCGCCTGAGCAGCGCGAACATCACGCTCACGATGGGCGGCGACGGCAACCTGGTCGCCTACCTCAAGACGAACGGCACGAGCGGCAGCGGCCCGGCGATCTGGTCCAGCCACACCTCCGGCCACTCCGGTGCCTACGCCTACATGCAGAGCGACGGCAACCTCGTCGTCTACTCGAGCACCGGCAGCGCGCTCTGGTCCACCCACACCAACGGCCACTCCGGCGCCTACCTCCTGGTGCAGGACGACGGCAACATGGTGGTCTACGGCGCCGACGGCGGGCCCAGCTCCGGCGGCTCGCTGTGGTCGGACGGCACCTACGCGCGGTCGACGAAGATCGGCTCGGGCCAGAAGCTCCACGGCGGCTGGTGGGCCCAGACCCAGTACACCCGCCTGGTGATGCAGCCGGACGGCAACTTCGTGATCTACCGCAAGCACGACGGCAAGGCGATCTGGTCCAGCCGCACCTCCGGCCACTCCGGCGCGTACGCCTACATGCAGACCGACGGCAATCTCGTCGTCTACCCGAGCACCGGCAGCGCGCTGTGGTCCACCCACACCAACGGCCACTCCGGCGCGTACGCCCTCCTGCAGAGCGACGGCAACTTCGTCGTCTACTCGAGCACCGGCGGACCCGGCAAGGGCGGCGCACTGTGGTCCGGCAACACGCGGTCGTACGTGCCCTGAGCCGTACGTTCTCTTGAAAAATGACGATGACCTGGGGGAGTCCCCAGGTCATCGCCGTATGCGGAGTCCCTGCCGGATGCGGACCGACGACTCGACGAGCGCACGGCCGTGCCGGAACGAGTCAGATCGCGAACAGCGGGTCCCGTCGGTCAGGGCCGAGTCCGGTACCGTCCGACGGGTGTCGGTCCTTGGCGAGGATGCCCTGCTCCTCCGGCCGGCGTCTCCGAACCGGAGGCGGACATCGGGCACGGTGTCGTGGAAGCGGGGAAGTCAAGGGCCGACCCCCCAAGGACGGTCTCCCGTGGGCCCGGTTCCGTGACAGCCCAGGGCCGAACAGGGGCAAGCCGCCCACGCCGGGCGGGTCACGGCTGACGCCCGCGCTGCCGCGCCGCTATGGCTTTCGCCCTGGCAACTCTCTCCCCTGACGCCCCGCCACTCTCCCCCGGCGCCCGCGCACGGACGGCGATCCGGCCCGCGAAGCACCGCCGCCACACTCGGTATTCTCGGCTCTGCGCTGACTGGCAGCGCCCATGCGGAACCAGCGCCTGCTTCCGGAAGCAGCACTCCTCAAGCCAAGCTTCAGGTCATGTCGAACGACGAGTACGTCGCACGCTTCGGTGTGAAGAAGGCTCTGGAACAGGGAGTCCCGCTGCCGGCTGACGCAACCGAGAACGGCCCGGCCATACCTCGGGATCCGAGCATTCCCTGGTACCACATCTACTGGTCAACGCTCGACTGGGACCACCGCGATATCCCGACCCGCCACGGAACCAACGACTTCGGGCAGCATCACACCTGCCAGAAACACAACATGTGCGCACAGCACCCGATCAACGCTCCCTACAACGGTAAGCCCGACAGGGAACGCGGCACCCGGCTCGAGTACGACGGCGTCGTCACCGATGGTTCGAGCGTCAGGATGGTGACTACCAGCGTGGCTGAGGAAGGCGAAACGGGCCCCGGCGGAGTCCACACTCCCGACGGACGCCCCATCGGCACGGTGAGCGCCTTCTGCCGCGGCCAAACCGTTTGCCCCGACTGGGTCAACAACCTCTGACGCCAGCCCGCAGCGCCAGCAATCGAAGGTAGGAGTTGCTGTGAAGAACACCCACACCACCGCCGTTCTGCTGGCGCTGCGGCGCTTCATCGGCGTACCCGTTCCGGACACCCGTCTGCGGCTACGCGGATTCGTCAGGGCAGACGAAAGTCTGCGAATGCGTCTGGAAGATTCAGAACGCCGCCAGCTGACGCTCATCCTTCCTGTGCGCCGACCCAACGAGGCAGTCCCTATCGCCACCTGGTGGTATGTAGGTGCCCTCCGCCATGCCGCGCGGTGGGCCGAGACCAACGGCCGACTCTCCTGCGAAGGGCATGAGACCCAGGTGCTCGACGGCGAAGCTCTGATCGCCGACGGGGTGATTCCCGCTGCAACCGAAACGACCATGGACGACAGCCTGGACTACGTGATCGGCGATCTCCTCGCTGACCCTGCCTGGCACAGTCAGCACAGTCCCGCTCCCGAGCTGTACCAGCTCATCGGGTTCGACCTTATGACGGAAGACCGCGTCCGCGTATACCTGGAACTCCCTCACTCTCCGCGTACGATCGGCGTCGACTTGGCTGTTGTCGATGAGGAAACGGGCCGGCCTCGTTCGACGGGCTGGTGGGCGTCGACCAAACTCAACGCCATCCTCAGCCCTGACGAGCCAACCACTCTCGCTGTGCACCTGGTGCCGGACGCGCACGACCTGAACTGCGACGCCGTCTACGACCTCACTCGGTGGGCGTAGCACGCTTCCCCACTGTCCGCGTGGCCGTACGGGGCCGTTCAGGAGGGTTCGCCAGGCAGGTCAGGAGGGGGGTGCGTACGGCGGTGAACGGTGGCGGCCGTCGGCGCACTGGACAACGAACAGGACAACGGGCGGCATGAAACCGACCAGGTCAGTGCATGGCTGACGACTGCGACCAGTCCCGGTTGTCGGGGGTTGCCGCTAGTCTGACGAAGACTGACTTCAGGGGGCTGGGTGTCAACTGTTCGTGCCAGTCGCAAGATCGAGAGGGCGGGCGTCAACGCCCTGCGTTCACTCCTTGAGGAACACGATCACCTCGTTCAGGAGATCGACGGAGGGAACGATCACGGCGAGGACATGATCGTTAACTTCACGCGCGGCAGCAAGAGGACGCCTTACTGGATTGCCATTCAGGTGAAGAGTGGCAAGAAGTATAAAAGGGTCAACGGGTACGCGATCCCCATAGATGACCATTTCGACGACTGGCGGCAGAGTCGCATCCCCATCGTCGGCGTCGTCTATGACATGAAAAAGAAGGAGCTGTTCTGGGTAAACCTTACTGAACAGTTACGGTCCGTAGATGAGAGCCCCGGATGGGTTCAAGTGGCCAACACCTCGCGGCTCAACTCTGAGACGATTGACACCTTCTACGCGGAGGTCGCGGCTTATGCTGGTGATGCCAGAATGCGGATTCGCGCGGCGAGCCAGGAAGATGCGCTAACCGAAGCCGTCCGAGCCAGGCGTGGGCTAGATCCCGAGACGGCACCCAACCCGCTATTTGAGGAACTTGCCGACTTTGCGCTTCGGCATGAAGAACGTCTCCGTGTTTTTCGCAAGGATCTAATTCGATCCTTCCCCATCCAAGTTCTAGTTCTCATCATGCTGTGGGAGTGGCCTCGCCAAATCCGCTTCGTTGAAGGGTCCGCAGACTGGGTGAACCCAGTCATCTGGGTGCTTGGCCTTTACCACTTCATGCTGTTCATGGCGCTTACCATATTCTTCGAATTCAGGGCCGGGCGAATCCCTAGGGAGACGGGGCGTTGGCTCTCTGTCATCGCGAGCAACTTTCTTTGGATTCCAATAATGGACCCTAACGGAGATGGTGGATGGTGGGGTACATTCTGGATTTATGCAGGAATCTTCGTGCCATCGTTCGGTCTTAAATTCCTGATTATTAGTTTCGTCGGGTTCGCTCGTGACCGCAAGAAAAAGCAGCTCGAACCCGACATGTAAGCCAATTGCGATCTAGCGTGTGCGTACCCGGTTATTGCGGGCGGTCACGACCGTTCCCCACAGCGCCGAACGGTCCCGAGGAAAGCGAAGGAGTAAGACCATGTATGACTGCGAGGGATGCGGGCGTCGCAGCCGGGAGGGGCTGTTCTTCGGCTCCGGGAAAGAAGCGAAGTGGTGGTGCTCGCGGTGCCAAAGCGCCAGCCAGAAGAAGCTGATCAGCTCTCTGGATGACCGCTCCCGGGACGTGCTCACCCGTGATGCCGAAGGTGTGGACTGGCCCTACGGCCCGAACGTCTACGTCCATATGCGCGCGGACCTGCTGGACTGGGCGGACCGATACGACCTTAGGAGTGGCAGCACAGGATGTTCGTCTGGACTGCACTGGCTTGACAAGGGCCGCTGCGCCAAGAGGGATTGCCACGACAGGCCGGGGTTCTACGACCACACGACCACGTGGCTTTCTCGGACTACCGGCAGGCCCGTTTTGGTCTTTAACCAGCCGTATAGGCAGGTCGACCTGGCCGAGATTTGGAAGCTCACCAGCGAGTACCCGTCTCTCACGGTCGAGGTGGGGCCCGAGAGTTGGTACCGTTCAGGAACCTTCGCTGTCTACATCTGGAATGACGGCAACCGTGCCGATGTTGGTCGTCCGCGCCGTTAACCGCGCATCGAGGGCTTCACCGGATACGAGACCGTCGGTCAGTCGCGGCGCACGTGGAAAACTTGAAAACCTGTGAAGAAGGTTGTAACTCGCCGCTGGCACCCGCCTGTGAGACGCGCGGGCGGTCGGTGCAGTCGCGCCGCCCGCGCTGGCCTCACACACCAGGACGGGCGGCAACGTCGGCTGGCAGGAGTCGACTGGTGAAGCCATCGACACACAGCCGCTCGTAGGCGGCAACGACGGAATCCGGCACTTCCTGTTCGATGGCCAGACCCAAGCCAGGGAAGACGAGCACGCGTTGCAGGGCGCCCACGATCATGTCGATCACCATGCGAGCGTCTCCGATGGAGTCGGCGTAGTCCTCCAAGCCCATCGGCGTGGACGCGCACACTACTTCGATCTCGGGCCAGAGCTTTCGCATCATGGCGTACGAGCGTCGCTCTTCGTACGGCTTACTCACGAGCAGGACGGACGCGACCTTGACGCCGGCCTCTGCCAGCACTGCTTTCGTGAACTCGATGTTCTCACCCGTATTCGTCGCGCGCGGCTCTAGGAGCACGGCCGAGTCGGGCACGCCGAGCTGCAACGCTCGCTCGCGGTAGTGGACAGCCTCACCGCGTGGCATACGCGCCCGGGTCGTGGGGCTGGTGGACCCCGTGAACACAATGACCGGCGCCATGCCCTGGTGATACAACTCCGCCGTCACGTCAGCCACCCCTAGATCGTGACTGCCCAGACCGACGGCCACCGAACAGGGCCGGAGGTCATGGTGCATGCGGTGGTAGTCCCACAGAAGCCGAGCATCCGCCCACGCCTGTGCCGAGATCATTCCTGCCCCTTCTTGTCGTGCGCTGAGTCCGGAACCTTGAAGTCGTACTCCCATGCGAAGCGAGAAGCCGAGTGGACGCCCACCGCGAACTCGACCACCGTGCCGTCTGCCGTGTGCGTGGTCCTGTGCAGCTCGACTACAGGTTCACCGACCGGGAGCTGTAGGAGCTGCACCTCTTCAGCCGTGGGGTTGCGGGCGAAGAGGGCCTCCCTCATGTGGTCGATCTCGTATCCGGCGTCGTAGAGGACCCGGTACCCACCACCACGGCCGGCAGGACCCGGGGTCGGGTCGACGATGCGTGTCCCCTCTACGTGCTCCGGCCTGTAGTAGCTGGTCAGGGTGTGAGTCGGTTGCGTCCCCTCCTTCACGAGACGTGCTCGCGCGTACACCTCGGAGCCAACGGGGACGCCAAGCCCCTCCGCTACAAGGCTGTCCGCCTGGACGCGGCTCACCGTCTGCGTCTGCTCGTCGCGCTTGTACGCGCGACCCGATGCGACGCGGTCAGCGATGAACGCGACCTCGTCGCCGTCGCGCCACTTCGCCTTGTCGTACCGTGCAATGCCGAGCCGCTTGAGCGGAGTACGCGGACGCACCACGGTGCCGTGTCCGCGCGTCGAGGTGACGAGACCTTCAGCCTCCAGAGCCTTGTATGCCTTGTGGACGGTCTCCTTGGAGCCTTCCCCCGCTTCGACTAGGTCTCTGATCTGGGGCAACTGGGCGCCCGGCGGATACTCACCGCTCTTGATCTGCTCCGCGAACCTGTCCGCCAGGTCGCGCCACTTCGGTGCCACGCAGAACTCCTCTCGACACGAACCAGTGAAGCACAGTCCTAGGACTGTTGACAGTCCTAGGACTGCGTGCCATCGTCTCCTCAGGCCGCTCGCAGTCCTAGGACAGCGAGCTGGAAGGGGCCTCTTTGGGGCTGACTTCAGGCTGTGCGGTTCGGGATAGCTCGCTTCCACATGGGGCCCTGAGCTGCTGGGTCCTTGACAACTTCACACAGGGAACTGCCGGTAACCCGTGGTCCGCCTGCCCGAAGGGGTCGGAAACAAGGCGGAGAAGACCGGCGTGCCCCGTACGGCAGCCCGACCGGTTCGAGCCCGGTCCGGGGCACTGCGGCCCCTCGCTCATGGCCGCTCTTTCCGCTGCATCCCAGATGCAGCATCACCCGTGAGACGGGAGATCTCGCATGAAGCGCAGCTACCGCTTCACCGCCACCGTGACGGACCTGAACACCGGCAAGCGGGAGCAGGTCACGGACACGGCGCACTTCGACCACCCGGTCAGCAGGGCTGACGCCTTGACCGCGATCCGCAACGAGCTGAGCCGTCAGCGGCGCCCCGGCACCGGTATCACCATCACCGACTGACCACCCACCTACAACGGCGCGCGCCCCGGAGCGGCAACTCCGGGGCGCTGTTCGGGCCGTTCCACTGCTGAGAGGACACACGACCCAATGGACCACATCGTCACTGTTCAGGACGCTGTTACCGCGTTCGCCGACTGGATGGAGCCGACGGACGCGGAGCTGAACGCCATCGACGCCGAGATGCCCGCGATCCTCGCGGACGTCGACCTGATCGACGCGCAGATCATCACCCTGGACCGCACGCCGACCGAGCTGGACACCCAGCGCATCCGCCGCGCGCGGCGCCGCCTGCTGGCGGCCCGCCGGGACCTGGCCAACCGCACCGCCGGGGTGAGCCAGCCGGGGGGTGCCGCGTGAGCGCGAAGACCGTGCTGCCCGCCGTCGCGATGACGGCCGTGTCCATGGTCCTCACGCTGGCCGTGGTCGTGATGTGGCTGGGCACGGCGGTGCCATGGCCCGTCGCCCTGGTCGTCGGTCTCGGCATCGACGGGGGATGGCTAGCCACCCTCGCCTACGAACGCCGGCTCGCCGCGCAGGGCGACCACAGCCACGCGGTCACCGCCGTCGGCTGGTCCTTCGGCCTCATCGCGGCCGGTGTCCTGGTCGCGCACTCCCTTACCGCTGAGGGTTCCGCCCGCGCCGCGTGGCTGGCCGTTGCCTGGCTTCCGGTCGCGGCCAAGGCTCTGTGGCTGGTGCATGGGCTGTGGGAGCGCACCGCGCTCACCCCGGCCGCGCTGGACGCCATCCGCGGTATCCGGCAAGAGGCCCGGGACGAGGCGGCCGTGGCCCGTGCCCGACTTCGGGCCGAAGCCACCACCGAGGAGACCCGGCTGACGGCCGTGACGCAGGCCGGAGCCCGCGTCGCACGCGTACAGGCCAAGACCGCTCAGACCCTCTCGCGGGCCTGGTCGACGCTGGAGACGGCCCGTTCCGGGGAGGGCACCGGCAGGGCGCTGACCAGCGTGACGAACCGCGTCACGCCCGACGTCACAGCCCGCTGGGAACTGCCCGTGTGGGGGCCCACGGAGCCGGTTGCTGCCCTGGAGGGCCCCGCGCTCACCGACGCGGAGCTTGACGCGCTGGTCGACGAGATCCGCCACAGCGAAACCCCGGCCCTGCCCTACCGGGAGATGGCCACCCGCTTCCGCGCGGCCGGCCACTCCGCCTCCGAGGTCCGCCTTAGGGCCGCGTGGAAGCGGGTGGCGTGATGGGGGCGCTGCCGGTGTTCCGGTGGCGCCTGGCCCCGGACGGATACGCCACCCGTCGACAGCTCCGGGCGCGCGGTCTGCGCCCCGGCGGTCAGGACGTGGCCGCTCAGCTCGAACGGCCGCGCCGCCGCCGTGGGCCGCTGGTCGCCTACCTCTACCGCATCGACCTGGCCAAACCGGTCCGGCCCATGACGGACGCGAAGTGGGCGGCCTTGGCCAAGGCCAATGCCGCTCGCCGGACCTGCCCGCGGTGTCGACGCGACGCCGGATACGTCATCCCGCCCTCGCTCGGCACCTGCGCTTCCTGCGCCTACCCCCGACCCCACCGACGCCCCGAGGAGTAGCTGACCATGGGCAAGCCCGACACCCGCCGCCTGGACCGGGAGATCCGGCAGGCGAACCGCAAGCTCGAAGCGGTCCGAGAGCGCGAGATGTGGCCGCTGAACGGCTCCGAACGCCGCGCCATCCTCGGCGCGCTGGCCGGCGGCACCTACCGGATCGCCCGGGGCCGCAGCACCGACCGCGCAGACCGCCGCCTGGAGAGCGCGTGGATGGCGGCTGAGACCCGGCTGATCGCGGAGATCACCGCCCTGCACACCGAGCGGCAGCGCGTCGTGAACGAGGCCGCCGCCGCCAAGGCCGCCAAGAAGTCCTCGGGGTGGTGGTGAGCATGGCCGGATGGGAGAGGCCTCCGGGCGAGTGCCCGCAGTGCAGCACGCCCACGACCGCAGCATTCACCGCAAGTTCCGCCCGCGCTGCTCCGCGCGGCCGAGGCCGCGGGGAACTACGAGGCCGCAGCCGAGTGGGAGGAGCGCGGGCAGCGCTATCGCGAAGCTCGCCACCGCCGCCGCATGGACCTGCTGCACTCCCCACTCGATGCCGCCAAGGGCGCGGCCGTGAGCGCCGGAATGGGTATCGGTGGCCTGGTCCTGCTCGGGGTGGTGATGGCGATCGCCACCAAGGACGTCACTGAGGTCGTCACGCCGTTGATGGCGGTCATCAAGTTCATCAACCTCATGATCACGATCGTGCAGGTGGTGTGGGGACCGCTGATCACGATCGGCCCGTTCCTCGCCCTGCTCGCCCTGTGGTCGGTCGGCGCCCACCAGAAGGCCGCCCCGAACTGGGCACTGCCCGCCAACGTCCGCTCCGGGGAGGGCGAGCCCATCACCCCGTCGATCGTGGTCAAGGCCCTGCGGGACCTCGGAGTGCCCGCGCTGCGCAACGCCATCAAGGAGATGGGCGACGCCGGCGCGTCCATGCTCGGACCGATCCGGATCGCCGGATGCGGCGTCGAAGTCGACGTCACGCTCCCCTCGGGTGTGTCCACGGTCGAAGTGCAGAACCGGCGCCGCAAGCTCGCCGAGAACCTAACCCGGCACGAACACGAGGTCTTCATCACGATCCCGCAGGCTGCCCGCACGGTGCGGCTGTGGATCGCCGACTCGGGCGCGCTGGACGAACCGATCGGCCCGTCTCCGCTGGTCACCGACGAGACTCTGACCGCCGACTACGCCAAGGGCCGCGCCCCGTGGGGGCAGGACCTGCGCGGGGACGCCGCCGCGCTGAGCGTGTATCAGCGGCATCTGCTGATCACGGGGTTGTCCAACCAGGGCAAGACCGCCGCCCTGCGCTCCCTGGCCTTGTGGCTCGCGCTGGACCGGTCGGTGGAGTTCTGGCTGGGTGACCTGAAGGGTGTGGGCGACTGGGCGATGTTCGACGGGTTGGCCACCCGGCTGATTCAGGGCCCGACCGACGAGCACGTCATTCAGGTCACGGAGATGGCGGAAGACGCCGTCGAGGAGATGAACCGTCGCCTTCAGGCGCCGCCCGGGACCGAGTTCCCGCCGCTGATCGTCATCGTGGATGAGGCGCAGGTCGCGTTCATGTGCCCGGTCAAGGACGAGGACAAGCGCCCCTACGGCGGCTCGTCTTCCAACTCCCGGTACTTCATGGCTGCCCGGAAGATCCACAACCAGGGGCGCGCGGTGAACGTGCTGCTGTGGCAGGGCACGCAGGACCCCACCGACCAGAACCTTCCCAAGCTCGTGCGGGAGGGCGCGCACACGCGGGCCTCGCTCGCGCTGGGTACCGAGTCCCAGGCCCGGATGGCGCTCGGGGACAAGGCCGTGGACGGCGGCGCCGCTCCCAACCTGCTGCGCCCGGGTCTGGACAAGGGAACCCTCGTTGTCGCCTCGGACGGGATCGAGATCCCCAAGGGGCAGTCGTCCATCACGGTGCGCACGCACTACATCAGCACCGATGACGCGAAGGTGATCGCCGCGTGTGCCAAGGCGCTGCGGGACGGCGTGACGACGCTGCACGTCATCGAGCGGGGCGAGGAGCGGGACCCGCTCGCCGACATCGCGACCGTGCTGGGCAGCGACGCCCGCGTGCGGACCCAGGAAGTCATCACCCGCCTGGCCGCGCTGAACCCGGACGCCTACAGCGGTTGGTCGTTCATCGACCTCAAGCGCGTGCTCGACGACGCCGGCGCGGAGCCGTACAAGTCCGACGGCCGCATGGTCGTCGGCCGCGACCGCGTCCACCGCGCGCTCGCCAACCGTCCCGAGGACGGTTCCGCTTCCGCCTCCGAGTAGAGGGAGCCGAACCCGACGCGGGTCAGGGAGGCAGGGAGAACTCCCTGAACGCCTCCCTGACCCGCCTCCCTGGCCGTGACCTGCACGAATGATCACTCAGGGAGGCAGGGAGGCCCGCAGGTCAGCACCCCTGAAGCCCCCTCCAGAACCCTCCCCGCAGGGGGTGTCTCTGCCTCCCTGCGCCAGCACCGGAAGGGATTCCGCATGTACCCCGACCCCACCGGCCGCACGCCCGTCCAGCGGGCCGTGGAAGTCCACCAGCCCACCCCGATACTCCCCGCCGTCCCCATCGCGGCGCCGCTCGTTCCCGTCCAGCCAGGCACCCTGCCGACCGTGGCGAGCGTGGTCCTGCCCGACGGGCGAGTCGTCACCGGCTACGCCATCGAACCGACCAAGCCCGAACCGGTCGCGGCCAAACCGGCCGTGTCCCGCACGGCAGTGAACATCGCCCTCGGCGGCATCGGGTTCGGCGCCGTGTGCGGCGGGCTGATCCTGCTGACCACGTTCATCGCCGCTCTCGCCGCGCTCATCCACCAGCTCGTCATCCTCGCCGCCGTCATCTTCGGCGGCTGGATCGCCGTGCAGGTCTTCAGCGCGAGCGGCCACCGCGGCGGGACCACGGTCACCATCCGCAAAGCCGTCTTCAAGCGCAACCACTTCCACGGCTGACCAGGAAAGGAACCCGCATGTTCGACGAGGACGAGCAGTACTGCGACGAGTGCGCCGACTACGGATGCCCCGGCCACGACATGTGTGACGAGTGCTCCGGCGACATCTGCACCGAGTGCGGCGGCTGCGACTGCCCCGAGAGCTACTGCCCCGACGCTCACGGCGTCCAGTAGCTGCGCCCGGGGCGACCGCCCGCTCTCGCCAAAGATGCGCGGTCGCCCCGGCAATCCAGCACTTCGACAGAGAACTGGAGACCCCCCAGCATGACGCAACCCCCCGAGATCGACCACCTGCGCACCGCGCTTCAGCTCGCTGCCGCGGGCATGCCCGTCCTGCCGCTCCGCGAGGGCAAGTTGCCGTTCGGGAACTGCCCGGCCTGTGCACAGAACGCGTGCGGTGGCCGGCCGAACATGAAGATCCCCGGCCCGTGCGTCTGCCCGCAGCCGTGCCACGGCTGGGCCGCCGCCACCACCGACCCCCACGTCCTCAAATCCGCCGCGTGGACGTCGGCATGGCGGCACGCGGCGACAGTGGCCTACCACCCCGGCGGCGCCGGCGTGACCGTGGTCGACCTGGACGACCCCGCCGCCGTGCAGTGGGCCCGCACCACCCTGCCCGCCACCCGGACCGTGACCACCACCCGGGGCGAACACTGGATCTACCGGGGCACCATGCCGTCCTCGAACGCGGTCAGGTCCGGCGTCGACATCAAATCCCTTATGCAGTACGCCCGTTGGCTCGGTCCCGGCACCGGCGCCACGGCCGCTCTCCCGGACGCTGTGCGCGCCCTGGCAGTAAAGGAGCCGTCACCGTCCCGCAGGGCGCCACAGACGCTCACAGTGCCCCTGAGGGGCGCGCAGGGGGAGTGCCGGCACCGCACGCCCGCCTACCTGGAACGGGGCATCGCCATGGCAGAGCAGCGCATCACCGAGGCCCGCAGCGCGGTCCACGCCACCGTGTACCGAACGTTCCTCGCCGTACTGTCCGCCCACGGCCGGTGCGGCTGCCTCACCGACGCCCACGTCGCCCGTTTGTTCACCGCCGCGCAGGCCAAGGGCGAAACCGCCCGTCACTGCACCGACGCGTGGATCAACGCCCGCACCGCCCTGGGGATGTAGCCATGTCCGAGGACGAGAAGACTCCGGCCCGCCAGATCATCACCGACTACGCGCAAGCGCACTTCCGGTACTTCCGCACCATCGACGGGACCGTGTACGCGCAGAAGAACGGTCACCCCGTCGCCCGGCCCATCCGCTCCCAGGGCACGACTGGGAGCCACCGCCAGGAACTCATGGTCGGCCTCTTCAAGGACGGGGTCGGCGTGTTCAACGGCACGGCACTCAAGGAGGCGTTGGACTTGATCGAAGCACTCGCGCTCACCGAGGACGTACAGCCCACCCATATCCGCGTGGCTCCTGGGTTCGACGGCGCGACCTGGCTCGACCTGGGCCGCGACGACGGCAAGTCCGTCCGCATCCACCCCACCGGCTGGGACATCCGCACTCCCGACCCGCAGGAAGTCTGCTGGCGGCGCACCCAGCTCACGGGCGAACTGCCGCTGCCTGCCCGGGACACCGACGGCAAGGGCATCGACCTGCTGCTCCGCCTGTGCAACTTCGCCAGCGCCGAGACCGAGTGCCTGGCCATCGCCTGGCTGATCGGCTGCCTGGAGCCGTCCGTGCCCGTGCCCGCCCCGTTCCTCACCGGCCCCCAAGGGGCGGGCAAGTCCACCGGCGGCCGGATGCTCGTGCGGATCATCGAAGGGATGAGCGGTGACCTGCGGCGGGCGCCGAAGGATGAGGAGAACATGATCACGGCTGTCGCCGCCGGATGGGTCACCGCCCTGGACAACCTCTCCCACCTGCCCCCGGACCTGTCCGACCTCATGTGCTGCATCGTTACCGGTGCCGAGAGCATCAAGCGCGCGCTTTTCACCGACGGGGACGTCGTCCGCTCCCGATACCGGCGCCCCATGCTCCTGACCGGTATCGACGTCGGCGTCATCCGCCCCGACCTCGCCGAACGCCTCCTGCCGCTCCGTCTCGTGCGGCCCCGGGTGCGGCGAACCGAGGCGGAGCTGTGGGCGGAGTACGCGGAGATCCTGCCGGTCGTTCTCGGCTCCCTGCTGGACCTGACAGTGAAGGTGCGGGCCGCGCAGGCGGAAACCCCCACCGACCTGCGGATGGCCGACTTCGCCCACCTGTGCGCGCAGCTCGACGCGGCTACCGGCTTCGGCTCGCTGGCCGCGTACCGGGCCAGCCTCGATGACCTCAACGACGATGTCATCGAAGGAGACCTCCTCGCGCAGACGGTTCTGAAGCACGCGGCCGGACTCGACGCGGGCGCGGAAGTACGCATGACGTCATCGGAATGGCTGCACTGCCTCACCGGCCTCTACAGCGGTGAGGAGTGCCGTCCCCTGCCCAAAGGCTGGCCCACCACCGGCAAGGTCCTCTCCGACCGCCTCAAGCGCCTACAGCCGACCCTCGCCGCACGCGGCGTCCTCATCGACTGGGGCCGCACCAGCTCCGCCCGTTACATCGAGATGACCCGCTGCCCCGCGACAACGCTCACACCCCCGCACGAGCAGGAAGAGGCGTTCTGACCCGCACCCCCGGCGCCGCACCGAACAAGCAAGAGGAGCACCCATGGCCGCGACGGTGCTCCTCTTGCTGTTCCGGCGGCGTGCCGCCGCTGCGCAAGACGCGCCGCGAAGCGGCTCCTTCTTTCACGTCCTGAGCCGCGCCGTACCACCACAGACACCACGCCTCTTCTTTTCCTAAGAGAAGAGACGTTGCGTCACCCGCGTCACCACAGACCAGAAAACGGCCCTTGGCCTGGGGATAGATCGATGACGCAGACGGCAGACACCTGCGTCATCTCGCGTCGCTCGCGTCACAGGTGACAGAGCCCCGCCCCGCCCTGTGACACGCCCCGAGCTGCCCGCGTCACCTCAAAATCGCAGGTCACGAGCGCAAATGACGTGCGTGACGCGATGACGCAGAAATCCACACCTCGGACAGAGGCGGACTCCCGATACAGACACCGCCACCGACGGACAGTCCTAGAGGAGACCTTTCGATGAGCATCGCCCCCGTGCATCCCGCACCGCTCACTGAGAACGGCCACCCGCTCCCCGTTCTCCTGACCGTCGAAGAGGCCGCTCGCTGTCTCCGCATCGGCCGCACCACCTGTTACGCCCTCATTCGCACCGGAGAACTGGAGTCCCTGACCATCGGCGGACTCCGACGCGTCCCCGCCGACGCCCCGGCCGCCTACCTCGCCCGCCGCCGCGCTGAACAGCGCGCCGCCTGATCTCGCCCTCTCGGAGCGCCGCCCGGCATGCGGGCGGCGCTCCGGTCTGTCTACCTCGCACCGACCGGAGGAACTGCCAATGGCAGAGGAGAAAAAGCGCACACGCCGAGCCAACGGTGAATCGGCCATCTACCTGGGCAAGGACGGACGCTGGCACGCCCGTGTGCCCATGGGCTACAAGGACGACGGAACGCCCTACCGTCGACACCTGACGCGCCCCACACGCAAAGAGCTGGTGGATGAAGTCCGGCGCCTGGAGAAGCAGCGCGACGAGGGGTCCGCGCGCCAGCCCGGAAAGCCGTGGACGGTGGCGAAGTGGCTTGAGCACTGGGTCGAGAACATCGCCAAGCCCGTCGTGAGCGAGAACACGTACGCCGGCTACGAGGTGGCGGTCCGGGTGCACCTGGTGCCCGGCATCAGCCGGCACCGCATCGATCGCTTGGAGCCCGAACACTTGGAGAGCCTGTACCGCCGGATGCAGAGCGCCGGCAGCAAGGCAGGCACCGCTCATCAGGCTCACCGGACGGCCCGTACGGCTCTGGGGGAAGCGGTGCGGCGTGGCCACGCGGCGAAGAACGCTGCCGCGCTCGCGAAGCCTCCCCGGATGGAAGAGGACGAGACGGAGGTGGAGCCCTACTCGGTCGATGAGGTGCAGCGTCTCCTGCTCGAAGTGAACAAGCGCCGGAATAGTGCCCGCTGGATGCTGGCCCTGGCGCTCGGACTGCGGCAGGGAGAGACCCTCGGACTGCGGTGGTCCGACGTGGACCTGGCCAACGAGTACCTAAAGCTTCGCCGGAACCGGCTGCGGCCGAAGTATGAGCACGGGTGTGGTGAGGCGGCGCCGTGCGGCCGGAAGGCCGGCTACTGCCCGGGCCGGGTGCAGGTGCGGCGCGAGACGAAGAACACGAAGTCACGCGCCGGGCGTCGCGCCGTGCCCCTCCCGGGCCCGCTGGTCGTGATGCTCCGCTCGCACAGGGAGACGCAGGCCCGGGAGCGCGCGGCGGCCGGGAACCTGTGGACCGAGTCCGAGTACGTGTTCACCAAGCCGTTGGGCGGGCCGCTCAGTCCGAACACGGACTACCACGACTGGAAGCGGCTGCTGGAAGACGCCGGCGTCCGGGATGGGCGTCTGCACGATGCACGGCACACCGCGGGCACCGTGCTGATGCTGCTCGGGGTCCCGGACCGAGTCATTGACCAGATCATGGGTTGGGAGCCGGGCGGTGCCGCCCGGATGCGGGCGCGGTACCTGCACGTGACCGATCCCATGCTCAAGGAAGCGGCCCGGAAGATCGAGCGCGCCATCTGAGGAGCCCCGGAAAACCCCGCTGTGGACAAAAACCAGGACAACGAGGCGTAAGGACAACGTCGAAGGGCCCCCTGTTTCCAGGGGGCCCTTCGACATCGTGCCCGGTGAGGCACTGGCGGAGGATACGAGATTCGAACTCGTGAGGGGTTGCCCCCAACACGCTTTCCAAGCGTGCGCCCTAGGCCTCTAGGCGAATCCTCCGCCGGAAACATTACATGACGCGAGGGAGTGCTAGCGAACTCGTTCGGGGCCCCGGCGATCGGGTAGGCTGGGGCTCAGCCCCTCACGCGGCGCTATCTGACTGAACTCCCCCAGGGCCGGAAGGCAGCAAGGGTAGGTCGGCTCTGGCGGGTGCGTGAGGGGTCTTCTCTGTTTCCGGGCAGTGAGGGCCGGATTCCCCGGCAGCGAGGCCGGGTCTTTCTCAGGGGCCGGGCGGGCCTCGCGGGGGGAGCGGCTCGGGGCGGGGCGGGTTGTCGGTGGGCGCCTATAACCTCGTAAGCGTGTCGTCTCTCGCGCTGTACCGCCGCTATCGCCCGGAGTCCTTCGCCGAGGTCATCGGGCAGGAGCATGTCACTGACCCGCTGCAGCAGGCGCTGCGGAACAACCGGGTCAATCACGCGTACCTGTTCAGCGGGCCCCGCGGCTGCGGCAAGACGACCAGCGCCCGCATCCTGGCACGCTGCCTGAACTGCGAGAAGGGCCCCACGCCGACCCCGTGCGGCGAGTGCCAGTCCTGCCGTGACCTGGCGCGGAACGGACCGGGGTCCATCGACGTCATCGAGATCGACGCCGCGTCGCACGGTGGTGTGGACGACGCCCGTGACCTGCGCGAGAAGGCCTTCTTCGGACCCGCGAGCAGCCGGTACAAGATCTACATCATCGACGAGGCCCACATGGTCACGTCGGCCGGCTTCAACGCGCTGCTGAAGGTCGTCGAGGAGCCGCCCGAGCACCTCAAATTCATCTTCGCGACCACGGAGCCGGAGAAGGTCATCGGGACCATCCGCTCGCGCACCCACCACTACCCCTTCCGGCTCGTGCCGCCCGCGACCCTGCGGAACTACCTCGGCGAGGTGTGCCAGAAAGAGGCCATCCCCGTCGAGGACGGAGTCCTGCCGCTCGTCGTGCGCGCGGGCGCGGGGTCCGTGCGTGACTCCATGTCCGTCATGGACCAGCTGCTGGCGGGCGCGGGTGCCGACGGTGTGACGTATGCCATGGCCACGTCCCTGCTCGGATACACGGACGGCTCGCTCCTCGACTCCGTCGTCGAGGCCTTCGCCTCCGGGGACGGGGCCGCCGCCTTCGAGGTCGTGGACCGGATCATCGAAGGGGGCAACGACCCCCGTCGGTTCGTCGCCGACCTGCTGGAGCGGCTGCGCGACCTGGTGATCATCGCCGCCGTGCCCGACGCCGTCGAGAAGGGACTCATCGACGCCCCGGCCGACGTTCTGGAGCGGATGCAGGCCCAGGCGGGCGTGTTCGGCCCGGCCGAGCTGAGCCGCGCCGCCGACCTAGTCAACGAGGGGCTGACCGAGATGCGGGGCGCGACCTCGCCCCGGCTCCAGCTCGAACTGATCTGCGCGCGCGTGCTGCTGCCCGCCGCGTACGGGGACGAGCGGTCCGTCATGGCACGCCTCGACCGGCTGGAGCGGGGCGTCAACTTCTCCGGCGGGGCCGGCCCCGCCATGGGTTACGTCCCGGGACCCGGGGCGCACGACGCGCAGGCCGGGGGCCCGGTGCCGCAGCACGCGGCGCCCGTTCCGCCCGGCGGCGGTGCCGCGGCGGCTCGGGCCGCGGTGCGCGGCGGGGGCCCCGGGCCCGGCGGTGCGCCGGCGTCCGGCGCGGGTGCGTACGGGGCCGGGGGCCCCGGTGGCCACGACGGCGGGGCGACGCCCGCACCCCAGGAGGCGCCCCTCGCCGCCTCGGCTCAGCCCCCCGCTGCCCCGGCTCAGCCTCCGGCCGCCGCTGCCCCCGCCGCTCAGCCGCAGGCTCCGGCCGCCGCCGCTCCCGGCGCCTGGCCCACCGCGAGCACGGCCGGCGGCGGCCGACGGCCCGGCGGATGGCCCACAGCGACGCCCGCGGGCGGGGGCCAGGGCCCGGCCGCGCCCATGCCGTCGGCGGGCCCCGCGGCCGCGCCGGCACCCGCCGTGTCCGCTGCTCCGGCCGCGTCCGCCCCCGCGGCCTCCGCCCCGGCTCCCGGCGGCCTCGACCCCCGCATGCTGTGGCCGAACATCCTGGAGGCGGTGAAGAACCGCCGCCGCTTCACCTGGATCCTGCTGAGTCAGAACGCGCAGGTGGCGGGCTTCGACGGCACGACGCTGCAACTCGGCTTCGTGAACGCGGGGGCGCGCGACAACTTCCTGAGCAGCGGCAGCGAGGACGTGCTGCGAGGCGCCCTCGCCGAGCAGTTCAACGTGCAGTGGAAGATCGAGGCGATCGTCGACCCGTCGGGCGGCTCGGCCCCGCCGCCCTCCGGAGGCTCCGGCTTCGGCGGCGGCTTCAACTCCGGCGGCGGCGGTGGCGGCTACGGCGCCGGGGCACCGGCCGCGCAGCGCCCCGCACCCCAGCAGTCGGCACCGGCGGCGCGTCCGGCCGCGGCGGCCCCGTCCCCGGCACCGGCCGGTCCCGCCTCCGCCCCGGCCCCCGCGGCGCCTCCCGCCCCGGCGCGGCAGCCGGTGGCCCCCGAGGACGACATGCCGGAGGACGACGACCCCGACCTGGACGAGTCGGCCCTGTCGGGTCACGACCTGATCGTCCGGGAGCTGGGCGCCACCGTCGTGGAGGAGTTCTCCAACGAGTGACGGGTGAGTCCGCCGACGGTCGGCGGTTCGGGTAAAGCCACAAACCTTCCTCCCGCCGCCCTTCGGCGGCCCCCACAAGGCCACGGCCTCGCGCCCGTTAGGCTGACCCCGTGAAGGTCCTCGTCATCGGCAGCGGTGCCCGCGAACACGCCCTGTGCCGTTCCCTCTCCCTCGACCCCGACGTCACCGCGCTGCACTGCGCCCCCGGCAACGCCGGCATCGCCGAGGTGGCTCAGCTGCACCGGATCGACGCCCTCGACGGTGACGCCGTGGCGGCGCTCGCCACGGAGATCGGCGCCGGGCTCGTCGTCGTGGGCCCGGAGGCACCGCTCGTCGCGGGCGTCGCGGACGCCGTGCGCCGGGCCGGGATCCCCGTCTTCGGCCCCTCCAAGGAGGCCGCGGAGCTGGAGGGGTCCAAGGCGTTCGCCAAGGACGTGATGGCGGAGGCGGGCGTCCCCACCGCGCGTTCGTACGTCTGCACGACCACCGACGAGGTCGAGGAGGCGCTCGACGCCTTCGGTGCCCCGTACGTCGTGAAGGACGACGGCCTCGCCGCCGGCAAGGGTGTCGTCGTCACCGCCGATCTCGACGCCGCCCGGGCGCACGCGGCCCGCTGCGAGCGCGTCGTCATCGAGGAGTTCCTGGACGGCCCCGAGGTGTCCCTGTTCGCCGTCACCGACGGCGAGACGGTCGTCCCGCTCCAGCCCGCGCAGGACTTCAAGCGCGCCCTGGACGGCGACGAGGGGCCGAACACCGGCGGCATGGGTGCTTACTCGCCGCTGCCGTGGGCCGATCCGAAGCTGGTCGACGACGTTCTGCGGACCGTGCTGCAGCCCACGGTCGACGAGATGCGCCGCCGCGGCACCCCGTTCTCCGGTCTGCTCTACGCGGGCCTGGCGATCACCTCGCGCGGTGTGCGGGTCATCGAGTTCAACGCCCGCTTCGGCGACCCGGAGACCCAGGTCGTCCTCGCCCGGCTGAAGACCCCGCTCGCCGGGGTGCTGCTGGCCGCGGCGAACGGCACCCTCGCCGATGTCGAACCCCTGCGCTGGAGCGACGACGCGGCTGTCACCGTGGTCGTGGCCTCGCACAACTACCCGGACACCCCGCGCACCGGCGACCCGATCACCGGCCTCGACGAGGTGGCGGCCGAGGACGCCCCGCACGCGTACGTCCTGCACGCGGGCACCCGGCGCGAGGGCGACGAGGTGGTGAGCGCGGGCGGCCGTGTGCTGTCCGTCACGGCGACCGGTGCGGACCTCGTCGAGGCACGCCGACGGGCGTACGCGGCGGTGGACCGCGTCCGCCTCGACGGCTCCCAGCACCGTACGGACATTGCTGCGAAGGCCGCGGAGGCCGACGTCCGGGCCTGAGAGCCCCGCCAGGCGCCCGGCGACCGCGGCAGACGGGTCACCGCCCCCGAGACGCGGTGAGCGATGAACCCCCCGGCCCCCGAATTCCTCTTCCGGATTCGGGGCCCGGTCCATGTCCTGCGTCATCCACCTTTCCCCAAAGCCATTCCATCGGGTGAGCGGTGGCCCATCCGGCTGACGAGGGCCGGGACCCCAACTAGGGTGCGGCGCAAGCCGTTCCGGCACTTGGCCCACCGGCATTGCGATGTCAGTGGCGGGTGCCACAGTGGGGGAGTGAGCAACGCACGGGTGTCCGGCGACGACTTGCGCGCCGGACACGACGGAGACCGTCACGGCGCAGGGCGCGCCGGACGCCGGCGGGCTGTGCAGAGGCGGGACAGAGGGGGTGACGTCCGGTCGTGACCGGTTTGGGTGTGGAGGCGGGCGCGCAGGGCGCGCGCTCACGGGCTCTTGCCGTGCTGCGGATCCGCAGCAGAGCACTTGCCGTCGCCCTGCTGCCCGCCGCCGTCGCCGTCGTGCTCCTGGCCGGTGAGTCCACCGGCCACATCAGCGGCCACGACTGGGTGATCACCCGCTGGGTCATGACCGCCGTCGCCGCCGTCGTCCTGCTCTCCGCCGCCGGTATCGCCCTCGTCGTCGCCCGCGCCCGCCCGGCCGTCAGCCCGACGGTCCCGCTCTCGGAGGCCGCGGCCCCCGATCTGTACCGGATGGTCCGGGACCTGGCCGACCGCCTGGACGTCCCCGCCCCGTCCGCGATAGCGCTCACGCCCGACTGCGACAGCTGGCTGGAGGACCGCACCCACCGCGCCCACGGCCCGCCGGTCCGCGGCGGACAGGACGCGGCCGCGCCCCGGGGGATACGCGGCCTGTCGGCGCCCCGGCCCCTCCGGGCCCCGACCGCGCCCGTGCTCGTCATAGGCTCGCCGTTCCTGTGGTGGATGCGGGTGGGCGAACTGCGCGCGGTCCTCGCCCCGGTCGTGGCCGGTACGGGCCCGTCGGCGCACCCCGACATAGCGGCGGCCCGTCGTTTCGTACGAGGACTGGACGCGGCCGTGGCCGTGACGTCCGCGCCCGAGCACAGCCCGCCGGTACGCACGCTGCTCGCCGGGGTCGGCTGGGTGGCCCGTCTGCTGCTGCGGAGCTGCCGGGTGCATGCGGCGGAGATGGAGCGGGGGGTGGCGGCGGCCGCGGCCGAGCGCGCACAGGCTGTGGACTACGGTCTGCGGATCGTGGCGCAGGAACAGGTCGGGCTGGCGTACGCGGGCTGGGACCGCCTGCTGACCCGGGTCGCCCTGCCGGCATGGCGGATGGGCCGCTGGCCCTCGCGGCTGGACGCGGGCGTGGTCGCGGCACTGACGGAACTGTCGCGCCGGGACCGGCTGGCCGAGGGCTTCGCCTCCCGGCTGGGCGAGCGGCCGGCCTGTGATCTGCTCGAGGAGCCCGGGACGATCGACGAGGCGGCCTCGCTGCTCGCGGCCCGTCTCTTCCACGGGGGCCCGGCCGAGCCCGGCCCGCAGTGGGCGCCGGTGGACTGGCGCGACTACCCGGAGGAGGTCGTCGACCGCAAGTGGCGCACGGACGCGGCCCGCCTCCAGCGCGTCCTGGACGCCCTGGGCGTCCACCAGCCCACCCCCAGGGCGGTGCCCGGCGCGGACGGCCCGACGCTGGAGCGGGTCCTGGAGTATCTGACGGTCCGGGCGCCCGGTACCGAGGGCGAGGCGCCGGTGCCCACGACTCCCGACGACGACGGGGTGGTCGCCAGCGTGCGCGCCGCCGCCCTGGTCGCCGGGCTCAGCGCCGCCATGGCACGGGAGGAGGCGGCCGTCGGCCGGGCACCGGGCGGCGGTGACGCGGGACAGGCGCCGGGCCCGGTCCCGGCGCTGTGGGACGAGGGAGTGCTGCCGCTGTTCCCGCTCCAGCCGCCCCGCACCGGCCGGGAACTGCTCATGGACCATGTCACCGCGATGGTGTGCTGCGCCGCGATGGACACGGCCGGAGCGGTGCCGGGACTCGACTGGCTGGACGGGCCGTCCCTGCTGGTCAGAGGCGAGCGCACGGCCGATCTGGCGCCCCGGGTGCTCACCCTGGTCGAGGAGGGCGATCCGGCCCCGCTGCGCACCTGGCTGCTGAACCTGGGGGTGCGCGCCGAGAAGCCGGTCCGGTTGGTCTGACATCCGGCCATACGGCACCCGCGACCCCTCGGTCCGCGCCGACCCGGGGCCCGCTCCCGCCCACATCCGCCCCACCGGTCGGCACCCCCACCCCCGCCCACCTGCGCAGATGCCGGACCTTCGATTCCGCGACCCCGACCCCTGGCCGGAGAATCCCATTCCGTTCACGTCAATTCACGACGAACGGTGACGGAGTGCGTGCGTAATGTGATGTGCTGGGACCGATCGCGCACGAGGCACATGCCAGAGCAAGGGCTCAGGACGGCTCACGGGGGACGAGGGAGGGGACATCACATGGAGTCGGAGCACATTCGCCGCTGGGAGTCGGGCGCTCTCGCGCATGCCGTGACGGATCCTTTCGGCCAGGGCCCCGTCCCCTGGCTCCGAGGAAGTGAGACGTACTTCGACGACACGGGACACGTGGTCCCCTGGTACGTGGATCCGGCACCGGCCCACATCCCGTCCCAGGGCGCCAAGGGCACCCGTATCCCGGCGCCCCGCACCAGCGGACCCCGGTCGGCCGACGACGTCCACCGCCAGATCAAGGGCTTCACCTCGACGGGCGCGGTGGCGCCGGGCGACGCCATCGACTTCCGCATCACCGTCGACCCGCCCCAGGAGTTCGCCGTCGACGTGTACCGGATCGGGCACTACGGCGGCGACGGAGCCTCCAAGATCACCACCAGCCCCCGCCTCTCCGGCATCGTCCAGCCGCCCCCGCTCACCGCCGACCGCACGGTCTCCTGCCACCACTGGTGGCTCTCCTGGCGGCTGCAGGTTCCCTCGTACTGGAGCATCGGCGCGTACGTCGCCGTCCTCACCACCGCCGACGGCTACCGCTCCCACGTGCCCTTCACCGTCCGTGACGGCCGCCCGGCGGACCTGCTTCTGCTGCTGCCCGACATCACCTGGCAGGCGTACAACCTCTATCCGGAGGACGGGCACACCGGCGCCAGCCTCTACCACGCCTGGGACCGGAACGGCCGGCTGCTCGGCGAGGCCGACGCGGCCACCACGGTCTCCTTCGACCGCCCGTACGCAGGGGCGGGCCTGCCGCTGCACGTCGGCCACGCCTACGACTTCATCCGCTGGGCCGAGCGCTACGGCTACGACATCGCCTACGCCGACGCCCGCGATCTGCACGCGGGCCGCGTCGACCCCACCCGCTACCGGGGCCTCGTCTTCCCCGGCCATGACGAGTACTGGTCGACGCAGATGCGCCGCACCGTGGAACTCGCCCGCGAACACGGCACCTCGCTGGTGTTCCTGTCCGCCAACACCATGTACTGGCAGGTGGAGCTGGGTCCCTCCGCGTCCGGGGTCCCGGACCGGCTGCTCACCTGCCGCAAGCGCCGCGGCCCGGGGAAGGCCGCGCTGTGGCGGGAGATCGACCGTCCCGAGCAGGAGATGATCGGGATCCAGTACGCGGGACGGGTCCCCGAGCCCCATCCGCTCGTCGTCCGCAACGCCGAGCACTGGCTGTGGGAGTCGACCGGCGCTCACGAGGGCGACGAAGTGGACGGGATGGTCGCCGGCGAGGCGGACCGTTACTTCCCGCGGGCCCCACTGCCCGAGCACCAGGGCCGCATCCTGCTCGCGCACTCCCCGTACCGGGACGGCGAGGGCGCCCTGCGCCACCAGGAGACCTCCCTCTACCGGGCCCCGTCCGGAGCCCTGGTCTTCGCCTCCGGGACGTTCGCCTGGTCCCCCGCCCTGGACCGCCCCGGCCACACGGACGCCCGGGTCCAGCAGGCCACGGCGAACCTCCTCGACCGCATCTGCAAGCGGGACTGATCCCTCCGCGACCCCACCCCGTACCCGGCTCGTTCCTCGCATACGGGAGAATCGAGCCGATTGGACAGAACCACGGGGAGGAACCGTGTCCGGATTCGTCGTAAAGCCCGAGCCCGTCCAGGTGCCGGGTCTGGTGCATCTGCACACCGGGAAGGTGCGCGAGCTGTACCAGAACGAGGCGGGCGACCTCGTGATGGTCGCCAGTGACCGTACGTCCGCATTCGACTGGGTGCTGCCGACCGAGATCCCGGGCAAGGGCCGGATCCTCACCCAGCTGTCGCTCTGGTGGTTCGACCAGCTCCGCGATCTGGTGCCGAGCCATGTCCTGAGCACCGAGCTGCCGCCCGGCGCCCCCGCCGACTGGGCCGGCCGCACCCTGGTCTGCAAGTCCCTGCGGATGATCCCGGTGGAGTGCGTGGCCCGGGGCTATCTGACCGGTTCGGGTCTCGTCGAGTACCGGGAGTCCCGCACGGTCTGCGGCCTAGCCCTGCCCGAGGGGCTGGTGGACGGCTCGGAGCTGCCCGCGCCGATCTTCACGCCCGCCACCAAGGCCGCGGTCGGCGAGCACGACGAGAACGTCTCCTACGAGGAGGTCGCCCGCCAGGTCGGCGCCGAGACCGCCGCGCACCTGCGGCAGGCGACCCTCGCGGTGTACGGGCGTGCCCGGGGCATCGCCCGCGAGCGGGGGATCATCCTGGCGGACACCAAGTTCGAGTTCGGGTACGAGGGCGAGACCCTCGTCCTCGCCGACGAGGTGCTCACCCCGGACTCCTCCCGCTTCTGGCCGGCCGACCTGTGGGAGCCGGGCCACTCCCAGCCGTCGTTCGACAAGCAGTTCGTCCGGGACTGGCTGACCTCCCCCGCCTCCGGCTGGGACCGCGCCGGCGAGCAGCCCCCGCCGCCGCTGCCGCAGGAGATCGTGGAGGCGACCCGGGCGAAGTACGTGGAGGCGTACGAGCGTCTGACGGGCGTCAGCTGGTCCTGACGGCCGCCCGCCGCACACGAGAAAGGCCCCGGTCGACTGACCGGGGCCTTTGCTCCGTGGAGCGGACGACGAGGCTCGAACTCGCGACCTCAACCTTGGCAAGGTTGCGCTCTACCAACTGAGCTACGTCCGCATTGCGCCGTTGCGCGAGAGCAACTATACCCAACCTCGCTCCCGTGCGAGATGCACCGCGGCATGACGGTTCTCCACCCCGAGTTTCGAGACGGCCGACGACAGGTAGTTGCGCACGGTCCCCTGCGACAGCGCGGCCCGCTCCGCGATCTCCGTCACGGGCGCCCCGTCGGTGGCCAGCTCGAGCACCTCGGTCTCGCGGGCGGTCAGCGGGGAGTCCCCGGCGGAGATCGCGTCCGCGGCCAAGTCCGGGTCCACATAACGGTGTCCGGCGTGCACGGTGCGAATGATCTCCGCGAGCCGCTGCGCGCTGACGGTCTTGGGGACGAACCCGCGCACACCGGCCTGGAGCGCCCGCTTCAGATGCCCCGGCCGACCGTGACTGGTCACGATCAGCACCCGGCACTCCGGCAGTCCGGCCCGCAGGGATGTGGCGACCTTCACACCGTCGGCCCCCGGCATCTGGAGATCCAGCACCGCCACGTCGGGCCGGTGCGCCCGGGCCATGGCGAGAGCCTCGGGACCGGTCGCAGCCTCCGCGAGCACCACGAGGTCGTCCTCCAGGGCCAGCAGCGCGGCGAGCGCGCCCCGAATGAGGTGTTCGTCGTCCGCCAGGAGCAGCCGGACCGGTGGGGAAGACGTCATGGGGTGACCTCGCTCACGGTGCGGGGCGGGACGAAGGACTCGGTGGGGGAGAGCGGCACCTCGGCACTCAGCCGGAAGGAGCCCCGTCCGTCCGGTCCGGCCCGCAGGGTGCCGTCGACCTTCGACAGCCGCTCGCGCAGGCCCGTGAGCCCCGATCCCGGACCCGGTCCGGGTCTCGGTGCCCCATCGTTCTCCACGGACAGCACGGCCCGCCCTTCCTTGATCTCGAGGGTCACCGCACAGCGCCGGGCGTCCCCGTGGCGCAGCACGTTGGTGGCCGCCTCCCGTACCACCCAGCCCAGCGCCGACTGCACCAGTGGCGGCAGTCCGACGGCCGAGCCGCTCACCGTGCAGTCGATTCCGGCGGCCGTCAACACCCCCTGGGCACCCGCCAGTTCCTTGCCGAGATCCGCCTCGCGGTAGCCGCGTACGACCTCCCGGACCTCGCGCTGCGACTCCTGGGCCAACCGCTGCACCTCGATCATCTGCTCCACGGCCTCGGGGCGCCCGCGGCGGGCCAACCGGACGGCGAGTTCGCTCTTGAGGGCGATCACGGCGAGGTTGCGCCCGAGCACATCGTGCAGATCACGTCCGAACCGCAGCCGTTCCTCGGCGACGGCGAGCTGGGCCTCGACCTCCCGGGCGCGCTCGGCCTCCCACAGCACGGACAGGGTCCACGCCCCGCACCGGGAGGTGAGCAGGCAGAAGAGGCTGACGAACCCGACCATGACGGCCGACCCCAGGGCCGCCGCGGCGTCCAGCCGGGTCAGCCCGAGCACCAGGCCGAGGACGGCGGCGAGGACCGCGGTCTGCCGGAGGAACACCCGGAGCGGCACAAGCAGGCTGTACAGCATCCCGAAGGGCATCAGCGTGGCACCGAGCACGAGCCGGACGGTGATCGAGGGGGCCGCGTCCAGCAGGTCGAGCAGCACGAGCAGCGCCAGTCCCAGCACCAGCAGCCCGACCGGTGCCCGCAGGGCGCGCGGCGGCAGCTCGGCGCGGCCCAGATAGTGATCGAGGACGGGTCGGACGCACCGGTTGGCCACCACGCACTGGAGGGCGCCCAGGAGCAGCAGCAGTCCTCCCAGGAGCCGCGGCACCGGCTCGGGGTGGAGTCCGGACAGCAGTGGCAGCATGAGCCAGGACAGGGAGAACACCCAGAACGTGCAGTGCGTCACGATGACGCTCTGCAACTCGACTCGGGCCGCCTTGCTGCGGTCGTGCCAGGTGCGGCGCTGCCAGCTCCTGAGCCGTCCGATCATCCTGTGCCCCCCTTCGGGCCGGGTGACGGGTGTCTGTCCGCCGGTCTCTCGCTCCCCCGTCGCCGGCGCGATCGGGCCCCCGCTCGTCTCCCTGCCCGGGGACATCGCCACCGCGTCCCCGGTCCCGCGCGCACCGGTTGTCGGCTCCCTCACGTCCTTCGTCCCCCGATCGGCCGCGGCCGGCGCTCGGACGACCGCCTGCTCACCCTGTCCTGTCCCCGTCCGGGCCCGGCGGGTACCGGGCCGGCCGGGATCAGCGCCGGGGCTCCCAGCGGAACCACCGTCGTACAGCAAACACCGCGAGCACGGTCCAGGCCACCGCCACCGCACCTGCGGTCAGGGCCTCGTGCGCGGAGAGGCCGCCCGTCCAGCCGCCGCGAATCAGGCGCATCGCCGGTGACAGCGGCAGCAGTTCGCAGAGGGAGGCGACACGGTGGGGGAGAAGATCCGTCGGGATGGTGATGCCGGAGCCGAACATCGACACGAACAGCAGGGGCAGCGCCGTGATCTGTGCGCTCTCGACGGTTCTGCTGAAGGTCGCGGTGACCGCCGCCAGCGCCACGCACAGCACCAGCCCCGACAGCAGCCCCAGAAGGACGAGATGGGGCGCGCGGGGCGCCCCGGCGTCGAGGAAGGCCATGCAGCCGACGGCCAGAAGCACACACTGCACGACGCCGATGCACACGGCGGGCAGCGCGGAACCGACGAGGATCTCGCGGTCGGTGAGCTCCCCGGTGCGCAGCTCCCGGACCAGCTCCCAGGTGCGCATGCGCCCTTCGGCGTCCAGGCCCGTGGTCGGCTCGTCCAGGAAGAGGATCTCGGGGCGGCCGAGCAGCGCGAGCGCGAGATCCAGGCGTCGCTTCTCGCCCCCGGACAGCTGTTTCACCCGGACGCCCGCCCGGTGGGCGAGGCCGACCAGCTCCAGCGCCTCGCCCGTGGGGCGGGCGCCGGTTGTGCAGCCGGCCCACATCCTGACGGTCTGCGTGACCGTCAACTCCGAGGGGAAACCGCCCTCCTGGAGCATCACTCCGATTCGGGGGCGTACGGCCGCCCGCTCCTCGTACGGATCGTGTCCCAGGATCCGCACCCGGGCGCCGGTCGGCGGTGCGAGACCCTCCAGCAGCTCCATCGTCGAGGTCTTGCCCGCCCCGTTCGTGCCGAGGAGCGCGAAGAGCTCGCCGCGGGCCACCGAGAGGGTGATCCCGCGCACGGCTTCGAAGCCGCCCCCGTACACTCGACGCAGGTCCGTGACCTGGATCACTTCTTCACGCTCGTTCGCGTTCATGCCTCAAGCGTCCCGGCGTGCCGAGACCGCCGGCAGTGTGCGATGTCATCGCTCGGCATGACAAATGTCAGACGCCCGTCCCGCCCCCCGCCGCTTCGGGCACGCACACGAGAAAGGCCCCGGTCGGCTGACCGGGGCCTTTCTCAGTGGAGCGGACGACGAGGCTCGAACTCGCGACCTCAACCTTGGCAAGGTTGCGCTCTACCAACTGAGCTACGTCCGCACTGCTCCCGACCGGCTCTCACCGATCGGTGCAAGCACCAGCTTACCTGATCCAGAAGACTGGTTGAGCCGATGCCGTGGAGCGGGTGACAGGGATTGCACACTGCGCCTCCCCCTTGGAAAGGGGGTGTTCTGCTACTGAACTACACCCGCGTGACTCCTCGGGTCTCGGCCTTTCGGCCTCGCCCCTCGGCGTGCTCCAGACTTTAGCTGATCACCTGGGGTGCAACGCAAGTCGGTTGCGAGCGGGCCGGGATGGCAGCCGCCGCACGCCGCCACAGGGGCGCGGGAGCGAGGACGCCGGCGCCGGAGCGCCGGCCGGGAGGGACCCCGGCCGCCACAGCGGTCTCCGGCAGCGACAGCCACCTCGACGACCCCATCAACCCCGACCGTCACACCAGCCCCGGCAGTTCAGCAGTCGACGGACGCACCGGCGCCCCCGACCGCCCCGCCGTCCCTCACTGCGACTCGGCGAACGCCTCGTAGACCTTCTTCGGGATCCGGCCCCGCGGCGGCACGTCCATCTTGTTGGAACGGGCCCAGGCGCGGACGGCGGCCGGGTCCGGGGTCAACGCCGTGTGGGTGTACGCCTTCCCGGACTTGGCCTTCTTGCGGCCGGCCTCGACGTAGGGTGCCAGCACCTTACGCAGTTTCTTGGCATTGGCTTGATTGAGGTCGATCTCGTACGACTTGCCGTCCAGTCCGAAGACGATCGTTTCCGCCGCTTCTGAGCCGTCGATGTCGTCAAAGAGAGTGACCACGACACGCTGCGCCACGAATATCGGTCCCTTCGTGCGGCACCTCCGCGCTCATCCGCCACGACGTGCGCGGACGTCCGGGGATGCCGGGGAGATGTCGACTGTCCGGCAGTAATTGGGCAAAGTATCGGCTATTGCCATTTCCTTTGTACAGTGCCCGGCATTGCATTGTGAAGACCAGCTGAATACGTCCGCGTGTCCACCGGGCAATGCTTCGCCGCGCTCTTCTGCGGTTTTTCCGAGGATTTTCCGTGTGGAGCCCGCCCGACGTTGCGCGATCGTGATGGGGCTCACGTAGGAAGCTACGAATCTACGCGAGTAGAAATTTTGTGCGGGTAGTCTGAAGGAACCTGCTCAGCACCACACACCGGGAGTGCCAGTGGCACGCGTCGTAGTCGACGTCATGCTCAAGCCGGAGATCCTCGACCCCCAGGGCCAGGCGGTCCAGCGCGCCCTGCCGCGGCTCGGTTTCGAAGGCATCTCCGATGTACGTCAGGGAAAGCGATTCGAACTCGAGGTGGACGGTCCGGTCGATGGCGCCGCGCTCGCCCGCATCCACGAGCTTGCGGAATCCTTCCTCGCCAACACCGTGATCGAAGACTTCACCGTCAAGGTGGAGGAAGTGGCGGAGGCCGCCAAGTGACCGCTCGTATTGGCGTCGTCACTTTCCCCGGGAGCCTCGACGACCGGGACACGCAGCGCGCGATCCGCCTCGCCGGCGCCGAGCCCGTCGCCCTCTGGCACAAGGACAAGGACCTCAAGCAGGTCGACGCCGTGGTGCTGCCCGGCGGTTTCTCCTACGGCGACTATCTGCGCGCCGGTGCCATCTCCCGGTTCTCTCCGGTGATGGAGACCGTCATCGAGCAGGCGAAGGCCGGTCTGCCGGTCCTCGGCATCTGCAACGGCTTCCAGATCCTCACCGAGGCGCACCTCCTCCCGGGCGGGATGCTCGGCAACGACCACCTCCACTTCATCTGCCGCGACCAGAAGCTGCGGGTGGAGAACGCGGAGACGTCCTGGACCAGCGACTACACCGCCGGTCAGGACATCCACATCCCGCTGAAGAACATGGACGGCCGGTACGTCGCCGACGAGTACACGCTCGACAAGCTGGAGGCCGAGGGCCGGGTCGTCTTCCGCTACCTGGACTTCAACCCGAACGGCTCGCTCCGTGACATCGCCGGCATCACCAACGAGGCCGGGAACGTCGTCGGCCTCATGCCGCACCCGGAGCACGCCGTCGAGCCGCTGATCGGTACCGGCCGTACCGACGGGCTCCCGTTCTTCACGTCGATCCTCAAGAAGCTGGTGGGCGCATGAGCCGGACGCCTCTGGACACGGTCGAGCACGCGACCGCGACCCCCGACGTCGAGCTGCCCTGGGCCGAACTCGGCCTGAAGAAGGACGAGTACGAGCGGGTCGTCGAGATCCTGGGCCGCCGCCCCACCGGCGCCGAGCTCGCCATGTACTCGGTCATGTGGTCCGAGCACTGCTCGTACAAGTCCTCCAAGGTCCACCTCCGCCAGTTCGGTGAGAAGGCCCCCCGGTCCGACGCGCTCCTCGTCGGTATCGGCGAGAACGCCGGAGTCGTCGACGTCGGCCAGGGCTACGCGGTGACCTTCAAGGTCGAGTCGCACAACCACCCCTCCTATGTGGAGCCCTACCAGGGCGCCGCGACCGGTGTCGGCGGCATCGTCCGCGACATCATCGCGATGGGCGCGCGGCCCGTGGCCGTCGTCGACCCGCTGCGCTTCGGCGCGGCCGACCACCCCGACACCAAGCGCGTGCTGCCGGGCGTCGTCGCCGGCATCGGCGGCTACGGCAACTGCCTCGGGCTGCCCAACATCGGCGGCGAGGTCGTCTTCGACGCCTGCTACCAGGGCAACCCGCTGGTCAACGCGGGCGCCATCGGCGTGATGCGGCACGAGGACATCCACCTCGCGAAGGCCTCCGGCGCGGGCAACAAGGTCGTCCTGTACGGCGCCCGCACCGGCGGCGACGGCATCGGCGGCGCCTCGATCCTCGCCTCCGAGACCTTCGACGACGCCAAGCCGTCGAAGCGCCCGGCCGTCCAGGTCGGCGACCCCTTCCAGGAGAAGCTGCTCATCGAGTGCACCCTGGAGGCCTTCCGGGAGAAGCTGGTCGTCGGCATCCAGGACCTCGGCGCCGCCGGTCTGTCCTGCGCGACCTCCGAGCTCGCCTCCAACGGCTCCGGGGGTATGCGCGTCACCCTGGACGACGTACCGCTGCGCGACTCCACGCTCTCGCCGGAGGAGATCCTCATGAGCGAGTCGCAGGAGAGGATGTGCGCGGTCGTCGAGCCGGAGAAGGTCGACCGGTTCCTGGGGATCTGCGCCAAGTGGGACGTCATCGCCACCGTCATCGGTGAGGTGACGGACGGCG
The DNA here is from genome assembly GCF_042889625.1 of Streptomyces sp. NPDC002573. NCBI lineage: Bacteria > Bacillati > Actinomycetota > Actinomycetes > Kitasatosporales > Streptomycetaceae > Streptomyces > Streptomyces sp. NPDC002573. The sequence goes on along the minus strand of NZ_JBIARC010000020.1, from coordinate 65,427 downwards.
ACCGGCTGGAGATCTACTGGCACGGCGAGAAGATCGTCGACGTCGACCCGCGCACGGTCGCGCACGAGGGCCCGGTCTACGAGCGTCCGTACGCCCGCCCCGAGTGGCAGGACGCGCTCCAGGCCGACGACGCGAACAAGCTGCCGCGGCCCGAGACGTCCGAGGAGCTGAAGGACCAGGTCCTGCAGCTGGTGGCGTCCCCCAACCAGGCGTCCAAGAAGTGGATCACCTCCCAGTACGACCACTTCGTCCAGGGCAACACGGTCCTCGCCCAGCCCGAGGACTCCGGGATGATCCGGATCGACGAGACGTCCGGGCTCGGTGTCGCCATCGCGACCGACGGCAACGGGCGGTACGCGAAGCTCGACCCGTACGCGGGCGCGCAGCTCGCGCTCGCCGAGGCGTACCGGAACGTGGCCACCACGGGTGCCAAGCCGCTCGCCGTCTCCGACTGCCTGAACTTCGGCTCGCCCGAGGACCCGGCCGTCATGTGGCAGTTCGCGGAGGCCGTCCGCGGACTCGCGGACGCCTGCCTGCAGCTGGGCACGCCGGTGACCGGCGGCAACGTCTCCCTGTACAACCAGACGGGCGAGGTGGCCATCCACCCGACCCCGGTCGTGGCGGTGCTGGGTGTCATCGACGACGTCGCCCGCCGTACCCCGGTCGCCTTCCAGGAGGAGGGCCAGCTCCTCTACCTGCTCGGCGACACCCGTGAGGAGTTCGGCGGTTCGGCCTGGTCGCAGGTCGTCCACGACCACCTCGGCGGTCTGCCGCCGCAGGTCGACCTGGAGCGCGAGCGACTCCTGGGCGAGATCCTGATCTCCGCCTCCCGCGACGGCATGATCGACTCCGCGCACGACCTGTCCGACGGCGGTCTGATCCAGGCCGTGGTCGAGTCGGCGCTGCTCGGCGGCAAGGGCGCGCGGCTGATCGTGCCCGACGGGCTCGACGCGTTCACCTTCCTCTTCTCCGAGTCGGCGGGCCGCGCGATCGTCGCGGTGCCCCGCTCCGAGGAGATCCGCTTCAACGACATGTGCGGCGCGCGCGGCCTGCCCGTCACCCGCATCGGTGTCGTGGACGGTGACACGGTGGAACTCCAGGGCGAGTTCGAGCTGCCGCTGGCGGAACTGCGCGAGGCCCACGAGCGGACCATCCCGGCCCTCCTCAAGTAGGCCCCGGCCGTACGACGGTGAAGACCCCGCCCGTTCCGACGGGCGGGGCCCTCACCATGTATAGGCTCACCACCATGTCCCCGGCCAAGAAGCGCACCCGCACGTACGACCCCGCGAGGACCCGCGCCGCGGTCCTCGCCCAGTTCGGGAACGTACGGGAAGCCGTGGGCACCCTCACCCCCGCCCAACTCGCGCTCCCCACCCGGCTCGGGGGCCGGACCGTAGGGGAACTGGTCGCGCACCTCGGCACGGCCCTCGGGGCCGTCGGCCGCTTCCTCGACAAGCCGGAGCCGGCCCGGCCGAACGCCACCCTCCTGGACTGGCCGTTCGCCGCCTCCGCCGACGCCGGCTCCCTCGCCGACACCGCCCGCGAAACGGCCGAGCGGCACCCCGATCCCGGCGCCTTCCTCGCCGACACGGAGCGGCACTTCGCGCAGTGCCTCGCGGGGGCGCCCGACGCCCGGCTGCTCGACACCGATGCGGGCGCCGTGCCGCTTGCCGACTACCTCGTCACCCGCACCGTCGAACTCGTCGTCCACACCGACGACCTGAACGACGCCGTCCCGGGTCTCGACATCCCCTACGACCGTCAGGCCCTCGCCGCCTGCACCCGCTTGCTCGCCGACGCGCTCGCGGTCAAGGCGCCCGGTGCCTCGACCGAGGTGCGCGTTCCGCCCTTCGCCGTCGTGCAGTGCGTCGAAGGCCCCCGCCACACCCGCGGCACCCCGCCGAACGTCGTCGAGACCGACCCGCTGACCTGGATCCGGCTGGCGACGGGCCGTACCTCATGGGACTCGGCCATCGCCGACGCCAAGGTCAGCGCGAGCGGTGAACGGGCCGACCTCGGTGCCCTGCTGCCGCTGATGACCTGACCTGACCTGACCCGAGCGGCCGGGCGCGGCCGTGGAACCGCGCCCGAGCCGCACCCGTCCCACCCCCATGGACAAGCACCGACTGGCCCTCACCGTGCTGACCCTGCTCCCCCTCGTCGTGGCCTGCGGCACCGGAGCCGCCTCGGACGGCAGCAGCGGATCCGCCTCGGCCGGCACCGGATCCGCCTCGGCCGGCACCGGATCCGTCGTCCGGCGCACCGATCCGTCGTCCGTCACCGGCGTCCATTGGCGGGTGGACAGCCTCAGCTCGGGCGGCACCACCCGGAAGGCCCCCGACGGCGCCTACCTCCGGATCGACGACCACGGCCGGGCCCACGGCAACTACGGCTGCAACAGCTTCGGCGCGGCGGCCGCCTTCCGGGATGGCCGGATCGACTTCGGTCCCGCCGAGGCCACCGACATGGCCTGCGCCAAGGAACCGATGGCCTTCGAGTCGGCTTTCTCCCGGGCCCTCGCGGGCCGTTCGCTCGCCGCCGCCGTCGACCACGGCAGGCTCACCCTCACCACCGAGAACGGTGACCGGGTGCGCCTGACCAGGGAGGGGGACGCGTCCCTGCACGGCACCAGGTGGCGGATCACCGCGCTGGTCGACAAGGACGTCGCCTCCTCGCTGCCGGCCGCGGCGGCCGGCAAGGCCTGGTTCACGCTGGACCGGAAGGCGGGCACGGCCTCCGGCAGCCTCGGCTGCAACCGCTTCACCGCGCGCGCGACCGTACGGGACCGTCATCTCACTCTGAGCAGTCCCAGGACCACCCGCAAGATGTGCGACGGCTCACTCATGAGCGTCGAGAGGAATCTGACCGAACGGCTCGCCCGGCCGCTGTCCTATCGGCTCACCCATCGCGGGATCACGCTGACCAGCGAAAACGGCAAGGGTGTCCAGGCGGCAGCGGAGCGATGAGCCCCCCCGGCCGACGTGGCCGGAGGCCGTGTGCGGCAGATGACCGGATTCGGACCAGTGCACGATCTCGCCTACACTCGGAGCCGTGCCACGTGGTGACGGTCGACTCAATCACGATCTGCTTCCCGGCGAGAAGGGCCCCCAGGACGCTTGTGGCGTCTTCGGTGTCTGGGCTCCGGGCGAAGAGGTCGCAAAGCTCACGTACTTCGGGCTCTACGCCCTTCAGCACCGGGGTCAGGAATCCGCGGGAATCGCGGTGAGCAACGGCTCCCAGATCCTCGTCTTCAAGGACATGGGCCTGGTCTCCCAGGTCTTCGACGAGACTTCGCTAGGTTCGCTCCAGGGTCATATCGCGGTGGGACACGCCCGCTACTCGACCACCGGTGCCTCCGTCTGGGAGAACGCCCAGCCGACGTTCAGGGCCACGGCGCACGGATCCATCGCGCTCGGTCACAACGGCAACCTGGTCAACACGGCGCAGCTCGCCGAGATGGTCGCCGCTCTCCCCAAGGAGAACGGCCGCGCCACCCAGGTGGCCGCGACCAACGACACCGACCTCGTCACCGCACTGCTGGCCGGCCAGGTCGACGACGACGGCAAGCCGCTGACCGTCGAGGAAGCGGCCGCCAAGGTCCTGCCGCAGGTCATGGGCGCCTTCTCGCTCGTCTTCATGAACGAGCAGACCCTCTACGCGGCCCGCGACCCGCAGGGCATCCGCCCGCTGGTCCTCGGCCGCCTGGAGCGCGGCTGGGTCGTCGCCTCGGAGACCGCCGCCCTCGACATCACGGGCGCCAGCTTCGTCCGCGAGATCGAGCCCGGCGAGTTCGTCGCGATCGACGAGAACGGACTGCGCAGCTCCCGATTCGCGGAAGCGAAGCCCCGCGGCTGTGTCTTCGAGTATGTGTACCTGGCCCGCCCGGACACCGACATCGCCGGCCGCAACGTCTACCTCTCGCGCGTCGAGATGGGCCGCCGCCTGGCCAAGGAAGCGCCCGCCGACGCCGATCTGGTCATAGCGACCCCGGAGTCCGGGACCCCCGCGGCGGTCGGTTACGCGGAGGCCTCCGGCATCCCGTTCGGCTCCGGTCTGGTGAAGAACGCGTACGTCGGCCGTACCTTCATCCAGCCCTCGCAGACCATCCGCCAGCTCGGCATCCGGCTGAAGCTGAACCCCTTGAAGGAAGTCATCAAGGGCAAGCGCCTGGTCGTCGTCGACGACTCGATCGTGCGCGGCAACACCCAGCGGGCGCTGGTGCGCATGCTGCGCGAGGCGGGCGCCGCCGAGGTCCACATCCGGATCTCGTCCCCGCCGGTGAAGTGGCCCTGCTTCTTCGGCATCGACTTCGCCACCCGCGCCGAGCTGATCGCCAACGGTATGACGATCGAGGAGATCGGCACCTCGCTGGGCGCCGACTCCCTGGCCTACATCTCCCTCGACGGCATGATCGAGGCGACCACCATCGCCAAGCCGAACCTGTGCCGCGCCTGCTTCGACGGGGAGTACCCGATGGAGCTGCCCGACCCGGAGCTGCTGGGCAAGCAGCTGCTGGAGACCGAGCTGGCGGCCGGTCCGGCCGCCACGGCCGCGGCCGACGCGATCCGTCGCCCGTGACATCTGCCGTACGACACGAAAGTTCTCATCGTCATGTCTGAGACCGTCAGTGCCGAGGGCGGCGCCAGCTACGCAGCAGCGGGCGTCGACATCGAAGCGGGCGACCGCGCCGTGGAGCTCATGAAGGCGTGGGTGAAGAAGACGCAGCGGCCCGAGGTCCTCGGTGGCCTCGGCGGCTTCGCCGGCCTCTTCGACGCCTCCGCCCTCAAGCACTACGAGCGTCCGCTGCTCGCCTCCGCCACGGACGGCGTGGGCACGAAGGTCGACATCGCGCGCCGGATGGGCGTCTACGACACCATCGGCCACGACCTGGTCGCCATGGTCATGGACGACATCGTGGTGTGCGGTGCCGAGCCGCTGTTCATGACCGACTACATCTGCGTCGGCAAGGTCCACCCCGAGCGCGTCGCCGCGATCGTGAAGGGCATCGCCGAGGGCTGTGTGCTGGCCGGATGCGCCCTGGTGGGCGGTGAGACGGCCGAACACCCCGGTCTCCTCGGTGCGGACGACTTCGACGTCGCCGGGGCCGGTACGGGCGTTGTGGAGGCCGACCGGCTGCTCGGCGCCGAGCGCATCCGTGAGGGCGACACGGTGATCGCCATGGCCGCCTCCGGACTTCACTCGAACGGGTACTCGCTCGTCCGGCACGTCCTCCTCGACCGGGCGAAGCTCGGCCTCGACCAGCACATCGAGGAACTCGGCCGCACTCTGGGCGAGGAGCTGCTGGAGCCGACGAAGATCTACTCGCTGGACTGCCTGGCCCTGACCCGCACCGCCGAGGTGCACGCGTTCAGCCACATCACCGGCGGCGGGCTCGCGGCCAACCTGGCCCGGGTGATCCCGGACGATCTGCACGCGGTCGTCGACCGGTCCACCTGGACCCCCGCGCCGGTGTTCGACCTCGTCGGGAAGACCGGCGACGTCGAGCGCCTGGAGCTGGAGAAGACGCTGAACATGGGCGTCGGCATGATCGCCGTCGTCCCCGAGCAGTCCGCGGACGTCGCGCTCGCGGCCCTGGCCGACCGCGGGGTCGAGGCATGGGTCGCCGGCGAGATCACCCGCAGGGGTGAGCACACGACGGGCGCCGAGCTGGTCGGCGACTACGCGGGCTGATCCCCGGGGGACAGCAGAGAACCCGGTCCGTGACCAGGGTCACGGACCGGGTGAAGGTTCAGCGCAGGGTCAAGCGCCGCGGCGACGCTGCTGCGGGGACTGGTCGTCCTCGTCCTCGTCGTCGTCCTCATAGAGGTCGGCGTACCGTGCGTACAGGTCGTCGTCGTGCTCATCGTCCTCGAACCGGTCGCCGTTCGGCGACGGATTCGACGTCGATGCGCCCAGCTCCTCGGCCAGGCGTGAGAGATCCGTCCCACCGCTGTTGTACTTCAGCTGGCGGGCGACCTTCGTCTGCTTGGCCTTGGCCCGGCCGCGCCCCATGGCTCGACCCCCTCAACGACGGGGCTCGACGGCCCCAGAGTCTTGACACGCGTTCATGATCCGGAACGGGCTCTCCGTGGAGAGACCGGTCCGTAGGGCTTCCACGGTACCTGAGCCCACGCCCATACGGTACGTCGCCCGCAAGGCGGGCGTGTGCACAGAACCGGCGAGGAGCCCCGTCCTCGCTGGTCACGGCCGATTTTAACCACTTATTGGCGGACGACCCGCCGATAAGAGTGAGAGTTCTCTCCAACCTCCTGTCGGCGGGTACCGGTCAACGCTGCGTGCCACCCCCGGGAAGGGCTTCCGTGCGGGCCTCCGTCCGCGCCTCCGCCATCCGCTGCTCGGCGATCCGGTCGGCCGCCGCGGCCGGCGGAATACCGTCTTCCTTCGCACGTGCGAATATGGCCAGCGTGGTGTCGAAGATCTTCGACGCCTTCGCCTTGCACCGGTCGAAGTCGAAGCCGTGCAGCTCGTCGGCCACCTGGATGACACCGCCGGCGTTGACGACGTAGTCGGGGGCGTAGAGGATCTCGCGGTCGGCGAGGTCCTTCTCCACGCCCGGGTGCGCGAGCTGGTTGTTGGCCGCGCCGCACACCACCTTCGCCGTCAGCACCGGCACGGAGTGGTCGTCGAGCGCGCCGCCGAGCGCGCAGGGCGCGTAGATATCGAGGGCCCCGAAGGGATGGGCGCCGCGGATGAGGGTCTCGGTGTCGGCGGCCACGGCCACCTCGGGGTGCGTCTCGGTGATCCGGCGCACGGCCTCCGGGCGCACATCCGTGATCACGACTCGCGCGCCGTCCTTAAGCAGGTGCTCGACCAGGTAGTGCCCCACCTTGCCGACGCCCGCGACACCGACCGTGCGGCCGCGCAGGGTCGGGTCGCCCCACAGGTGCTGGGCCGAGGCCCGCATGCCCTGGAAGACGCCGTAGGCGGTCAGGACGGAGGAGTCGCCCGCGCCGCCGTTCTCCGGGGATCGGCCGGTGGTCCAGGGGTTGGCCCGGGCCACGACGTCCATGTCGGCGACATAGGTGCCGACGTCGCAGGCGGTGACGTACCGCCCGCCGAGCGAGGCCACGAAACGGCCGTAGGCGAGCAGCAGGTCCTCCGTCTTGATCCGCTCGGGGTCACCGATGATCACGGCCTTGCCGCCGCCGTGGTCGAGCCCGGCCATGGCGTTCTTGTACGACATCCCGCGCGCGAGGTTCAGCGCGTCGGCGACGGCCTCCTCCTCGGTCGCGTAGGGGTAGAAGCGGGTACCGCCGAGCGCGGGGCCCAGGGCGGTGGAGTGGATCGCGATGACGGCCTTGAGGCCACTGGCCCGGTCCTGGCAGAGCACGACCTGTTCATGGCCCCCCTGGTCCGAACGGAACAGGGTGTGCAGGACGCCGTCGGTTACGTCGGTCACGGTGGTGACTCCCGGTTGAGTAGCGGCGGTTGGGGGCGGGTCCCGTGCGGGTGGCGGGTCCCGTGGGCATGAGCGTAGAGCGTGCGGGTGCCCGCCAGCCGCGCAGTGCCCAGGATCACCCTCCCCCGGAGTACACCGGGATCGGTTCGTGGGACGATTTGCAATGGTTTTCCACCTCGTCCGGGGGGCACCCGGACGGGTTTCGCGTCAGGTCCGTTGGGGAGGGAGCAGGCGTGCCCAAGGTGTCCTCGGTGATCGTCCCGTATGCGTCCTACTTGCGCGTGTACGAGCCGCTGGCCGCCTTCCCCGAGCCGGAGCGCAGCCACTGGGCGCGCTACGCCCGGCGCTCCGACCGCCCCTCGTACCAGGACGAACTGCGCCGCTCCCTCGCCGACTTGGTGCCCACCCCGCCGGTCGCGGTGCCGGTGCACGAGAGCAGCGACGCCTTCGTGACCGAGGTCGAGGGGGTGCTGTGCGTCTGCCCGTGGCGCACCCGGCTGCGCGGCTGGCAGGCGCTGGGCGAGCTGGCGCAGGAGCTGCCGCCGCCGGTCCTGGACGCCGTCCTGCCGCCGGTCGTGCGCCGCCAGGCCGCCCAGGACTACGAGCGCTGGCTGGCCGGCAACCCGGACGCCCGCCCGTGGATCCGCACCGCGACCTGGCAGGTGCCGCTGCACTGGTTCGTACTGGTCTCGGACGCCGAGCGGCGCTACGACGAGGGGTCGGCGGAGATCCCCCCGATGCTGCGGTACCGCACGCCGATGGTGCAGGCGCGACGGCGCACCGCGCGGGCGCTGCGCACCCTGCGGGACACCCTCGACGAGGGCCCGCTGATCGACGGCCTGGTGGACGTGGGGCGGTGGCTGGAGGAGTTCCACCCGCGATCGCTGGTCGAGCTGGACTACGGCGGGCTCGTCCATGTCCTGGCGCCCGCCGCGCTGGACGGGGACCACTCGGCCGCCGACGTCGCCGAGGGCATCGAGGCCCTGCGGCACGGGGACGGGGCCACGGCCGGGGAGGCGTACGGGCGGCTGATGGAGCGCTGGCGGGCCGTGCGGGACCGTCGCTCGGCGAACTGAGGGCGGCCCGCCACCGGGAGGGCGGCCTCCGGGGCCAGGGCGGCGCCCACAGTGGGCCCTTCGGGAACCAGTGCACGAATTGTGACCTGCAGGACATGGTGAAGTCAGAACCTTTGGCCCATGGTTGACCTACCGCAGCTCCCCTTGGGGGACGTATGGCTCGATCCGGGCTTATGCCGTCAAGCGTGACGGACAGCACTTACAAGGACCTTGCGTCTTACGTCCCTCCTCATGCCAAAATAGGACAAGGAGCCCGGGGGAGGCTCCATCTGTCCACGTGAACCTACTTTTGGGCGGAACCTCACCTTCGCTCCCTTTGGGGGGTTTGGTGCCTCCTGATCGCCACTGTGACTGATCGTCACAGTGGCGTGACTGTCCGCTATGGCATGGTCCATCGGCTTCCGTCGCTGATGAACACCTGGGAGGGCAATTCCATCGGTTTGGCCGACGCGGCTGGACAGATGGTGTAGTTGTAGTGCCGAGGACAAGCCGTTCGTCCTATAACCGACTCGACTCGCGTCCGCCATTTCGGGCAACGCGGGTCAAGGTGCAGAATTTAGAGGAAAGAACCGAGAAGGTTCGGTTCTCCCGAGGAGGCCGCTCATGACCGCTCGCACCCCTGATGCCGAGCCGCTGCTGACCCCGGCTGAGGTCGCCACGATGTTCCGCGTCGACCCCAAGACGGTCACGCGGTGGGCGAAGGCCGGCAAGCTCACGTCGATCCGCACGCTCGGCGGGCACCGCCGCTACCGCGAAGCCGAGGTCCGCGCCCTGCTCGCGGGCATCCCGCAGCAGCGCAGCGAAGCCTGAACAATTGCATAACCGGACATGCCGGTAGGTCCCCCAACTTGCCGCGACGTCCGAACCACAGCTCCAAGCGACGCGGGTACTGCCCCAACAGGACCCACGCCCAAGCTCAGTAGAGGCACGCCAAGGGTGCGTCGTCGATCGCGCTGGACTCCGCCGGGTCCAGCGCGATCTTTTTTGTGTCCTCTGCGGGGTGTGCGGGCCGGTGTGTGAGCGGCCTTGTCGGAGTCTGGGGAGGGGTGTCGGATCTGCTGTGCGAGACCTCAGGAGACAGTACAATTGCACATATTAAATTGACCCATTGTAGGAGGCGCGTAAGATCCCCGGTCTGCGAAACTTATGCGGTGACACCCGTCACACGTCATGAGGCTTGTTGTGCTCATGGTGTTCTTGCTAGAGGAACACCACTGTGTGCAGGGGGCGTTGGGTGGGCCGTACGTCCAGGAGTGCCCAGGCGGGCGCCCCGCCAACCTCCCCCGATCCGGGTCGGGAGGGCCGGGGACGGTTCACGCGGTCGGGGCGTGCTCTTCCCCGGACGCCGTCTCGGCGTCCTCCTCGTCGCGCTGGGCGGGGTCCATGGCCAGGCGCAGCAGGTGGTGGCAGATCGCGCAGTGCCGGGTCAGATGGCGGTACCCGGAAGCGGCGGACAGATGGGCACGGAGCAGGGCACGGGTCTCGTGCCGAGTGGATGTCGCCATACGCCACCTCCCCAGAGGCCCGAGGGGGCGGGGCCCTGGGTTCTGGGGTACCGGCGGACGGTGACGCCGTCAAGACGGCCCGGGGCGCACGGACGGCCCCCGGCGGGCGCGTGGCGACCGGAGTGACCTCCCCGGGCCTCTCCGGGCGCCGAACTCCGCCGCCCACGCCGCCGGGAGACGTGCACAGGGCCCGCGCAGGGGACGGCTGCGGACTTGTCGTCGCGGTCCCGGGCAGTCGGGGATACGGCCGTGCCGTCGGCGGCGCGGTCCCCGCCCGGCGGCAGTGGACTTCCTTCCGGGCGGCAGCGGTCCTCTCCACGCGGTGGGAGCAGGCGCGTTGGCGGCGGGACCGGCGCATCGGCGAGACACGAAGAAGCCCCGCATCCGGTACGGATACGGGGCTTTACTGCGGTCCTGACGGGATTTGAACCCGCGGCCTCCACCTTGACAGGGTGGCGAGCACTCCAAACTGCTCCACAGGACCTGGGAGCCCGCTCGAAGATCCGGATCCCCGGCGCTTCGTGCGGTGCGCTGCGAGAAGAGACTGTACAGGAGGGTGAGCCCCGGGTCGAACTCACCGTCCGTACGCGACCCGTTACTGCGCCGCCGCGTCGATCGCCTTCACGATCCGCTTGTCCGAGACCGGGTACGCCGTGCCCAGCGCGTGCGCGAAGTAGCTGACACGCAGCTCCTCGATCATCCAGCGGATGTCCAGGACCGGCTGCGGGACCGGCCGGCCCTGCGGCAGCTGTTCGAGCAGCCATGCGTACTCGTCGCGCATCTCCTGGACCTTCGCCATACGCGTCGTGTCCCGCTGGACGTTCGTCGGCATCTGCTGCAGCCGGCGGTCCGCGGCGACCAGATAGCGCATCAGGTCGGGCAGGCGCCGGATGCCCGTCTCCGTGACGAAGCCGGGCTTCACGAGGGCGTCCAGCTGGGCCCGTACGTCCGCCAGGTTCGGCAGCAGCGCCGGGCTCCGTACGGCCTTCAGACGGCGCTCACAGGCCTGCCACGCGGCCAGCACCTGCTGCACCTGTCCGACCGTACGGACCGTCGTGTCGACGATCTCCGCCCGCACCCTGTCGTACAGCTTCCGGTACGACTCCTCGTCCCACGCGGGCCCGCCGAAGTCCCCGATCAGCTTGTCCGCGGCGGCCGTCGCGCAGTCGTCGAACAGGGCCTGGATCGAGCCGTGCGGGTTCGCGGACAGGCCGAGCTTCTGCTGGTTCGTCAGCTTCTCGGAGGCGAACTTCGCCGGGTTGACGGGGATGTTGCGCAGGATCAGCCGACGGGTGCCCTTCCACATCGCCTGCGCCTGCTCCTCCTCGGTGTCGAAGAGGCGCACGGAGACCGTGTCCCCGTCGTCGACCAGCGCCGGGTACGCCTTCACCGGCTGACCGGCCCGCCGGGTCTCGAAGACACGGGTGAGGGAGCCGATCGTCCAGTCCGTCAGGCCCGTGCGCTCCAGGGACTCCCCGCCCTGCCGCTCGGCCGTGGCCGCCGCGGCCTGGGAGAGGGCCTGGCGCGCCTTCGGCCTCAGCCGGAGCTTCAGCGCCTCGAGGTCCTTGTCCTCGGCCAGCTTGCGGCGCCGCTCATCGACGATCCGAAAGGTGATCTTCAGATGGTCGGGCACCCTGGACCAGTCGAAGTCGTCGGCCTCGAAGGGCACGCCGACCATCCGCTTCAGCTCGCGCGTCATCGTCGTGGCCAGCGGCTCCCCGGCGGACGGTGCCGAGGCGCCCCCCTGCTGGGGCGAGACCTTCTCCAGGAACGCCTTCGCGTAGTTCGGCGCAGGGACGTAGTTGCGCCGGATGGGCTTGGGCAGGGAGCGGATCAGCTCGGTGACCAGTTCCTCCCGCAGTCCCGGGATCTGCCAGTCGAAGCCCTCGTCCGTGACCTGGTTGAGGACCTGAAGCGGGATGTGGACGGTCACACCGTCCGCGTCCGCGCCCGGCTCGAACTGGTACGTGACCCGGAACTTCAGCCGGCCCTGGCGCCAGGAGTCCGGATAGTCGTCCTTGGTGACCGCGCCCGCCTTCTCGGTGATGAGCATCTCGCGCTCGAAGTCGAGGAAGTCGGGCTGTTCGTGCCGCTTGTGCTTCCACCAGGAGTCGAAGTGGGCGCCGGACACGACGTGGTCGGGCACTCGCTGGTCGTAGAAGTCGAACAGCGTCTCGTCGTCGACCAGGATGCCCCGGCGCCGGGCGCGGTGCTCCAGCTCCTCGACCTCGGTCAGAAGCCTGCGGTTGTCGGCGAAGAACTTGTGGTGCGTGCGCCAGTCGCCCTCGACCAGGGCGTTGCGGATGAACAGCTCGCGGCTCGCCTCGGGGTCGATCCGCCCGTAGTTCACCTTCCGCTGGGCGACGATCGGGACGCCGTACAGCGTGACCTTCTCGTACGCCATCACGGCCGCCTGGTCCTTCTCCCAGTGCGGTTCGCTGTACGTCCGTTTGAGCAGATGGCCGGCCAGCGGCTCGACCCACTCCGGCTCGATCTTCGCGTTGACCCGGGCCCACAGCCGGGAGGTCTCGACCAGCTCGGCCGACATCACGAAGCGCGGCGGCTTCTTGAACAGGGACGAGCCGGGGAAGATCGCGAACTTGGCGTTGCGGGCGCCGATGTACTCGTTGCGCCCGCCGTCCCTGCGGGTGCCGGGGGCGGAGTCCTTGGACTCCTTCACGTCCTTCAGCCCGATGTGCGAGAGCAGACCGGCCAGCAGCGAGATGTGGACGCGGTCGGCGGGGGCGTCCTGCTCGTTCAGATGGATGCCCATCTGCTTGGCGACCGTGCGCAGCTGGGTGTAGATGTCCTGCCATTCGCGGATGCGCAGGAAGTTCAGGTACTCCTGCTTGCACATCCGGCGGAACGACGACGAGCCGCGCTCCTTCTGCTGCTCGCGGATGTAGTGCCAGAGGTTGAGATAGGCGAGGAAGTCGCTCGTCTCGTCCTTGAACCGGGCGTGCTGCTGGTCGGCCTGGGCCTGCTTGTCGGCGGGGCGCTCCCGCGGGTCCTGGATGGACAGCGCCGCGGCGATGACCATGACCTCGCGGACACAGCCGTTCCGGTCCGCCTCCAGGACCATGCGCGCGAGGCGCGGGTCGACCGGCAGCTGGGCGAGCTTGCGGCCGGTGTCGGTGAGGCGCTTGCGCGGGTCCTTCTGTTCCGCGTCCAGCGCGCCCAGTTCCTGGAGGAGCTGGACGCCGTCGCGGATGTTGCGGTGGTCCGGCGGGTCGATGAAGGGGAACTTCTCGATGTCGCCGAGACCGGCCGCGGTCATCTGCAGGATGACGGAGGCCAGGTTCGTCCGGAGGATCTCGGCGTCCGTGAACTCGGGCCGGGTCTCGAAGTCCTCCTCGCTGTAGAGGCGGATGCAGATGCCGTCCGACGTACGGCCGCAGCGGCCCTTGCGCTGGTTGGCGCTGGCCTGGGAGACCGGCTCGATGGGCAGGCGCTGGACCTTGGTGCGGTGGCTGTAGCGCGAGATACGGGCGAAGCCGGGGTCGATGACGTACTTGATGCCCGGGACGGTCAGGGAGGTCTCGGCGACGTTCGTGGCCAGAACGATCCTGCGGCCCGTGTGCGGCTGGAAGACCCGGTGCTGCTCCGCGTGGGAGAGCCGGGCGTACAGCGGCAGGATCTCCGTGCTCTGCCAATCAGCGCCTCCGGCGCGGGGGTACTGCTTCTTGGTGAGGGCGTCCGCGGTGTCGCGGATCTCGCGCTCTCCGGAGAGGAAGACCAGGATGTCGCCCCGGCCCTCGCCCATCAGCTCCTCGACGGCGTCCGTGATCGCGGTGATCTGGTCGCGGTCGGCGTCGTCGGAGTCCTCTTCGAGGAGAGGGCGGTAGCGCACCTCCACGGGGTACGTACGACCGCTGACCTCGACGATCGGCGCGTCGCCGAAGTGCCGGGAGAAACGCTCGGGATCGATCGTGGCCGAGGTGATGACGACCTTGAGGTCCGGGCGCCGGGGCAGGAGCTGGGCGAGGTAGCCGAGCAGGAAGTCGATGTTGAGGGACCGCTCGTGGGCCTCGTCGATGATGATCGTGTCGTAGGCGCGCAGCTCGCGATCCGTCTGGATCTCGGCGAGCAGGATGCCGTCCGTCATGAGCTTGACGAAGGTGGCGTCCGGGTTCACCTGGTCGGTGAAGCGGACCTTCCAGCCGACCGCGTCACCGAGGGGCGTGTCCAGTTCCTCGGCCACCCGCTCGGCGACCGTCCGGGCGGCGATACGGCGGGGCTGGGTGTGGCCGATCATGCCACGGACGCCCCGGCCGAGTTCGAGACAGATCTTGGGGATCTGGGTGGTCTTTCCGGAGCCGGTCTCGCCGGCGACGATCACGACCTGGTGGTCGCGTATGGCCGCGGCGATCTCGTCCTTCTTCTGGCTGACCGGCAGCTGCTCGGGGTAGGTGACGGCGGGGACACGGGCGGCGCGCCCGGCCATCCGGTCCTCGGCCTTGGCGACCTCCGCCTCGATCTCGGTGAGCACGGCGGCCCGGGCCTCCGGCTTACGGATCTTGCGCGCGCCCTCGAGCCTGCGCCCGAGACGGTGCGCGTCGCGCAGGGACAGCTGGGCCAGACGGGGGGCGAGGGCGCCGAGGGCGGGGGCGGGATGCGTAGACATACGCCGTCCAGGATCTCACCTTGGCGAAATTCATGGCTAACGATTTGCGTCCGGCGATTCGCCGGGGGATGAGGACGCTCAGTCGGACGCTGCGGGGGAGGCCGGTGCGGTCGGTGCGGGGACGGCGGGGGTGTGCGGCGCGCTCGGTGCCGCCGGGGCGGCCGGGGGGTGGGCCGTTCGCTCCTGGGCCATGGACCTGGCAGTGTTGGAGACAGCCTTGATGCCCAGATACGCGGTGGTCATGCTGCTGACGGCGGTGAAGGCCGCGGTCAGGACGCCGACGATCACGGACTTGTCGCCGTCCAGGCGCCACACCCCGAAGATCGCGACTCCGGCGATCGCGAGATTGCTGATGATGACCGCGAGCAGACCGTAGCGAGCCCGGTCCTTCTCCAGCTCGACTTCCCCCATGGCCTTGGCCTGGCCAGCGCCCATGATCTCCCCCACCCGCACGGCTGCGTCGACGGCCAGAACGTAGCGCCTGAGCGGGAACATGCCAAGCATCGCCACGCCTCTTCGGCGTCGTCCCGCATCCGTCGCGGCCGACCGCACCGGAGGTCACACTGGTGTGACGGCTCACCACCCTCGGTGACCGATGACAGCGACGGGACGGTGTCGGATGCGCGGAGTGGCCTGGCTGCGGGGCGTGCTCGCAGCCCTGGTCGTACTGACCGCGTTCCCCGGCACCGTCCATGCGGGCACCGGCCGCGCGGCCCCGCCGGGCAGGACACCGGTCGTGCTGTTCCCCGCGTTCCAAAAGTTGGTACGCGCTGCGGCCGCGAGGGTGTCCCACTCGACGAGGGCCACGTCGCGGTCACTGAGGACGCGGACGTTGTCAGGGGTGTCGAGGGCGATGCCCGCCAGGAGGTCCGGGGCGAACGATTGCAGATGGGTGCAGATCCAATCAGGGTTCCAAGGTCCACGAGCAGGCCGTTTCTTCAGCGCAGCAGGCCAGCGACGTGGGACGGCCCCTCAAAGGATCTGCACCCATTGCAGATAGCTGAACTGCCCTCGTGCTTCCTCGGGTATCGATTCCTCGGCGACCAGCCGCAGGTACACGCTGCGCAGGGCGTCCGGGGCACTGCTGTGGTCGGTCCGGGCTGACAGGTCGCTCATACGCGATTCCTTGGGGTGTGCGGCCGCGCGGGGTGCCGGGCACATCTGGGGGGTGGTCCGTCGGCCGGCTCACAGATGGAGCAGCTCACCGATCAGATCACGCAGCCCCGCGCCGCCGCACCGTAATGCAGCGACGAGCAGGTGCGGGCGCCGGTGCGGCCGGGGCACCCTCTCCTGAAACCCGTTGGCGTACCGGTTGGCGTACCCGACATGAAAACACCCCATCCGGAAGACCCGGAGGGGGTGTTTGCCCAGATAGGGCGGTTGTGGCTGGGGCCGGGGTCGAACCGGCGACCTTCCGCTTTTCAGGCGGACGCTCGTACCAACTGAGCTACCCAGCCACGAGGTTTCACGTGAAACCTCAGCGGTCCTGACGGGATTTGAACCCGCGGCCTCCACCTTGACAGGGTGGCGAGCACTCCAAACTGCTCCACAGGACCAAGCTTTGTGTACGACAGTGTCGCACACGGTGTTGCGTGCCCCCAACGGGATTCGAACCCGTGCTACCGCCTTGAAAGGGCGGCGTCCTAGGCCGCTAGACGATGAGGGCTATCGGCCCGCCTGGGCGCTTCTCAGCGCGTCGGGGACGTGAGAAGCATATGGGATCGGGCGAGGGTTCGCCAAAACGGTTTAGGGGGCGCTCGGCGACAGTCGCGCGCCGGAGCGGTTCGGGCCCGCGGAGGAGCGGCTCGGGGCGGTGCCGGAGCGGCTGGGAGCGGGGCTGGAGCGGTCTGCGGGTGAGGTTTCCGGGGTGGCCGTGCCGGGGGACGGGGCGGCGCCCGGCGCGTTCTCCTTGGCCAGGTGGCGGGTCACCTCCGCCGTCGTCTCCCCCAGGCCGCCGAGCCTGATCTCGTCCCACGCCTGGAGGTGGCGGGTGTCGCGGTCCAGATAGAGGATCGAGGCCTCGATGGGCGCCGGGTACTGATGCTCGACCGCGCGCAGCCCGCTGCCGCCCGTGGAGCCCTCGATACGCAGCCGGGTGCCGTACCGCATGATCTCCATCCCCTCGTGGTGCAGATGGCCGGCCAGGACCATGGGCACCTCGCTGTCCGTCTGCCGGGCGGCCGTGGGCTCATGGGTGATCGCCACGTCGACCGGCGTCCCTGCGGCCTTCTGGTCGCGCAGGGCGGAGGCCAGGCGCGCGCCCGCCAGCTCCTCGGCGCGGTCACCGCCCGGCTCCACGGACCGGTCGGGGGTGAACTGCGGGTCGCCGATCCCCGCGAAGCGCACGCCCGCGACCGAGATCGCCCTGCCGTCGTCCAGGACGTGCACGTTCTTCATGTGCTCCAGGTAGTGCTGGGTGGTGCGCGAGTCGTGGTTGCCCCGGACCCAGACGTACGGGGCGCCCAGATCCGCGATCGGGTCCAGGAAGCCGTTCTCCGCCGCCGAGCCGTGGTCCATGGTGTCGCCCGAGTCGACGATCACGTTCACGTCGTACTGCCGCACCAGGGACGCGATGATCTTCCAGCTCGCCGGGTTGAGGTGGATGTCGGAGACGTGCAGGACCCGGATGGTCGTCGGGTCGGGCTCGTACGCCGGGAGGGTCGAGGTGACGTCGTACAGCTTGGTCACGTTCGTCACCAGGCGGGCCAACTCCTTCTGGTAGACGTCGAATTCCGTGACGATGCTCCGGGCGTTGCCGACCAGGGAGGGCGCCGAGGAGAGCAGACCGGAGAACTTCGGTTCGAGCACCGACTTGGGGTTCCAGGTGGCGTACGCCGTCGCGCCCGAGGCGGCGAGCAGCGTGAGCGCCAGACCGCCGGCCGCCAGGGCCCGGCGGGGGCGGCGGTAGACGACCAGGCCCAGCGCGCCGGCGCCGGCGACCACCGCCACACAGGAGCGGACGGCCAGGTCCAGCGTCCCGTGCTCGACATCCTGGGTGATCTCCTGCTGGAGCCCCGAGATCCGCTCCGGGTGGTCGACGAGGGCCTGCGCGCGGACCGGGTCGAGCTGGTCGACGTTGACGTCGAGACGGACGGGGGCCTCGTGGCTGTCCAGCCGCAGCGCGCCGAGCGGAGAGATATTGATCTTCGTGCCGCCGACCAGCGAGGGACGCAGGGTCATGGTGGTGTTCACGGGCCCGACCGGTACCCGTACGTCGCCCACGACCAGCAGGCCGAGCCAGGTGCCGAGGAGGACGACGGCGACCATGCCCAGCGCCCGGAGCCAGGGGTGCGGCTGGGGGACGAGTTCGGCGGCGGGGTGGGGGCGGAGCGAGCGGTAGTACCTGGCGAGGGTGCCGGGTGCCCTTCGTATGCGGTTCCGGACGGTGGCGGGCACACGGGGGACGAGACGGACTCGGACCATTGGTGCCGTATGCCCAGATCGCCGGGTCGATATGCGGGGCGTTCGACGCCTCACCTCCGAGGGTGTCGTACCGGACAATGGCCCTGTGCTGGAGATGACGCGCGAGGAGTTCGAGGAGCTGGTCGCCGAGGCGCTCGACCGTATCCCGCCCGAGCTGACGCGGCTGATGGACAACGTGGCGGTGTTCGTCGAGGACGAGCCGCCGGCCGACGATCCCGAGCTGCTCGGGCTGTACGAGGGCACTCCGCTGACCGACCGCGGGGAGTGGTACGCGGGCGTGCTGCCGGACCGGATCACGATCTACCGCGGACCGACCCTGCGGATGTGCGAGACGCGGGAGGACGTGGTCGCGGAGACCGAGGTGACGGTGGTGCACGAGATCGCGCACCACTTCGGGATCGGCGACGCCCGGTTGCATGCGCTGGGGTACGGCTGAGCCGGGGGCGCGCCCGAGGGGTGCGGCTGAGGCAGGGGGTACGCCCGCGTGAGTGCGGGGCGCGGGTCGCGGTGGAATGCCCGGATGCGGCCGGTATGCGGTCCCGTTCGTGCCTCTCTCGCCTCGCTTCGCTGTGACGTGTGACGCTCTCCGCGCGCGGCGCGTGTCCTCTTGCGGGTGACGGGAGTTGGGCAGGGGGACTTCTCTCTCCGCCCGGAGGTGGCTGCCCGTGCGCGCCTGTTACGTATCCGTCCGTCTGGCCGCCACGGCGATCGCCATCACCGCGGCCGCCGGCTGTGTGAGCGTGGGCGACGACGCGGGGAGCCCTACGCCGTCGCACTCGGCGGGCCGCCACGGCGCGGGCGCCCCGGACGGGGGGTCGGCGTGGGGCAAGGGCCGCGGCGGGGATCTGGGCGGCGCGGCGACCAAGGGCGGTGCGTCGAAGTCGGAGAAGTCCGGCAAGGACGCCTCCGGCTCGCCCTCCGCATCGGCGTCGGGGCGCGGCGTCGGGGCCAAGGATCCCAAGCCGAGCGGCGGGCAGTCGACGGGCCCCGGCGGCGGGGGCGCGGCGCCGTCCGGCCCGCCGGGCGGAGTGCCCACCCCCACCCTCAGTGTGGAGCCGTCGCCGACCAGCGAGCCCAATCCGCCGTCACCGACTCCGTCGACCGTGGATCCCTCCTCCTCGGCGCAGCAGTCCGCCCAGCTGCTGGTCCGTGAACGGGCCCTCGATGCCGGGGCGGCGCGGGTCTGACCGGGGCTCGCGTCCGCCCGGACGGCCGATGTGGTGAGGGTCACCCGGGGTGGGAGGGATTTGGTTTGCACTCGGTGGGTGCGGGTGCGTATGGTGGTAGATCGTTTGATCCCATTTGCCCGGCGCCTTAAAAGACGCGCCGCGTGTGGCGCGTACTCTCCCCTGCCGTGGCCGGACCGCATCGAGGCGGTCGAATGCGACTTCACGGATGTTTGGGCGCGTGCCGTGAACTCCGGAAGGTTCGCATTTCGCATGTCTGTTTCCACCACTGAGCACGTCGTCCTGTCCGAGGAGACCGAGGACAAGGACACCACTCCCGAGATCACCTTCGCGGATCTCGGTCTCCCCGAGGGCGTCGTCCGCAAGCTCGCGCAGAACGGCGTCACCGTCCCCTTCCCGATCCAGGCCGCGACCATCCCGGACGCCCTGGTCGGCAAGGACATCCTCGGCCGTGGCCGCACGGGCTCCGGCAAGACGCTGTCCTTCGGTCTGCCGACGCTCGCCACCCTGGCCGGGGGGCACACCGAGAAGAAGAAGCCGCGGGCGGTCATCCTCACCCCGACGCGTGAGCTGGCCATGCAGGTGGCCGACGCGCTCCAGCCCTACGGCGACGTCCTCGGCCTGAAGATGAAGGTCGTCTGCGGCGGCACCTCCATGGGCAACCAGATCTACGCCCTGGAGCGGGGCGTAGACATCCTGGTCGCCACCCCGGGCCGGCTGCGCGACATCATCAACCGCGGTGCCTGCTCCCTCGAGGACGTGCAGATCACCGTGCTCGACGAGGCCGACCAGATGTCCGACCTGGGCTTCCTGCCCGAGGTCACCGAGCTGCTCGACCAGGTGCCGGCCGGCGGCCAGCGCATGCTCTTCTCCGCCACCATGGAGAACGAGATCCAGACGCTCGTCGACCGCTACCTCGCCGACCCGGTGAGCCACGAGGTCGACGCC
Source organism: Streptomyces sp. NPDC002573 (assembly GCF_042889625.1). NCBI lineage: Bacteria > Bacillati > Actinomycetota > Actinomycetes > Kitasatosporales > Streptomycetaceae > Streptomyces > Streptomyces sp. NPDC002573. The sequence continues at coordinate 45,244 of NZ_JBIARC010000020.1, read as the reverse complement.
GCCCAGGGCGCCGTGACGACGATGTCGCACCACATCCTGATCGTGAAGCCCAAGGACAAGGCCCCGGTCACCGCCGCGATCGCCTCCCGCAAGGGCCGGACCATCATCTTCGTGCGCACGCAGCTCGGCGCCGACCGCGTGGCCGAGCAGCTGCGCGACGCCGGTGCGAAGGCGGACGCGCTGCACGGCGGCATGACCCAGGGCGCGCGCACCCGGACGCTGGCCGACTTCAAGGACGGGTACGTCAACGTGCTCGTCGCCACGGACGTCGCGGCCCGCGGCATCCACGTCGACGGCATCGACCTCGTGCTCAACGTGGACCCGGCCGGGGACCACAAGGACTACCTGCACCGCGCCGGCCGTACGGCGCGTGCCGGACGCACCGGCACGGTGGTCTCCCTCTCCCTGCCGCACCAGCGGCGCCAGATCTTCCGGCTGATGGAGGACGCGGGCGTCGACGCCTCGCGCCACATCATCCAGGGCGGGGACGCGTTCGACCCCGAGGTCGCCGAGATCACCGGCGCCCGCTCGATGACCGAGGTCCAGGCCGAGTCGGCCGGGAACGCGGCGCAGCAGGCCGAGCATGAAGTCACCCACCTCACCAAGCAGCTGGAACGTGCCACGCGGCGCGCGGCCGAGCTGCGCGAGGAGGCCGACCGACTGGTCGCCCGGGCCGCCCGTGAGCGCGGCGAGGACCCGGCGGCGGCGGTGGCCGCCGCCGCGGCGGACCGGCAGGACACCGTCTCCGCCGAGGCGTCGGAGGCCGTCGAGGCGCAGACCGCCGAGGTCTCCGTGCCGGAGCAGCCGACCGCCCAGGACGTCGAGCGGGTCCAGCAGGGCGAGCGCACGGAGCGTCCGGCGGGCTCGTCGTACGAGCGCCGTGACCGTCGTGACGAGCGGGGCGGCTTCGACCGTGACCGCCGTGACGACCGTGGCGGCTTCAACCGCGACCGCGACCGGGACCGTGGTTTCGACCGTCGTGACGGTGACCGTGGCGGCCGTTCCTTCGAGCGCCGTGACGACCGCGGTGGCTTCCGTCGGGACGGCGACCGTGACCGTCGCCCCTTCGACCGTGACCGCCGTGACGACCGTGGCGGCTTCAACCGCGACCGCGACCGGGACCGTGGTTTCGACCGTCGTGACGGTGACCGTGGCGGCCGTTCCTTCGAGCGCCGTGACGACCGCGGTGGCTTCCGTCGGGACGGCGACCGTGACCGTCGCCCCTTCGACCGTGACCGCCGTGACGACCGTGGCGGCCGTGACGACCGGGGTGGCCGTGACGACCGTGGCGGCCGTTCCTTCGAGCGCCGTGACGACCGTGGCGGTTTCCGCCGGGACGGTGGCGAGCGCCGTTCGTTCGACCGTCGCGACGAGCGCGGTGGACACCGTGGCAGCGACCGCCCGTTCAACCGTGACCGCCAGGGCGACCGCCCCGGCTTCCGCTCCGGCGGCCACGACCGCCCGTTCGGCCGTCGTGACGACCACCGCGGCACGGGCAGCTTCGGCCGTCGTGACGACAAGCCGCGCTGGAAGCGCAACGGCTGACGCCGACACAGGCAACCTGAGCGCCGTGCCCCCGCCCCGATCCGGGCGGGGGCACGGCGCTTCCCGCGTTCCGCGTCCACGATCCCCGGGCCGTTCCCGTACGTCCCGACGGCGATTCTTGGCCACAGCACCGAGCCTGTGGCGCATGTCATGCCCTCGTCCGGGGAAACGCTGGGTGCATGACAAATGACGTACGACCGACAGGGCCGTCCGACGAAGAGCGGCTGGCCCAGCTCGGTTACACCCAGGTGCTCGCCCGGCGGATGTCGGCGTTCTCCAACTACGCGGTCTCCTTCACGATCATCTCCGTCCTCTCCGGCTGTCTGACGCTCTATCTCTTCGGCATGAACACCGGCGGCCCCGCCGTGATCACCTGGGGATGGGTGGCCGTAGGACTGATGACCCTGTTCGTCGGCCTGTCGATGGCCGAGATCTGCTCGGCCTACCCGACCTCCGCGGGCCTGTACTTCTGGGCCCACCGGCTCGCGCCGCGCCGCTCGGCCGCCGCCTGGGCCTGGTTCACGGGCTGGTTCAACGTGCTGGGCCAGGTGGCGGTGACGGCGGGCATCGACTTCGGTGCCGCGTCCTTCCTCGGCGCCTACCTCAATCTCCAGTTCGCCTTCGAGGTCACGCCCGGCCGTACGGTCCTGCTCTTCGCGGCGATCCTGGTTCTGCACGGCCTGCTGAACACCTTCGGCGTGCGTATCGTCGCCCTGCTCAACAGCGTCAGCGTGTGGTGGCACGTGCTGGGGGTCGCAGTGATCGTCGGCGCGCTGGCGTTCGTGCCGGACCGCCACCAGTCGGCGTCCTTCGTGTTCACGCGGTTCGTGAACAACACGGGCTGGAGCAGCAGCGGCTACGTCGTCCTGCTGGGCCTGCTGATGGCCCAGTACACCTTCACCGGCTACGACGCCTCCGCCCATATGACGGAGGAGACGCACAACGCCTCCACGGCCGGCCCGAAGGGCATCGTCCGCTCCATCTGGACGTCCTGGGTGGCCGGCTTCGTCCTGCTGCTGGGCTTCACCTTCGCCATCCAGTCCTACGACAAGGAGCGCATGTCCCCGACCGGCGCGCCGCCTGCCCAGATCCTGCTGGACGCCCTCGGCGCGACCACCGGCAAGCTGCTGCTGCTCGTGGTGATCGGCGCGCAGCTGTTCTGCGGGATGGCCTCGGTGACGGCCAACAGCCGTATGATCTACGCCTTTTCGCGCGACGGCGCGCTGCCCCTCTCGCGGGTGTGGCACACGGTCAGCCCGCGCACCCGCACCCCGGTGGCGGCGGTGTGGCTGGCGGCGCTCGGGGCGCTGGTCCTGGGGCTGCCGTACCTGATCAACGTCGCGGCGTACGCGGCGGTCACCTCGATCGCAGTGATCGGCCTCTACATCGCCTACGTCATCCCGACCCTGCTGCGGGTGCGCAGGGGTGACTCCTTCGAGCGCGGGCCCTGGCATCTGGGCCGCTGGTCGCAGGCGATCGGGGTGGTGTCGGTGGTGTGGGTCGGGATCATCACGGTGCTCTTCATGCTCCCGCAGGTCTCCCCGGTCACCTGGGAGACGTTCAACTACGCGCCGGTCGCCGTCCTCGTCGTCCTCGGCTTCGCCGCGACCTGGTGGCTGGCCTCGGCCCGGCACTGGTTCCTCAACCCCCAGCACGAGCGCACCCTCGCCCGCGAGGCCGCCCGCGCCGGCTCCCCCGAACCGGTCGATCCGTAGCCCTTCCGGCACCCGCACGGCCCACTTCCGGCCCGCCTCCCCGATACCCGATCTACGAGACGGCCTCGTCCGGCTATGCTCGGGGAGGCAACACCGCCCGGGCCCTTAGCTCAATTGGCAGAGCAGTGGACTTTTAATCCATTGGTTGTGGGTTCGAGTCCCACAGGGCCTACGGCTGGTAGGCGGGGGATATGGCCTCCGACCTGCTACGCAGCGCCTGAGTCGGCTTCGGTCGGCTCGGGCGCTGCTTCGTTTTCAGGCCCGTGCGTGAGCGACGCGTGAGCGGATGTGCCCGTGGCCTGCGGAACGTGCTTGGGCCCGGCGGCGGTGGATACCCCGTAGGTATGGGGTCCAGCAGAGTGCCCCACGAGTGGGCCGTCTGCCGCGGATGTCTCCATGGGCCCGTTCGGCAGGCGGTGTGCTCGGCTCGGATGAGTCTGTCCGGCGCCACATTTCCGGTTGCCGGCGACGTACGGTGAAAGTACCGAGGGCGTCACGCACTCCGACTCTCCTGTCGGGTCGTCCTCGGCGAGAGACGAAAACCCGGGCCGCCCGAGCGGACGGTGCGGAGACGGGTCGGCATCATGGCCACCGCGATCACAGCAACTCCGCGACCCTTCCTGGTTATCGCGTTTCCCTGCCGAGGGGCGGCGTGACGGTCGTGCAGCGGCTGGACATCCACCGGCGTGACCGGGGAGAGCGGGCCCTCGTCACGCTCGTCGGCGCGATCGGACCCGCCACGGCTCCCCTGTTGCGGGCCGCGCTGGAGCAGTGCCTGCGCGACGGCGTGACCGGCATCGACGTCGATCTCGCCACCGTCGGCTTCTGTGACTCCCAGGGCCTGGACGTCTTCCTGACGGCGTCGCAACACGCAGACCGGGCTCATGCTTTCGTGCGGCTGCACCATCCGTGCGCGCAGATCACCCGACTTCTCGCCGTCACCGGCTCCGCCTCCCTGCTCAGTGAGGTGCCGGGTGCGTCTCCGTCGGCCGACGAGCAGCAGGGCGGCGGCGGCCTGGTCAGTGCACCTGTAGTGAAGGACGGGATCCGTCTCCGCCGCCTGAACCGCTGGCAGGCGGAGGACCTGAGCGAGGACATCGCCGACCTGGCCGTGGAACCCCTCGCGGGCTTGTCAGCGAGCGCGGACCGGGAGCGGGGCGACTTCTTGGGGCGGCTTGCCGTCAGCGCCCGACGGCCCGGCTTTGCGTTGCTGGTTGCCGAAACGACGGTGCTGGTGGGGTGCGCCTTCGGATTCCCGGTGGGTCCCGGTGCCCGCTCGGAGCGGGGGTTGCAGGAGAGCGTCCAGCGGCTCACCGGCTGTGCCCGGTTCCTGCTCCTCACCCAGGTCGTTGCGCATCATCACGCCCAGCGCCGAGACATCGGCCGCCGTCTGCAACAGCGTCTGCTGGCCGACCGGCACACCGCGCTCGGAGTCGCCCTGATCCGTCCGGCAGACCAGGCCGGCCAGGCCGCCTTCGAGTCCTGGGGCTGGCGAAATTGCGGAGAGATGGTGGGGCTGCCCGGTCTGGGCGCACCCTGCGTGCTGGTCCTCTTCCCGGAGAACGCGCCTGTACCGGCGCCTCCGGCCTTGGGCCCGGGCCGGGCGTAGCCTGGGAGACACCGAGAGCATATCGGGCGCACGATCTGGCGGCGCCGTTCCCGGCGAGTGACGAACGAGGGCAGCGCCTTCACTGCCCGGGACGGGATCGCACGATGGACTCCCTCACATCGCCCGCCGAAGGTTTGCCACCGGATGACGAGCACACGTACCGGATGCCGCTGGCGCGGTTGAGCCTCACCCCGGAATCCAGCCACGGCCCGCTCGACGGAGCATGGTGGCCGCGCTGTGACGTCCTGGAGCTGGAGTTGCCCGCCCTCGTGGGCTCGTTGGACCCCGGCCACGGTACGGTCACCCGCGTCACGGCGGGGACTGCCGCGTGGCCCGACGCCCCGGGAACGGTGTCGGCGCCCGACCACGTGATCGAGGTCCTCCTGAGCGAGGCCGCCGACGAAGCGCATGCCATCACCCTGGAGTGCGGCACCGTGGGGCGCTGGGAGCTGCTGGTCATCCCGCCCGACGAGCCGACGGGAACGGCCGGTCGGCTCCTGACGGCCGCCGCCGATCCCTGGAACACGCAGTCGGCTCAGCGCATCCTCGCCCGTGTCGAGGACGGCCTCGGCCAGGAGAGCGGCAGGCAGCGGAACGGCCCATGATGGACTGATGGGACCGGCAGCTCTTTCGTCGGCCACCGCCGCCGCCCGTGTCCGCGTGGATCACGTCGGGTGAGCGGATGACGGCCGAACCGCGCGCGGACCGCTCCGAGAGCTTCGGGGAAGCGCTCCTCGGGACGGTTCTCGATCGCGCACACGAGCTTCCGCCCCACCTCGTCGGCCCACTGGTCGCCGACATGATGGAGCGGCTGGGGGGCCGCCGTCCGCAGATCCTGCTGCAGGACTACGGCCAGCTGCTGCTCGTACCCCTGCCCGGTGAGGGCCTCGCGGGCGGGGACCCCCAGGTGATCGACGATTCCGCCGCGGGCCGCTGCTTTCTCGGTGCGCTGCCCGTCGAACTGCCCGAGGGCGACGGCGTACGTGTCCACCTGCCGCTGCTCGACGGCGGCGACCAGGTGGGCGTCATGGCCGTGACGCTGGACCGGGTCGACGACGACGACCGCCGCATGCTGCGCCGGCTCTCCGCTCTGGTGGCCGACCTGCTGGTGACCAAGCACGGATATTCCGACCTATTCTTCCGTACCCGACGCCGTGAACCGATGAGCGTGGCCGCCGAGATCCAGTGGGCGCTGCTGCCGCCCCTGGCCATGATCATGCCGCGCGTCGCCCTGGCCGGAGTCCTGGAGCCCGCGTACGACGTGGCGGGGGACAGCTTCGACTACGCGCTCAACGGTGACGTCCTCCACCTGGCCATGATCGACGCGATGGGTCACGGACTCGGCGCGGCCACGATGGCCACCGTGGCCATCGGCGCGTACCGCTACGCCCGCCGCCTGAGCACCGGCCTGACGGAGATCTACGCCTTCATGGACGACGCCGTGGCGAAGCAGTTCGGCGCCGACCACTTCGTCACCGCGCAGATGATGCGGCTGGACACGACGACGGGCCACCTGCAGTGGGTCAACGCCGGACACCCCGCACCGATACTCGTCCGCGACCACCGTGTCACGCGCCGACTGGTCGGCCCGACGACTCTCCCCGTGGGCCTTGGCGGTGCGGAGCCGGAGGTAAGTGCGCTGGGGTTGGAACGGGGAGACCGCGTCCTGTGCTTCACCGACGGGCTGATCGAGGAGCACGCGGCGGGCGAGGAGCAGTTCGGGGAGGAGCAGTTGATCGACTGGGTGAACGGGCTGGAGAGAACCGGCCGCGGGGTCCGGGCGGTGGCGCGTGCCCTGTCGCACACACTCAAGCGGGCGCGGGGCGGCCAGACCACGGACGATGCGACGCTGCTCCTGGTGGAGTGGCGCGGCTGACCCGACCGCAGGGTCTGTCCCGGTGCGGGGCGACTCATCAGCCCGACGCTGTCTGTCCGCCTCCCGTATCGATGAGGATCTGCTCCGCAGAGCTGACATTGCTGGCCAGGACGGCCTGAGCCATCGCCGCGTGAGCGGCCTCGGGTGTCGCCTCCGGTGGGATGACCAGCAGTGAGAAGTGATCCCTGTCGCCCCGGGTGATCAAGACGGTGTCATCACCCACTGGGAAGGAGTCCACGTGCACCACCCGGTCATCGATGACGATCCGCGTCGGGAGCCCCTCCCAGGCCGTGGCGTCCAGCCCGACCCGGCTCAGAGGGCCCAAGTGCTCGGCGAGGGCGCTCAGCAGCGCGGGCAACTCGGCTCCGATGTCCCGCGACCGTGGCCACCACGCACCGTCGAGGACGCCTTCGCGTGATGCCGTCGTCTCCAGCCGGAGCAATGCGCTCCCCGGTCGCACGGCATGGTGTACACCACTTGGCAGATGCCGGGAAGCATGGGATATGTCGGAGTCGGCCATGAGCGGACCACCCGTTCGGGATGCGTTGCGAACACGGGAATCGCCTCGCGCTCACCACGCTACTCCAGGTACCGCCCGGCGCCGGTACTTGTGAGATCGCCGTGGTGGAGAGACCTGCTTTGACACCAAGCGTGAGCGGGCGGGCAGAGGCTTCGCTCAGGCGACGGTCTCGTCGCCTGCCGGACGGGACCGGGGAATCAGCTTCGCCGCCTTCTCGGCGATCTCACGGTCCAGCTCGGGGAGCAGGCTCGTGTACGTGTCCGAGGTCAGCGTGATGGTGGAGTGCCGGAGCGTCTCCTTAACGGTGTGGATGTCGCCACCGCCTCCGTGCGTGAGCGTCGCGGCCACGTGGCGCAGGTCCCGCAGGGTGATGGGCGGCAGGTCGGTCGTGGCGAGGATGCGGCGGAAGGTCTCCGAGACCGTCTCCGGGTGGAGCCAGGAGCCGTCCTCCTTCGTGAAGACCTTGCCCGTGTCCTGCCAAGCTGCGCCCCACTTGGCCCGCTCCTTGTCCTGGCGGGCCTTGTGGTCGCGCAGGACGGCGATGTTCATGCTGTCGAGCGCGATCGTGTTCGCGCTGCCGTCCGTCTTCGGCTCGGACTCGTAGGGGTCCCAGCCGTCCACCACGATCTCCTTGGCAGGGGTGATGAGGGCGGCGTCGAGATCGATCTCGTGCCAGTCCTGGCCGACCGCCTCACCGCGCCGGAGGCCACGGGTGCCCATCAGGTGGAAGGCCGCGTACAGACGGTCGCCCTCTGCGGCGTCGAGGAAGGTGCCGAACTGCTGCGGGGTCCACACCATGACCGGGCCGGGGATCTCGCCCGTCTCGCGCCAGCGCCGGACGCGCTCCGCGGTCCAGAGGAGGGGCTTGGGGCGCCTACCGGACTCCAGCTCGACGTGGGAGGCCGGGTTGAAGGTGATGAGCTGCTGGGCGATCGCGGAGTTCAGCGCCGCGCGCAGGGTGCGGCGGATCGCCTGCCGGGTGGCCGGGCCGGTGATCTTCCGGAACGGCTTCATCTCGGCCAGCTTGGCCCGTTCGACCGCGAGGAGCTTCCGCTCGGCTCCCACGGGACGTCCGGGCTTGCTCGGCTTGCAGCGGGCGATCTGCTCGCGGCGGGCCTCGTTCTCGGCCGCGATCACCTCGTTCTCATCGGCGATCGTGTCGAACATCTCCACGAGGTGGCCGACGTTGAGCCGGTCGAGGCGTACATGGCCGATGTGCGGCTTCAGGTGAACGCGGATGTGGGAGGCGTAGCCGTTGAGCGTGGTCTTGCGGCGCTTCTTCGCGGCGAACCACTGGTCGAGCCACTCGCCGACGGTGAGGCTGCCACGGAGGGCCAGGCCCGCACGCAGACGGCGTTGGGTCTCCTCGATGGCCGGCAGTGGGGCCTTCTCGGCCGCGACCTCCGCCAGCATGGCGGCGAGGCGCTGGAGGCTGTCGGGGTCGTCCTTGTCCGCGAGGGCCAGCAGGGAGCGGACGTGGTCGAGTTCCGACTGGGCGTCCTTGAGGGACTCGTAGCCGGCGCGGCTGAAGGAGCGACGGGTGCCGTCCTCGCGGGGCGGCAGTTCCTGGCGTATGGAGTAGTAACCGTGCTTGCGGCCCTTGCGCTTGGGGCACGAGGCGCCGAGTTCCTTGCCGGTCTTCGGGTCGCGGCAGGAGCAACGGCGGTAGGTGGAGCCCTTCAAAGGCGTTCCTCCGGGGTGGTTTCGGTATCGGGTTCGGGCGGGTCGACATCGCCCAGTGCGGGTGGCAGATCAGGTGGGGTGGCCCCCTCCTCGCGGAGGTCGCGGCGGAGGTAGCGGAGCCTGTACTTGGCCGAGACGGCCTGATCGGCGTACTTGGCCTGCTGGCGCTCGGCTTCTTCCTTCTCGGCGCGGCTGGTGGCCGTCTTGGCCGCGAACCGGGCCTGTTCTTCCTCTTCGAGCGCGGCGAGAGCGGTGCGGACGAGACTGGCGTGAAGCTCGAAGTCGGGGACCAGGCCCGCGTCGTAGCCGGGTACGTCCTCTTCCCCGGTGAAGCGCCGTAGGGCGTCCCAGGTGGGCACGAGGTGCTGGAAGGGGAGTTCCTGGGTCTTTTCGACGTAGCCGACCGGGAAGATCAGGCAGACCGGGTACGTCTCCAGGGCGGCGGCCAGGACCATGACGTCCGCGAGGGGGAGGTTGGCCCGGCGGCCGGACTCCATGTTGGCGATCACGTTGCGCGGGATGGGATGTCCGAGCTGTTCGCACCGGTCCGCCAGGTCCTGTGCGCTCCACCCCATCTCCTTCCTTCTGCGCCGGACTTCGCCGGCGACGTTGGCCTTGATCCGGTCCGCCCACTCGGGGACGTCGTCCTCGTCACTTCCATCATCGAAGCCGCGTTGTGTCATAAAGACACATTAGCTTGGCCATCCTGGTTGGTAGACGCCTGGAGCCGGACGTGATGACTGCGTTCGCCGAGGGCTGCATGGAAAGGGGCGCACTGCATGCGCGACGACGCGATGGCCGGAGACTCGAAGGGCTCGAAGGGGATGAGTCGGGAGGAGGTACTCGCCCTCCCGGTGGCGGTTGACCTGGACACGAGCAATCGAGCGCTGGGGCTCGGCCGGAGCAAGGGCTATGAGCTGGCGAAGCGAGGCGCCTACCCGTGCAAGGTGCTGCGCCTGGGCAACGCCTACCGGGTGGTGACCGCGGACTTGTGGGAACTGCTGGGTCTGGCGGCGTGAAGGGGCGGCAGCGTAGCAGACGGTTCTGCGCTGAGCTGACACAGAATCGCTGGACTGTTGCCGGGGGTGGACGTACTGTCCGTGTTCCCTCGGGGCACCGAGCGAGTGTCCCGACTCGGGACACAGAGCGTGTTCAGTCTCTGAACGCAGCGAGCCTCCGGCGCGGCAACGCCGGAGGCTCGGGAATCCCCGTCGCCCGTCTCCAACGAACGATCCGCGCCGCTGGGCCTGCATGCCCGGCGGCGCAGAAGAGGAGCCACCTGGTGCAACCTGAGAACCCTGCGCCCTATTCCACCCCCGTATCCCCTGCCACCGCATGGCCGTCGGTCGCGGTGCCGGGCAAGCCCGACCAGGGCGAACCCGAGCACGCTGCGTCGGTCGCGGCGGCCAAGACCCGGGCGCCGGATCCGGAGCCGACCGTCGGCTCGGCGCTGCTGGACGAACTGCGTGAGCAGATAGCGAAGTTCGTGATCCTGCCCTCGCCGGAGGCGCTGGATGCGGTGACGCTGTGGGTGGCGGCGACGCATCTGCAGCCGGCCTGGCAGCACGCGCCGCGTCTGGCGGTGGTGGGGCCGGCGAAGCGGTGCGGCAAGTCGCGGCTGCTGGACGTACTGACCGAGACGGTCCACGAGCCGATGCTCACCATCAACACCACACCGGCTGCGGTGTTCCGGTCGATCACCGAGGAGCCGCCCACGCTCCTGGTGGACGAGGCGGACACCATCTTCGGCACGCCGAAGATGGCGGAGAAGAACGAGGAGATGCGCGGCCTGCTCAACGCCGGCCACCAACGCAACCGCTACGTCACGCGGGTGGTCGGCAACGACCACACCCCGCACCGGTTCGCCACCTTTGCCATGGCGGCCCTCGCGGGGATCGGTGACCTGCCCGACACGATCATGGACCGGGCTGTGGTGATCCGTATGCGCCGCCGGGCGGAGGGCGAGCGCGTCAAGCCCTTCCGCTCCCGACGCGACATCCCCGCTCTGCACGACCTGCGCGACCGGATCGCTGCATGGGCAAGGCCGCTGCTGGATGAGGCAGCGGACCTGGAGCCGGACATGCCGGTGGAGGACCGGGCCGCCGACACCTGGGAGTCGCTGGTCATCATCGCGGACCTGGCCGCCGGATCCTGGCCCCGTCGCGCCCGAGAAGCGTGCGCACGGATGGTCGCCGCAGAGGTCGAGGCAGAGGAGGACCGGCCCGGGGGAGCCCGAATCCTCGCCGACATCCGCAGGGTGTTCGTAGCCCAGCGCGAGCCCGACAGCCTTACCACGGACGAACTACTCCACCAGCTCCGGCAGGATGCCGAGAGCCCCTGGGCGGAGTGGGGACGCAATGGGCTGAACGCCAAGGACCTGGCAGCGATGCTCCGGGAGTTCGATATCAGGCCCGGCAACGTTCGCCTCCCCGATGGAACCCAGCGCAAGGGCTACATGCGCAACAAGTTCCTCGACCCCTGGCGGCGCTACTGCCCCACTGCCCACCCAGTGGACACCAAGCCTGCCACCCCCAGCGCAGACTGACCCCCGCATCCCCCGGTGGGCGTCCCTGCCGTACCTGCCGTGATCCCGCAGGTCAAAAGGCTGCAGGCAAGACGGCAACCGGCGACAAGACGGCAACACGATCATGGTGAACCGCTGCCGCCGGGAGGACGCAGCCCGGATCCGTCTTGCGCCGTCCCACGCGTCCTCGCCGTATCACCGCAGGTCACAGCCTCGCCGAGCGGGACGGCACAACGTGGCAGTGCCGTCCCGCCCGGCCGGGGACACGACGAGACGCCGCCGGCAGGCCGCCCGCCGTCAGGTCGCGCCGCACACGCGGAAGAGCCCAACGGCCGCCGGTACGGCACATCCACGCCCCTGCCGTACCGGCCCTGACCTGCGCTTGCAACGGCCAAGACGGCAAGACGGATCACACCGCCAAACCCCAGGAGCCCCCGCTTGACCCTTCCCACCCTCACAACGACACCCACTCGTCGGGGGCACCGCCCCGACGGAGGACGGCTGTCGATGACCAAGAAGGACATCGAGCGGTACACGCTCGGTGCGGCCGGAGTCGTCATCGTCGCCCTCACCATCAGCGGATTCTGGCTGTCGTACGCACACCTCGCCGAGGTCGCTGGTCAGCACGGGCTGCGCAGCTCCACCACCCGACGCTGGGCCTGGCCGGCGACCCTGGACGCCTTCATCGTCGCGGGCGAACTGCTCATGCTCCGCGCGGGCCTGCGCAGGGTGACCGACAGGTGGGCGATCGCCCTGACGGCCACCGGATCGGTCGGCTCCATCGCGCTCAACGTTGCCGGAGTCAACGGAACCGGCAGCGCAGGCACCGTTCCGCTGCTCGACTACGTGGTCGCCGCGGTCCCCCCGACCGCAGCCCTGCTGGCCTTCGGTGTCCTGATTCGGCAGATCCACCAGCTCGTCGACCAGCCTGCGGGCCATCCGGAACCCGCACCGGCTCCGGTGCCAGAACCACCGGCCACCGCCCCCGCCACGCTCGCCGAGCCACCGGCCGAGCCCGCCCAGCCGACCGTGCCACCGACCGCCGTTGCCGAGAACAGGCCGCGCGGTGGCCGTCCGCCCAGCGCCACGCTCGAGGAACTCGTGGAGATCGGCCGGATGGCCCTCGCCGAGCACGGCACGCTCACCCGGTCACTGCTCCGGAATGCCGTCAAGGCCAAGGGCCTGACGATCAGCAGCGAGCGGCAGACCGACGTGATGACCACCCTCCGGTCCGAAATCGAAGCCGCCGCCGAGACCGGTCCGGACAGCGGCTGACCGGAATCTCACGGGGTGACCGGAACCCTTCCGGTCACCCCGGCCAGTCGGCCACCGGTCTCACTCGCCACCCGCTTATCCACATCTGTGGACGAGGCGGCGACTGCCTCCCTCTGCCGCCCCCTCCTGCGGAATTGCCCGCCTTCCCCGCCCATCCCGGAGCACCGCCCGTGACGCACGATCCGCACCACCCCAAAGACACCCCCGACGAGCCGATACCGCTGACGAAGTCCCCTACGCTGATGAACCGTCTGCGGCGTGCGTTCGGACGGGGTGCCCCCGGCGGAGCCAGTAGTACCCCGAGTCCGACTCCAGGCCGGACTTCGGGGATCTCCGCCCCGGGGGTGGCGGAGACGGCCCAGCGCCAGGGGGCGCAGGACCAGGAGGCCGTGGCCGAGGGCGGCCCCGACCCGGACACACTCCATGCCGTCCAGCGCGAGATCCTCCGCCCCGTACGTCAAGACGCTGCCACCGCCGGCGAGCCCTCCGTGAAGAGTGTCCAGCCGACGATCCGCCGCTTCACCGGCGAAAAGCGTGATGCACGCGTCGGTCCCTTGCGTTTCCTCGATGCGGAGCGTGCCCGCCTCCAGGACGTAGCCGCCGAGCACGGCTACAAGGGCGACTCCGGGTTCGCCGCCGACGTGGTCATGGCCTTCATCACCGGACGGTTCACCGCCAACCTGCCCTTGTCCGAGGACCGCCGCCGCACCCACCACTTTCGCGCCCAGGTCCTGCGCCAGCTCAACCGGATCGGCGTCAACGTCAACCAGATCGCACGCGCCCTCAACAGCGACCACACCCCACCCAACCTCCGCCAGCACCTGACCGAACTCCAGCAACTGCTGGAGCTGATCGCCGAAGCCCTGCGCCAGCCCGCCGAGCCGGCCGAGCCGGAAAAAGAGGAACTGCCCGCGTGATCGCCGCCATCAAACCGGCCGGGTCCAGCACCCGCGGCCTGCTCGCCTACCTCTACGGGCCCGGCCGCCACGACGAACACCTCGACCCGCACATCGTGGCGGGGTTCGCCATGCTCGGCATGCCCGACCCCGGCCGCGATGAGAGTGCCACCCTCACCGAACTGGCCCGCTACCTCGACGAACCCGTGCGGCTGCGCAACAACGAGTTCGGAAAGAAGGTCACCGACCACGTCTGGCACTGCCCCGTCCGCGCCGCCCCCGAGGACCGCTACCTCTCCGACGCCGAGTGGGGTGACATCGCCCAGCGCATCATCGAGGCCGCCGGCATCGCCCAAGTCGGCGACGACCTGGCCTGCCGTTGGATCGCTGTACGCCACGCCGACGACCACATCCACATCCTCGCCACCACCGTCCGCGAGGACGGCCGCCGCCCCAAACTCCACGACAGCGGCCTGCGCGTCGGCGACACCTGCCGCGAGATCGAGAAGGACTACGGGCTCCGCCAGCTGAAGAAGGGTGACCGCACCGGCGCCCGCCGGCCCGCCCAGGGCGAGATGCACAAGGCCGAACGCCTCGGCTGGGAACAGACCAGCCCCGAGTGGCTCCAGGACCGCATCCGCGCCGCCATCCCCCACGTGACCAACGCCGAGGAACTCATCGCCTACCTTGAAGCTGGCGGCATCGAGGTCAAGGCCCGGCGCGGCCCGTCAGGAGACCTCCTCGGCTGCGCCGCCGGCCGCCCCGGCGACGTCAACGAGGCCGGCGAGCAGATCTACCACCCCGGAAGCAAAATCTCCCCCGACCTCTCCCTGCCCAAGATCAAGGCCCGCCTCGAATCCGGCCGGCCCGAAGAACACCCCACCGCCCGCCGCAACCACCCCAGCACCCCCTGGCAGCAGGCCACCGACGCCCTCGACACCCTCCACACCGGCCTCGCCGACGACACTCACGCCCAGGCCCACATCGCAGCCCTCGGCGAGCTGCTCGAAGCCACCGCCCAGAAGGCCCCCGACAACCTGCGCGGCGAACTCCAGGCCGCCTCCAAGGCGTTCGCCCGAGCCCAGCGCTCCCAGATCCGCGCCGAAGACCGCGCCGCCCACGCCCTGCGCAGCGCGGCACGCGACATCGTCCACACCGCCACCGGCCCCGACGGCAGCGCGCTGGCCGCCCTGCTCGCGGCTCTCGTCTGGGCCACCATCGTCGCCCGGCGCTGGCACGAAGCGAAGAACCACGCCCACCAGGCCGACGCTGCCCGCCAGGCCGTCCAGCACCTCCAGATAGCCGCAGATCGCGCCGTCGCCCCGATGCTCACCGATCTCGCAGCCCGACCGCCCAGGGAGGAAGCCCGCCATGTTCTTGTGAACGACGTACGGGCAGCCATCCCCCACCACGCCGAACGAATCCTCGCCGACCCGGCCTGGCCCGCGCTCGCCACCGTCCTCGCCGACGCCGAAGCCCGTGGTCACCAACCCCACCAGCTCCTCAAGCAGGCCGCCGCCCAACGCGAGCTGACCTCCGCCCGCCAGCCCGCCCGCGTCCTGATCACCCGCATCCAGCACACCGGCCGAAACCCGGCTCCCAACCGCCGTGCCGAAGCCGCCCGTCGGCGCTCGACCATCGCAGCTTCGACGCCCACTCAGCAGAATGGGAGCCCCCAGCTCTCGGTGGTGGTGGTGACCCTCGCCGAACAGCAGCATCGAAAGCGCCGGTAGGCGGCGTGCGGTTTCGCCGTGCGACCCGCGCCTCTGCGACTGAGAGTTGGTGCGTTCAAGCCAACGTCACACCGAACCGACCCCGGGCCCTTGACGACCCTCGCCCCCTTCGGAAGCGTCGCACGCAAGAACGCGCAACCGACTTGATCTGGGAGGGCATCGTGGACCTACAGTTCATCGGGATCGACCCCAACACCGGGGGCGAGGGGTCGCCGACGGTGTGGGTGGAAGAGGAGACGGCTGACCTGGTCCTCCAGGGCGTCAAGGCCGAGGAAGCGCTGGAGGCACTGGTCAGCGGTACGGAGTGGGTCGCCGGTCACGCGGTGGGGATCCCCGCCCACGAGACGGTGATCCGCATTCCGGCCCGCATGGTGCCGATTCTGAGGGAGGCGTGCGATGTCGCAGAGCGGCGTGCCGAGCTTCACTGAGCTGCTGGCCGGTACCCGCCGCAGCGCGGTGCATCTGGAGATGCGCGACGCGTACGGCGTCGGTGACGAGGCACAGGAGTTCGAGGAGTTCAAGCGCACCGGCCACGTCGATCTCGATCCGACGGCGCGGTGGTGGCCTGGCTGGCTGGGCATGGTGCGGGAGGCCGTCGGCCGTGGCGTGGTGATGCGTCGAGCCAGGATCGTCTCCGAGCCCGTGACGGACTACATCCGCTGGGAACACGCCGCCACCCCGCTGAACGTCGAGGCGGGTGAACTGGTGCGCTGGCTGCCCCGCCGTCGGGCCGTGGACATCGCCCTGCCGGGAGCCGACTTCTGGCTGTTCGACGACCGCCTGGTGCAGTTCAACATCTTCACCGGGGACGGCGATTGGGCCGATCCACCCAAGGAATTCAGCGAGGACCCCGCCGTGGTCAAGCTGTGCTCCGACGCTTTCGAGGCCGTGTGGGAGCGTGCCGTCGACCACGAGAAGTACGCCGTCTGACCCCCGCTCCGGCCCATGCCCGCCTCTCCCTCGTCCAGCGCTCAGGCCGCCCGTGAAGCGCTCGCCGTGCGCCTGACGCACCTTCGCAAGGACGCCGGCCTCACCGGGAAGGAACTCTCCGCCCGGTGCGGCTGGCACCCCGCGAAAACCACCCGCATCCAAAAAGCCGAGGTACAGCCCACCGACGTGGACATCCGCGCCTGGTGCGCTGCCTGTGGCGCCGCTGACCAGGCCGACGACCTGATCGCCACGGCCCGCGCCGTCGACTCGATGTACGTGGAGTGGCGCAGGAGCCACCGGATGGGCATGCGCAAGACCCAGGAGCACTTCTACGGCCTCTACGCGCAGACCGGCGTCACACGCGCGTACGTCTCCAACGTCGTACCCGGCTTCTTCCAGACCCCCGCGTACGCCACAGCCCTGATGGAAGCCATCACCGACTTCCAGGGAACCCCCAACGACGTCTCGGAGGCCGTCGCGGCCCGCGTCGCCCGGAGCCGGTTCCTGTACGAGGGCGGACACCGGTTCATCGTGCTCATGGAGGAGTGCGTCCTGCGCTACCGCGTGGGCGACGCCGAGACGATGGCCGGACAGCTGAGGCATCTCCTGGCCGTGATGCCGCTCCCTTCCGTCTCCCTGGGCGTCATCCCCTTCACCGTGCAGAGGACCATGTGGCCGCTGGAGGCGTTCTACCTCCATGACGGCACACGCAGCGTCGTGGAAACCCTCACGGCCGAGGTCAACGTGGTGCAACCGCGCGAACTTGCCGACTATCGCAAGGCGTTCGGTGAGCTGACGAAGATGGCTGTCCACGGCAACGCCGCCCGCGCTCTGATCAACGCGGCGATCGACTCCCTCGGATGACATTGCGCAATTCCCCGCAATTTCGTTGAGGCAAAACTCCGGCTCTCCGTACGGTCGTTGACGTCGCCGGGCAGGCCAGGCTCCCCTCGGCGGCAGTGGAGGAGAGTCCCGCTCGCACCCCCTGTTGCGGGTGGGACGTCCAGCCCCGAGGAGACGACCCCGTGAGCGTCATGACCAGACCCACCACAGTCGGACCGGCCGGTTACACCGAAACCCTCCCCTGCGCGCCCGAGATGGCCCGCCGTGCCCGGCGGCTCGTCTCGGCCGCGCTGAACACCTGGGGCATAGGCGAGATGGCCGATGCGGGCACACTGATCGTCTCCGAGCTGGTGGGCAACGCAGTCCGCCACACCCCGTGCCGTCTGATTCGGGTGTCCGTCCGACGCGTCACGAACGATCTCGTGCGGATCGGCGTCACCGACAAATCCCACGCCCTGCCGAAAATGGGTCCGGCCGCCGGCGGCGATGAAACCGGGCGTGGCCTCGTACTGATCGACGCGCTGTCACACCGCTGGGGCTATGACCGAAAGCGCTGGGGCAAAACCGTCTGGGCGGAGCTGGCGGTCCCGCCATGCTGACCTTGCGACTGCTGCCAGAAGACGAGCTGGCGGGCGTCGCCGATCCGGAGCGATGCGTGGAGCTGGCTCTACCCCGGCGCACGCAGGGCGGGATCACCGTCCGCACCCTGCGCCTGACACCCGCCGACCTCGTGCGGCT
The DNA here is from genome assembly GCF_042889625.1 of Streptomyces sp. NPDC002573. Lineage (NCBI taxonomy): Bacteria > Bacillati > Actinomycetota > Actinomycetes > Kitasatosporales > Streptomycetaceae > Streptomyces > Streptomyces sp. NPDC002573. The sequence continues at coordinate 27,357 of NZ_JBIARC010000020.1, read as the reverse complement.
GCGCACGGAAGCCGATCTGGCGCTGGCAGATATCCGTACCGAAGTCATGCGCGCCGAGGCCGCGTGGCACGAACGACTCGCGCAGTGGCACGCCGACGGGCGAGCCGCCGTCGAGGCCACCCGGCCGGACACGGCGCTGCTCTCGCTCGTCCTGGAGGGCCTGCGGGCCTCTCTGTAGCACCCACAGACTCCGCCCGGTGTACCGAAGGACAGCCCCGGGCGGTACGGCGTCCCCTCGTCTCCCCCAGGTGGGCGGGCGCCGCTCCAGATCCGCTGGCTGCAACCGACACGGCGGATCTGCTCAAGACCTCTCGCTCTGACTGAGCGGGAGGAAGCCGAGAGAAACAGGAGTGCACGATGCCCGAGAACGTCGTCATGGAGCCCGCCGAGGACGGGCTGATCGTCTCCCGGAAGTCCATCGCCGCCGCCCGCTCCCGTGCGGAGCAGCCGTCCGACGGCGGCTCGACCGGCGTCTCCGACACCAACGACTGAGCGGAGCCGACAGAAGTGCCCGCCTTCTCGAAGGTGGTCGAACGCCTCGGTGGGGACTTCCCCACCGGGGCCTTCGGCCGCACCTACCGCATCTGGCGCAGCGTCGCCGACTTCTCCTCCGTCCTGACATGGGGCGACCTCAACACCGTCATCGGCCGGGGCCGCCTTGAACCGCCTCGCCTCCGCCTTCACCGCGACGGGGAACTCATCCCGTGGCAGCGCTACGCCACCGCCGTCACCACCCGCAGGAACGTGGTGTGGCAGCGCATCCAGCCCTCGCGGCTGCACGGCCAGCTCCTCGACGGTGCCTCACTGGTCCTGGACGCCGTGGATGAACTCCACCAGCCCGCCGAATGCCTGGCACAGGCCCTCGAAGCGGTCTTCCGGGGCCGCGTTCAGATCAACGTGTACGCCTCCTGGACCGCGACGGAGGGCTTCGGAACCCACTGGGACGATCACGACGTCATCGTGGTCCAACTCGAAGGAGCCAAGCGGTGGCGCCTGTACGGGCTGACCCGGACCAACCCCCTCCACCGTGACATCGAAGCCCCACAGCCTCCGGCAGACGAGCCCATCGAGGAGATCATCCTGCGCGCCGGCGACATGCTCTACCTGCCCCGGGGCTGGTGGCACGCGGTGGCGGCCACCGAGGGCCGATCCCTGCACCTGACGTGCGGACTCCAGACCACGACCGGCGCAGATCTGCTGGGCTGGCTCTCGGACCGGCTGCGGACCTCGGAAACCGTACGCGCGCACCTGCCCGTCTTCGCCCCGCCGCAGGAACAGGCCGCCTACCTCGAACTCCTCCGCAAGGAAGTCACGGACGCCCTCCACGACGGTGCGATCGCAGACTTCCTCACCGCCAGGGACGGCATAGAACCGGGCCGCCCCATGCCGTCACTGCCCTTCCTCGACGCCGTACCGGCGCGCGACGACCTGCATGTCCGGCTCACCACAGCCCGAGCCCAGCTCACCGACAACCATCAGGACCAGGTCGTGCTCCTCGCCGGCGGCGAAGAGTGGACGTTCGCCCCGCCCGTACGCGCTGTGCTGTCCCCGCTCCTCGACGGCGCCTCGGCGCCGCTGGGACACCTCGCGGAAACGAGCGGCCTCACGGTCGGACAAGTCGCCGGGCTCGTGACGGAACTGGTCCACGCAAACGTCGCGGTGGTGAGCGAGCCGTGAGCCCCGACCTCGCACTGGGAACGTACCGGTGCCGGGACATCCCGCAGGCGGCCGTCGCCGCGGTCGCCTGCGGGGCATCCTGGATCGACACCGCCCCCAACTACCACCACGGCCGTGCCCAGGCCGAGCTTCAGCCGGTGCTCGCCGGGAACCGGGACCTGCGTGTGTCGACGAAGGTCGGATTCTTCACCCCCGACATTGCGGCAGCCGCCAGCGACGCGGGCGTCGTCACACCGGCCGAAGCCGCTTCCGGCCACTGCCTCACACACCGCTACGTCGCCTGGCAGAGCCACCACAACCGCGCCGAGCTGGGCCGCGTGCCGGACATCGTCTTCGTCCACAACCCCGAACAAGCCGACCGCCCTCACGACGCCATCACCAGCGCCTTCACCGCCCTCGAAGCCGAGGCCCGCGCCGGACGGATCGGAGGCTACGGCGTCGCCACCTGGACCCGCTTCGACGGCGCGTTCAGCGTCGCCGACCTCCTCAAAATCGCCACCCACTGCGGAGGCCGCGGCCATCATCTGTCCGCCATCCAGCTCCCCGTCTCACTGGTCATGCTCAAACCGGTCGCCCAGGCCCTGGAGGGCACCGGCCCCCTGGCTGAGGCAACCGCAGCCGGCCTGGACACGTTCATTTCCGCCCCCCTGCATGGCGGAGAACTCCCCACCATGGTCACGGACGAACTCGCCCAACTCATCGACCCAGGCACCACCCCGGCCGAGGCCGCCCTGCGTGTCACCGCGTACACCCCAGGGGTGAATCACGTCCTCCTGGGGTCCGGGAACGCGCAACACTGGGAGGCCGCCCAGCGCGTCCTTGCTTTACCTCCGCTCCCGGACAAGACCCTGCACGAGGTGATCGATGTTCTCGGCGCCTGACGACGCCACCGCCCAGCGCATGCGTAACGCCAGGATCTCTGCGTGCACCGCTCTCGCCTTGACCGACCTCGCCGAGGAACCCATCTGGGGCTACGCCGGCCGGACCCTCTCCGGCGCCGTGACCAGCGCGCAAGGCACCGGCTGGCTCCGCGTCGTCGCGGAGCACCCCGACAAGGCGCACGGGAAACTCTGGGACGGCCCGAAGACCGCCCAGGAACTGCTTCCTCCCGCGATCCCCCGCCCTGTCCTCCACGACGTCCACGACTGGCAGGCCGCCGGCTGGGCGTACCGAGCCGAGCTGTATCAGCACACGGACGCCACCGTCATCTCCCGCTCACCGGTCCTCGAACACGACCCGGCCCTCCCCAAGACATGGTGGACGAAGCTGCGGACCGCACTCGACTGCCTTGCCGAAGTCCCCACCGAACGCATCGCCGTACGCGAGGAGTACATCCGCCGGGCCATCCCCGAATACACAGGCTGCGATATCGGTCAGATCGAGTGGTCCACAGCCCATGGCGATTTCCACTGGTCAAACCTCGCCGGTCCCGACCTCACCATCCTGGACTGGGAAGGCTGGGGACAAGCCCCGGTCGGCTTCGACGCCGCCCAGTTCTACCTCTACTCCCTCCACACCCCCGCCACGGCCGCCCGTGTCCGCCAGACCCTCGGCCACATCCTCGACACCCCAGCCGCACGCGTGGCAGAACTGACCATCTGCGCCCGGGTTCTCCAGGCTGCCGACCGCACGCCGTTCTACAAGGAACTTGCGGGCCCGGTGAAGGAGTACGTGGACGCGACATACGAGAGGACGAGGTGAGAGCGGTCGAATCCATGACCCTCCTCGTTGCCGCAGTCATCGTCCACGACAAGGCCACCAACCGCGTCGTCCTCCTCCAACGCAGCCAGAACGCCAAGTTCGCACAGGGCATGTGGGACCTCCCCGTCGGCAAAAGCGAACCCGGCGAGCCCATCACAGAGACCGCCGTACGCGAGCTGTACGAGGAAACCGGCCTAACCGTGAAGCCGCACTCCCTGAAGGTCGCCCACATCATCCACGGTGCCTGGGGTGTCGAAGCCCCCAATGGCTTCCTCACCGTCGTCTTCGCCGCCCACGAATGGACGGGCGAGCCCGAGAACCGAGAACCGAGCAAGCACACCCAGGTCTGCTGGGTCAGCGCTGAGGCTATCCCGGAGGCGTTCGTAGAAACCACGGCGAGCGCCCTCCGCCGATATCTCACGGGTGGTCCGGAGATCTCCCTTGACGGCTGGCGGTAGCTGCCCTGATCGGTCGTAAATCAGGGCAGATGCTGGCGCAGGTCGGCTCTCGACTGTGGCCACGTGCAGGCCGAAGGCTCCGTCCATCGATGCGACGGACGGGGCTTTGGCTTCGAGGCACGGTTCCGGTAGCCGATCGAGAGGGGCTTCACCTGGTGGCCGTGGTCGCCGCTGCAGCAGCGCTCACATCGGTACTGAACGTACTGGTCAGCGGGCCCTTTTGCGTGAGCGATGCGTGAGCGGACGGTGCGGCACGAGCCGACATGGGACAGACTGGCGATCATTCCGGATGTGCCCTGACCAGGTGTTACCGGACGTCGAAGCAGCGTCCGGGAACACCTGGCAAGCCTTGGCCAGGACTTTTAATCCATTGGTTGTGGGTTCGAGTCCCACAGGGCCTACAACTGCGGGAGAGGGGTCTACCCCCTCTGACCTGCTACGCGGCGCCCGGGTCGGCTTCGGTCGGCCCGGGCGCCGCGTCGTTCCCGGGCCTCGTGCCCGGCGGCTGCTACCGGGCCACGAGGCCGGCCAGCAGCAGTGCCAGCAGTGCCACGAGCGCTCCGGCGGCGATGAATCCGTAGTCCAGCAGGCGCCGTTCCCGGTTGTGGACGACGACGGTGGCCGGGTCGGCCGGGTCGTAGGTGATCAGCAAGGTGCCGCCGTCGCGCAACGGGCGCCGTCGCGTCGCCGGTACGGGGCTGACGATCTCCACCACGCGGCCGTCCTCCGTGGTGAACTGGAGCAGCGGGCGCGGCGGTGAGGGCTCGTCGTCACGAGCCCCCGGGCTGCGCTTCACCAGTGCCCAGGCCTTGGTGCCGGTCCGTTCGATCCTGCGGCTCTGGCGCAGACCGGCGATGCCGGCGAGCGCCAGAACGCCGCCGCCGCACGCGGCGAACACCGCCACGACGACCATGTCTCCCGTGCTCACCGGGCCGTGCCTCCACCGGGTTCGAAGCGGTAGCCCATGCGGGGCTCGGTGATGAGGTGGCGGGGGTGCGCCGGGTCGGGTTCGAGTTTGCGGCGCAGGGACGCGATATAGATCCGCAGGTGGTTCAGGTTCTCGTCGTGGCCCGGTCCCCAGATGTCATGCAGCAGTTGACGACGACGGGAGGGGACCGCCCGGCCGCTGCGTGCCGCTGCGGGGCACGGGGGCCGGGGGCGGTGTCGGCGGAAACCGGCTCATCCAGCAAAGCGCCGCGCGCCGGGGTCGGCGAGTCCCGTTAGCGGGGCCCTGACGCTCTCCCGCGTCACCTTGACGAAGCCTTGACGCACTGGGTTCCGGACATCGACACAAGTGTCCGGAACCGCCCGGCCGGGACGGCTGCCCCGAAGGCCGCGGACCCTGTCCGGGGCGTGTGGGTCAGCCCGCCGTCAGTTCCGTGAGGGGCAGGGTGTGCTGGGTGTGGATGACCTTCGCGCGCAGGTAGCGGACGTTCTGCGCGGTGGTGAAGACGCCCGTGGGGACGTGGTGGGTGACAGTCAGGCCCAGGCCGCGCAGCTGGGCGGCCTTGTCGGGGTTGTTGGACAGCAGGTCCAGGGTGTCGACGCCGAGGGCGCGCAGCATCTGCGCGGCGGTCGTGTAGTCGCGGGCGTCCTCCGGCAGGCCGAGCGCGGCGTTCGCCTCGTAGGTGTCCAGGCCCTGGTCCTGGAGGGCGTAGGCGTCGAGCTTGTTGTAGAGGCCGATGCCACGGCCTTCCTGACGGAGGTACAGCAGGACGCCGCCCCGGTCGGCGATGCGCTCCACCGCCTCGCGCAGCTGGGGTCCGCAGTCGCAGCGGGCCGAGCCGAAGACGTCGCCGGTCAGGCACTCGGAGTGCAGCCGCACCAGCGGCGCGCGGTCGGCGGCGGGCTCGCCCAGGACCACGGCGACATGCTCCTGGCCGTCGACGAGGCCGTGGAAGGTGACCAGGTCGGCGGTGACCGTGTAGCCGTCGCCGAAGCGGAGCGGGACCGTCACACGGGTGCGGACCGTGGCCGCGGGGACATCGGCGGTCGTGGGGAGATCGGCGGGGAGACGGGTCGGTTCGCTGCTGTCACTGGATGCGGTGGCGTCGTCGTGCGAGTCGCGCATGGCTGTCGTCCTTCTCCGGGCCGGCGGTTGCGGGTACGGAGGATGCGCCCCATGCTTCAGATTTGAAGCACAACCTCGGTCGGAGACTCTAACGCGCGCTCGCTTTAAACTTCAAGCAATTTTGGGGGGCATGTTCCGGTCGCCCGGATCACTCCGCCGCGCCGGACGAGCGCCGGCGCCACGGCAGTCCGTCGCACGCGGGCCGCTCCTCGCCGCCCTGGAGCGCCTCCGTGATCCGGGTGGAGATCGCTTCCAGCTGGGCCACCTGCTCGGGCGTGAGGTGGTCGAAGACGGCGGCGCGGACCGTCTCGACATGGCCCGGAGCCGAGCGCTCCAGGAGCGCCGTGCCCGCGTCCGTGAGGACCGCGATACTGCCGCGCCGGTCGGTGGGACAGCCCTCCCGGCGGACCGTGCCGTCCTTCTCCAGACGGGTGACGACGTAGGTCAGCCGACTCCGCGTGATCTTCAACGTCTCCGCGAGATCGGTCATCCGCATCTGGTGGCCCGGCGCGTCGGAGAGGTTGGCGAGGACGGAGTAGTACAGATGCGGCATGCCGGCGTCCTGCTGGAGCCGCCGGTCGATCACGTCCTCCAGGAGCCATGACGCGGCGAGGTACGCGCGCCAGGCGCGCAGTTCCTCGGGGGTGAGCCAGCGGGTCGTCATGGCTCCAGTGTAGTTATTGTTCAAAAGTTGAAACAAGATCCAGAGTTCCAGGCGGATCTGGACCTCCGGCCCCGCCCCGGCGCATCCTGGCCACGCGGCCGGGGCCTGACCCGGACCTCCCTGGCCCCCCGGCTCCTGCTCCGCCCTCGTCCGTCGCCCTTCGACCCCTGGAGTGCACCCCCATGGCCCAGCCCTACGTCCTGTTGTCCGCCGCCGTCTCCCTCGACGGCTTCCTGGACGACACCGGCCCCGAGCGGCTCCTGCTGTCCGGACCGGAGGACTTCGACCGGGTCGACGAGGTGCGGGCGGGCAGCGATGCGATCCTCGTCGGCGCGGGCACGCTGCGCACCGACAACCCGCGGCTGCTGGTCTACTCCGAGGAGCGGCGCGCGGCCCGGGTCCGCGCCGGGCGGCCGGAGTACCCGCTGAAGGTCGCGGTCAGCGCGTCCGGTGATCTCGACCCGGACGCCCTCTTCTGGCACACGGGGGGCGCGAAGGCGCTCTACACCACGGACAAGGGCGCGGAGCGGCTGAGCGGGCTGCTGCCGGCGGACGTGGACGTGGTCGCGCTCGGCCCCGACGTGGAGTGGCGCGCCGTGCTCGCTCACCTCGGTGACGTCAAGGGCGTGGGCCGGCTGATGGTCGAGGGCGGCGGGCAGGTGCACACCCAGCTGCTGCGGCAGGGCCTCGCGGACGAGCTGCAACTCGTCCTCGCGCCCCTGGTCGTGGGGCAGCCCGACGCGCCGCGGATGTTCGGGCCGGGGGCGTACCCGCCCGGACGGATGCGGCTGCTGGAGACGCGGCCGGTCGGGGACGTCGTGCTGATGCGCTACGCGCCCACCGCGCCCGGCACCGGCAGGTCGGCCTCCGCCGCCGACCGGCGCTGGCTGGAGACCGCGTGCGAGCTGGCGGCGCAGTGCCCGCCCTCCCGGACGGCCTTCAGCGTGGGTGCGGTGATCGTCGCGGCCGACGGCACGGAGCTGGCCCGGGGGCACTCCCGGGAGGGCGGGGACCCGGTGGTGCACGCGGAGGAGGCGGCCCTGGCGAAGCTGGACCCGGCGGATCCGCGACTGGCCACCGCGACGGTCTACAGCAGCCTGGAGCCGTGCGCCCGCCGCGCCTCCCGGCCCGCGCCGTGCGCCCGGCTGATCCTCGACGCCGGGGTGCGGCGGGTGGTCACGTCCTGGCGTGAACCGGACACGTTCGTGGCGGCGGCGGACGGCAACGGGCTGCTGACGTCGCAGGGGGTGGATGTGGTGGTACTGCCCGAGTACGAGGAGCGGGCCAAGGCCCCGAACGCCCATCTGCTGTCCCCGGACGAAGGCCGCTGACGGCCGGAGAACGGTGGTGAAGCCCCGCGGACGTAAACCTGTGTGCTTCGTGTCCTGCGCATGGCGTACACTGGAATCACCGACGCGGGGTGGAGCAGCTCGGTAGCTCGCTGGGCTCATAACCCAGAGGTCGCAGGTTCAAATCCTGTCCCCGCTACTGAAGGCCGAGGGCCGGAATCCGAAAGGGTTCCGGCCCTCGGTTTTTTCTGTTCTCTTCACCCACTTCTCCCCCTTCCCGGCCGGGGTCTCTCCTATCCCCGTCCACAGGGTGTGTACGCCGGTCGGCCCACAGCGGTCGCCCCTCGCCCGTCCTGCGTGAAGCCTGGACGGGTGGTTCAGCAAGGAGGCGCGTGGCGGATCGATGCGCCGTGCGACGAGCAGGGCAGCGGGTCAGGACCCGGAACTCCGTACGAGGGGAGCGGCATCCCTTACGACCGCACCAGCAGCGGCCCGGCCGTGCATCCTTCCCCGAAGGACAGCGAACCGCCCGACGATCGGGCCGACGGGCGATCCCACGACCGGCGCGACGACCGGCGCGACGGCCGACCCGACGCCCGATCCGAGGGCCGACCCGACGGCCGACCCCACGATCAGTCCGACAGCCGACTCCACGTCCGGTCCGAGGACGCCCGCTCGCCGGGCACCGGGCCCGACGACGCGGGGACGACGGAATCCCGCCCGCCGGGCACCGGCCCCGGGCACGTCCGTCCCCCGGAGCCCGGCCCGGCGGAGAGCCGGCGGAGTTCGTACGCGCGGGCGTTCCTGCGGGCCCTGCCCGCGCTGCTCATCGGCCTCGGCGTCTGCTGCGGCCGGCTGACCCCGTCCGTCTTCCCGTCCGTCCCCCTCTTCACCGCCGCGCCGCTCGTCGCCGCGCCCCTGCACTCGCTGCGCGGCACCGTCGTCACCGGTACCGCGGCCCTCGCCGCCGTGCTGGCCGTGCATCTCGGGCTCGGGGCGTCCGGCGCGGCCACCGAGGCGGTCACCACCGCCGCGGCCGCCGTGCCCGCCGTGCTGATCAATGTGCTCGTACGCCGCAACGACGCCCGCCTCGCCTCCGCCCGCCGGATCGCCGAGGCCGCCCAGCGCGCCGTGCTGCCCGAACCCCCCGCGCGGATCGGGGGGCTACGGATCGCCGCCCGGTACGAGGCGGCGCAGGCCGACGCCTACATCGGCGGCGACCTGTACGCCGTCCAGGACTCACCGCACGGTGTACGGCTCGTGGTCGGGGACGTGCGGGGCAAGGGGACGGGTGCCGTGGCCGCGGTCGCCGTGGTGATCGGCGCCTTCCGGGAGGCGGCCGAGCAGGAGGCCACGCTGGAGGCCGTCGCCCAGCGCCTGGAGCGGGCGCTGTCGCGCGAGGGCATCCGCCGGGACGGCCCGGACGCCGACGAGGAGTTCACCACCGCGGTCCTCGCGGAGATCCCGCACGGGGAGGAGGGCGTCGTCCGGATCGTCGACCGGGGGCACCCCGCCCCCCTGCTTCTGCTCCCGGACGGCACCCTGCGCGAACTGGAGGCCCGCGAGCCGGCGCTGCCGCTCGGCATGGGCGATCTGGCCCCTGGGTCCGACGGCGCGGAGAAGTGGGACTTCCCGCCCGGTTCGACGCTGCTCTTCTTCACGGACGGCGTCTCGGAGGCACGGGACGCGCGCGGCGAGTTCTACGACCCGGCCGACCGCCTCGCCGGGCGGGTCCTGCCCACCCCCGGCGCCGTGCTCGCCGCCGTGACGGAGGACGTCGCCCGCCACACCGGCGGCCAGGCGACGGACGACATGGCGCTGCTCGCCGTGCGCCGGTCCGAGCGCCGCTGAACCCGTCGAGGGCCAAACGCCGCTGCACGTCCGGGCGTTGTCACGGTGCGTGAGTGGGTGGTCCTCTTCCGATAACAACTGACGCACCGTCAGAACAGTTGGTGCGGGTGAGGTGCGGTCAACTCGCCCGTTTTACGCTGATCGTGTCGTTAAAGTCCTGGCCAGGAGCGTTAATGATCTGTCCGAACAGCTTGGAATCCAGGCCCGACGTCTATTAACGTTCGATAACGCAGCGCGGTCGTCCCAGCCGTCACCAGAGGCGGCTCCGTGCGCGTGTGCCGAATCCCGCAAGGGAGCCGGGGAACCACCACCTTGGGGTGAATCGAGCGGGTATCGCCGTGTCAAAACGGCTGGTATACGCGCGTAGGAGACCTTCCCCTCCGAACCCGTCAGCTAACCCGGTAGGCGAAACGGAAGGAAAGGAGTGCGCCCACGTGGCGTCCAACCGGCCTGCCGAGAGCACCTCGTTCGCCCCTGGCGGCACGCAGACCATCGGGTTTGCGCCCCGCCCCGACGAGGGCCCCTGGGAGGAGTGGAATCCCACTGAGGATTCCGTCCGCCCCGTTCGCGGTCGGCACCGCGTCACCAGGCAGCGCGGCGGCGGACTCGCCCGCAGCTCCACCGTTCTCGGCGTCGGCGTGATGGCCGCGGTCGGCGCGGGTGGCATGGCCACCGCGCAGACCGGCAAGCCGCCGGTGTCCATATCCCTCCCCGACCTCTCCTCGGTCACCCACTCGGCCAAGGAGCTCATCGGCGAGGACACCAGCGCCCCCGAGGGCTCCGCCACCGCCCTGAGCGACGCCGGCGTGAGCACCACCGACGCCGCCGCGGGCACCAAGGACGCGGGCGAGGCGCTGCGCAGCCGGATCATGCAGCAGGCCGAGTCCCAGCAGGACCGGATCGCCGCGGCGGCCACACAGGCCGCCCAGGACGCCGCCACGAAGAAGGCCGCCGCAGCGGCGGCCAAGGCCCAGGACACCGCCGAGAAGGCGGTGGCCGCGGAGGTCAAGAAGAAGGCCGAGGCCGCCCGACTGGCGGAACTGGCCAAGCAGTTCACGCTGCCGACCTCCTCGTACACCCTGACCTCGCGCTTCGGTGACGCCGGCGCCATGTGGTCCTCCGGCTACCACACCGGCCTCGACTTCGCCGCCCCCACGGGCACGCTCATCAAGGCCATCCACAGCGGCACCGTCACCCAGGCGGGCTGGGCGGGCTCGTACGGCTACCGCACGGTCCTCACCCTCGACGACGGCACCGAGCTGTGGTTCTGCCACCAGTCGTCGATCAGTGTCAGCGTCGGCCAGAAGGTCTCCACGGGCGACGTCATCGGCCGCGTGGGTGCGACCGGCAACGTCACCGGGCCGCATCTGCACCTGGAGGTCCACCCGGGCGGCGGCAGCGCGATCGACCCGATGGCGTGGCTGCAGAGCAAGGGCCTCAACCCCTGACATCCGGGCCCGCGCCCCTGTCCCCGGCGCGTGCCACCTCCTGAAATCCGGCGGTCCTGGCGACATCCCCCCGACGTCAGGGCTGCCGGTCAGGCATGTGTGCGCCCTTCCCGGCCCGGATTCAGCAGGCCGGAATTCACCCGTGTGGAACAGCTCCGACCGGAATAAGATCTTCCGGATCGAGCGCTGAAGTAGAGCATGACTTCCCTTCGCAAGCTCGGCTCCTCGGACCTCGAGGTCTTCCCCCTCTCCCTCGGCGGCAACGTCTTCGGCTGGACCGCCGACGAGGCGCAGTCCTTCGCCGTGCTCGACACCTACACGGCGGCCGGCGGCAACTTCGTCGACACGGCCGACGTCTACTCGGCGTGGGCACCCGGCAACAAGGGCGGCGAGTCCGAGACCGTCATCGGCAAGTGGATCGCGGCGCGCGGCAACCGCTCCGACGTGATCATCGCGACCAAGGTCAGCCAGCACCCCGAGTACAAGGGGCTGGGCGCCGCCAACATCAAGGCCGCGGCCGACGCGTCCCTGCGCCGCCTGGGCACCGACTACATCGACCTCTACTACACGCACTTCGACCAGCCCGAGGTGCCGGTTGAGGAGATCATCGGCGCGCTCGACGACCTGGTGAAGGCGGGCAAGGTGCGCGCCGTCGCCGCCTCCAACATCTCCGCCGAGCGCCTGCAGGCGTCCCTCGACTTCTCCGAGCGCGAGAACCTGGCCCGCTATGTGGCGCTCCAGCCGCACTACAACCTTGTCTCGCGGGACACCTACGAGGGCCCGCTGCAGGACGTCGCGGCCCGCGCGGGCCTGGCGGCCGTCCCGTACTACGCCCTCGCCTCCGGCTTCCTGACCGGCAAGTACCGGCCGGGCACGACCGTGGACTCGGCGCGCGCGCAGGGCGCGGGCAAGCACCTGGAGACCGAGCGCGGCCGACGGGTGCTCGCGGCGCTCGACGAGGTCGCGCAGGAGCGGGACGCGCAGATCCCGACGGTGGCCCTGGCCTGGCTCGCGGCCCAGCCGACGGTCGCGGCGCCGATCGCCTCCGCCCGCACGGTGGAGCAGCTGCCCGCGTTGCTGGCGGTGGCGGACCTGACCCTGACGGAGAAGGACCTGGCCAGGCTGACCGAGGCGTCCGCGTAATCACGGCATCCGGTGAGGGCTGTCCCCCCGGGGACAGCCCGCGGCTCCACGGCCGACAGCGTTTCTACGGCTGATAGGGGTTGTACGCGGGAGAGGCGGGATACGTGGGATACGCGGGATACGGCGTCGTCGGTCCGTATCGCGGCGCCGGGTACCACGGGACGTGTCCGTAGCCGTAGCCGGGCCAGACCGGCATCGGCGCCGTCGTGCGCGCCGCGTGCGCCAGCGCAGGCCGTGCCACCGCACGCCGCGCCCACAGCGCGGAGAGCAGCTCACCCTCCCGAGCGACGAAGTCGGCTCCCGCCCGGCCGCGGCGCCCCCGGTGCCGCAGGAACGCCAGTGACGTCGCGTACGCCTCGTACTCCGCGACCGAGCGCGCCGCCGCCTTCCCGAAGTGCTGCCGCGCGTACTGCCGGGCCAGCCGTCGCGCCCGCATGGAGCCGAGCACGAACGGTTCCGTCGGCCCCAGCCACCCGGTGGCCGCGTACGCCGGCAGCTCCTCCCGCACCGTCCGCAGCTCCCGCTGCCGTGTCCAGATCACCAGCCAGGTCAGCAGGGCGAACGCGGGCGCCATGAAGGACGCGTACACCGCGAAGAACCCGTACTCGCCGAACGACGAGGATCCGTTCCACATCGAGTGCATGCCCATGGCGAGCAGCAGCCCGGCCAGCGGCAGCAGGACACGGCGTGCCCGCCGCCGCTCCGCCGACATCGCCGCGACACCGAACCCGATGCCGGTGAGCACGGTGAACAGCGGATGCGCGAAGGGCGCCATCACCACCCGGACGAAGAAGGTCGCGGCGGTCACGGAGGCGAGGCCCCGCCCGCCGCTGAGCTGGTCCGTGCCGAAGGCGGTGCCCAGATAGAGGATGTTCTCGGTGAAGGCGAAGCCGGTCGCGGTGACCCCGGCTATCACCACCCCGTCCACGATCCCGGTGAAGTCGCGTCTGCGGAAGAGGAAGACCAGCAGCACGGCGGCCGCCTTCGCGGACTCCTCGACGATCGGCGCTATCAGGGTCGCGCCGAGCGTGTCGGCGCTGTGCGGGTCGGCGGTCGCGGTGGCTATCCACCGGGTCGCGAAGCTGTTCGCGACGATCGCGATGAGCGCGGCCGCGCAGGCTCCCCAGGCGAAGGCGAAGATCATGTTCCGCCAGGGCCCGGGTTCCACCCGGTCCAGCCAGCGGAACGCGGCGACCAGCAGCGGCACGGGCAGCACCGCGAGTCCCAGTCCGACCAGGAACCCCTCGGTGCCCGTCTGCTGCCGCACGAGGGCGAGGATGACGAGGCCGGAGAGCGCCAGGAGCGTGGCCGGCGCGCCGTAGCGCACCCACCGACGCTGCCACCAGTGCGGATGCCGGCCCTCGCCCGCGTTGCCGTCGGGACGCGTCGGATACGGGGGACAGATGGCCACGGCATCGACCCTAACGAGACAGGGGCGCCGCCCGCGACGGTGCCCGGCGGGCCCGCGGGGCGCTCAGTCGCCGGCGGAGGACTGGTCCCGGTGCTGTACGCGCCGGAACAGCAGGTCGTTCACGACATGACCCTTGTCCAGCCCCTGACCTTCGAAACGGGTCAGCGGACGGAATGCGGGACGTGGCGCGTAACCGCCCTCGGGCCGGGTGTTCTCGAAACCGGGGTGCGCGGTGAGCACCTCGAGCATCTGCTCCGCGTACGGCTCCCAGTCCGTCGCGCAGTGCACCAGCGCGCCCGGGCTGAGGCGGGCGGCGGCGAGCGTGAGGAACTCGGGCTGGATCAGCCGCCGCTTGTGGTGGCGCTTCTTGGGCCAGGGGTCGGGGAAGTAGACCCGCAGCCCGTCGAGCGCGTCGGGCGCGAGCATCTCGCGGAGCAGGATGATCGCGTCGCCGTTCGCGACCCGGAGGTTGGTCAGCCTGTTCCGCTCGGCGAGAGCCAGCAGATTGCCCTGGCCTGGGGTGTGCACGTCGACGGCGAGGATGTTGGTGTCCGGGTCGTCGGCGGCCATCCGCGCGGTGGCCTCGCCCATGCCGAAGCCGATCTCCAGCACCACGGGCCGCGTGTTCCCGAACAGCTCGGCCAGGTCCACGGTCCGCTGTCCGTCGATGTCCAGGCCCCACAGGGGCCACAGCCGCTGCAGGGCGTCCGCCTGCCCGGTGGTCACCCGGCTGCGTCGCGGCTGGAAGCTCCGGATCCGCCGCTCGAAGTGGGACCCCGCGGGATCGGCCATCGGCCCGCCGGGGAACCGTGGCTCCCCCTTGGCCCGGCTGCGGTCCGCGGCGGCTCCGGGGATGCGCTGAAGCCGACCGCCGAGGGCGGCCTCGGGGTCTTCGGGGGCGAAATTGAGAGAATCAGACACAGTGGCATCAATTTTAGGGGGAACGCGGCGACAGCTCGCCGGGCCCGGTGAGGGGGAGCCTGACACGGTCCGTCGAAGGGCGAGCCGCGGCCGCGCGCCCCGGTACGCGGGCGGCGGCTCAGTCCCGGTCCAGCACCGCCAGGGCCCGGCGCGCGACCTCCCGGCCGATCGGCAGCGAGGCGGTGGCCGCGGGCGACGGCGCGTTCAGCACATGCACCGCCCGGGCCGTCTCCCGGATCAGGAAGTCGTCCACCAGCGTCCCGTCCCGCAGCACGGCCTGCGCACGGACCCCCGCCGGAGCCCGGACGAGATCGTCCGCCCGCACCTGTGGCAGCAGTCTGCGTACGGCCTGCGTGAACGCCCCCTTCGACACCGACCGCCGCAGCTCGCCCGCCCCGTAGCGCCAGTGCCGCCGGGCTATCCGCCAGGACCCCGGCCAGGCCACCGTCTCGCCGACCTCCCGCGGTCGTACGACCCCCCAGCCGTATCCTTCGCGGGCCAGCGCCGGGACCGCGTTCGGTCCGATGTGGACCTCTCCGTCGATGCCCCGTGTGAGATGCACCCCGAGGAACGGGAACGCCGGATCCGGCACCGGATACACCAGCCCCCGCACCAGCTCGGGCCGGGCCAACGTGTAGTACTCACCCCGGAACGGCACGATCCGCATGCCCGGCTCGTCCCCGGTCAGCCGGGCCACCTCGTCGCAGTGCAGCCCGGCGCAGTTGACCAGCGCGCGTGCGCGCAGGACCGTCCCGTCGGCCGTGCGCACGGCGACGCCCAGTGCCGGGCGCCGGTCGATCCGTACGACCCGGGCCTCGTACCGGATCTCCGCCCCGGACGCCTCGCCCAGCTGCCGGGCGACCGCCACGAAGTCGCAGATTCCGGTCGTGCCCACGTGGATGGCCGCGACTCCGCGCACCTCCGGCTCGTACTCCGTGATCTGGGCCTGGCCCAGTTCCCTCACCGGTATGCCGTTCTCCCGGCCGCGCTGGACGAGTGCGTGCAGGCGGGGTAGCTCCTCGCGCTCCGTGGCGACGATCAGCTTTCCCGTGACGGAGTGCGCGATGCCGTACTCCGCGCAGAACTTGACCATCTCGGCGGCGCCCTCGACCGCGTACCGCGCTTTCAGGGAGCCGGGGCGGTAGTAGATCCCGCTGTGGATGACCCCGCTGTTGCGCCCCGTCTGATGGCGGGCCGGGCCCGCCTCCTTCTCCAGGACCGTCACCCGGGTGCCGGGGGCGGCACGCGTGATCGCATACGCCGTCGACAGGCCGACGATGCCGCCGCCGATCACCAGCACATCGCAGTCGTACGCGATCTTCCGCACCTGCTCCACCTCCCGGTTTCGATAGTGCACTGCGCCACTGACAATGCCCTCAAACCCAGGAGGAACCGAAGACCGCGCAGGTCACACGGCCGCGTCGGCCCCCGAAAAGGGGCGTGCCGGGACAACTGCATCCGTGCCCGGCCGACCCCGGCGGACCACCGCCCGAGCCCGCGGGCACCCACGCCCGCCCGCGGCCCCGAGCGGCGCCCCTACGCGGGCGCCATCAGCAGAGGCCGAGCCCGCTCCCGCAGCTCCGCCACACGCGGTTCGTCCCCGTACGGTTCCAGCCGGTGCAGCAGGTCCCGTACGTACTCGGTGGTGCGCGCCGACGATATGCGCCCGGCGACCTCGACCGCCCGCACGCCCTGCTCGCAGGCCGCGTCCAGGTTGCCCGACTCCAGCTCGGCGACCGCCGAGACGACCAGCCGCAGCCCGTGGGAGCGCACGAACTCCTCGGTGGGCTTGGACAGGGCCTGCTCGGTGAAGCGGCGGACCTGGCGCGGGGCCTTGAGGTCGCGGTAGCACTCGGCGGCGTCGGCCGCGAAGCGGTCGTAGGAGTAGAAGCCGAGCCAGGACGGGTCGTTGTCGCCGTCGCGGGCGCGTTCCAGCCAGCCCTCGGCGGCCTTCAGGGAGGCGCCGGCCGCCTGGGCGTCACCCGCGCGCGCGTGCGCCCGTGCCTCGACGAGACGGAAGAAGCTCATGGTGCGGGCCGTGGCCAGGCCGCGGTTGCGCTCCAGGGCGGCCTGCGCGAGGTCGACGCCCTCGTCGCCGAAGCCGCGGTAGGTCGCCTGGAGCGACATGGAGGCCAGGACGTATCCCCCGAGGGGGACGTCGGCGGCCGCGCGCGCGAGGCGCAGCGCCTGGATGTAGTAGCGCTGGGCGGCCTCCTGCTGTCCCGTGTCGAAGGCCATCCAGCCGGCCAGCCGCGTCAGTTCGGCGCTCGCCCCGAACAGCGCGCGGCCCACTTCGTCCGAGTAGGACCCGAGCAGCAGCGGCGCCGCCTCCACCCGGAGACACTCGGGCACCATGGAAGAACGCCAGTCGCCTCCCCCGTACTTGGAGTCCCAGCGCCTGGCGTCCTCCGCGGCCTCCCGGAGCTTCTGGACGTCGCTGTGGCCGACCTTCAGCGGTGATCCGGACCCGTCGCCGGAGCCGGGGTCACGGGCCACCGAGCTGTCGGCCGGGGTTATCAGCCAGCGGGAAGCAGGGGTCGCGTAAGCGCTCACTGCGAACGATCCGGCCAGCGACTGCCAGATGCCGCCGCTGCCGGCCCGGCGCCCGGCGAGGTCGAGGCGGTACAGCTCCGTCGCCGACTTCACCGCCTGTCCTACGTCCCGGGGGAAGGCGAGGCCCACTTCCGGTGCGGGATCCGCGTCCGCCAGACCGATCTCGTGGAGCGGTACGGGGCGGCCGAGCTTCTGGCCGATGGCCGCGGCGATGAGGTGCGGCGCGGCGCCCTGCGGCACCATGCCCTTCGACACCCAGCGCGCCACCGACGTCTTGTCGTAGCGAAGAGTCAACCCGCGTTGGGCGCCAAGGTCGTTGACGCGCCGCGCGAGTCCTGCGTTGCTGATTCCCGCGAGGGCGAGAACGGCGCCGAGCTTTTCGTTCGGCCCGCGTTGCTCCCTGGACATGCGCCACCCCTCGACACAGACGGCTGCCGCGGCGATGGCATAACCGCGCGGCATTCGTAAACCCAGCGTAGTTCGCCGCATCCCAAGCGTTAAGGGGCTTAAATCCGGATGGCGGGATTGTGGTCCGTACCTCAGTACGGAGTGTTGCGGCGTGCTCCTGGTGTGTGGCTGTGCGCCTGCCCGTGCGCTCTTCTCCGGCCAACGGGCGGCGGGGTTCCATGGGTCGTGCGTGGGTCGGCCCGCTGTACTGGATCCAGTGGGCTGGGGGACACCGCCGCCTCCATCCCCGCGGGCGGCGGACCGGTCCGGGAGGCGAACTCCGCCTCCCGGACTGTGCGTTGCGCCGGGCCTGTACGGAGCGTGCGCAAGCCTGCCCGTCTGCGGCCGATTTGGCCGAAAACCGACGGCGGTTCTCGCGGGTGATCAAGCCCCCGACCACCACACTTGAGGGCGCGAACGGGGTTTTCGGGGAGCGTACCGGGGGCGCATTCGCGTCGCCGGATTTTGTCGATGTTCTTGGGCGGAAAGGGAGTTCACCGGCCGGTCGCCGGGGTCCCGAGGGCGCATTCAGGGGCGCGCAAGACGCGGCGCACGCCCTCCGGCGCGCATTCTTCGTGGCAGCATGGGAGCCGTTCGTACGGTGCACTGGTTGTCCACAGCCTGTGGAGGCGTCGATGCGGTGGTTGGTGGGATGGAGCAGCACCGCCGCTGGAGCCGCCGGACCGGGATCGGCCGGAGCCACCGGATACGACGGCGAGACCCTGCACCCGGTGGGTGCCCAACTGCTGTGGGGCGACCCGGATCCGCTGTGGGCCGTCGGCGACTGGCGCCCCGACGAGGTGCGGGTCGTGAAGGCGGACGCCCAGACCCGCATCGCGGTCCTCGGTATCTGCGGGGCCTCCGACGAGGAACTGCGCGTCGGGCTGCTCGCCGCCCGGGGCGGGGCCCTGCGCCATCTGACCGCCTGGTCCGGCAGCTACACCGCCGTCGTCCAGGCCGGGCGCCGGATCACGGTGTGCGGTGATCTCGCGGGCGCGCGGCCCGTCTTCCACACCCCCTGGGCCGGCGGCACCGCGTACGCGACCGCCGCGCTCCCCCTCGCCGACCTCATCGAGGCCAATCTGGACTTCGGGCATCTGGCGGCCCTTCTCGCCGCCCCCGACGTACCGGCCGCGGTCCACGACTCGACCCCCTACGACGGCGTACGGCGCATCCCGCCCGGGCACGCGCTCATCCTGCGCGCGGGTGCCCGCGAGATCGCCGGCTACGACCCGGTCGCCTCCCTGGCGGTCGCCGCGCCCCCGGCGGACCCGGCCGACGCCGTGGACGCGGTGCGCGACGCCCTCGTCGTCGCCGTCCGCGCCCGTCTGTCGGCCCCCCGCCATGTGCCGGGCGTGGAGATCGACCCCGGGCCCGTCCCCGGAATGGGCCCGGCCGAGCGCCGCGCCGCGCGCGGGGTGCCCGTCCCCGGGATCGGCGCCGACCTCTCCGGAGGTCCGGCTTCCGGCACGCTGGCCCTGCTCGCGGCCGGTCTTCCCGGGATGCCCGGCACGATCCTCGGGCACGGCACCGGGGCCGGCGAACGCCTGCTCGCCGTCACCTTCAACGACCTCGCCGTGCGGGGCCGCGAGGCCGAGCTGGAGCGGGCCGGCGCCCTGGCGGCCAATCCCCGTCTGCACCACGTGGTGGTCACCGGCGGCGAGGAGGTCCTGCCCTACGCCGAGCTGGAGGGGCCGCTGACGGACGAGCCGGGCCCGTCCCTGGTGACGGCGTCCCGGCACCGCGCGCGACTGGCTGCGGGCAGCGCGGACCACTTCACCGGCTACGGCGCGCGCCAGGTCCTCGACGCCCACCCGGCCCGCCTCGCGGACCTGCTGATGGACCGCAAAAGACGCCATCTCGTCCGACCGGTCGCCGCGCTGGCGAAGGCGGACGGCTCGGTGATGGTCCCCGCCCGGGTGTACGCCGCGGCGCGCAAACTGTCCCGCACGCCGTACCGGACCGGCGTCGACGCGCTCGGCGACCGTCTGATGCAGCGGCGCTTCGACGAGCCCGGGGGCGCGGTGGGCGCCTCGCTCGCCGCCCTCACCTGGGCCAGACCCGGACCGGCGGCGCGCTGGCTGACCGGTGAGGCCCTGGCAGAAGTATCGGTTCGCCTGCAAGGAGCCGCAGGCCGGACGGGAGTCGGTCCCGGGCAGCGCCCGGGCGACCACCGCGCGCGTGCCGCGCTGGCACGACACGCGGCGGACGTACGGGTGCTGGAACAGGCCGCCGAGATCCGCTCCCAGCGGCTGCACTCGCCGTTCCTGGACAACCAGGTCGTCCGCGCCTGCCGGGCGCTGCCGGAGGCGCTGCGGGTCCAGCCCGGGGCGCGGGCGGCGATCCTGCGCACGGTCCTGGAGGGCGCGGGCGTCGGCGGGCTGCCGCCCGGCTGGGGCGCACCGTCGCACGCGACCTCGGCGGCCGCGTCCCGCGCCGGTCTCCGGGTGGCCGTGCACTCCCTGATGGCCCTGTTCGACACGCCCCTGCTGGCGGAGGCGGGCCTGGTCGAGGCCCGGGTCGTCCGCAAGGCCGTGCGCGCGGCGGTCGACGGCGCGCCCGTCCCGCTGGACGGCCTCGCGGACCTGGTCTCCCTGGAGCTGTGGCTGCGCCGTCTGCTCGCCCGCCGGGGCACCTGCTGGACGGGCACCCCCGCTCGGGCGCGCGCCGTACCGGCCGGCATCTCGACGCGGGGGCGGGCGCTCGGCGCGGGGGCGTGACGGCCCGACGCCGACGGCTCACGGCATCTTTCAGCGCCGCCGTTCACCGCCTGCGGGCCCGCCGTATCACCGCCCGCACCGCGAGCACCTCACGAACCGGCGGATCGCCCGCGCCCGGACGCCACGCCGGCCCCCGCTCGCGCACGGGAACGGGGAACGGCGGTCGTGTCCGCGTCGGAGGGGTCCGGAAGTCGGGACCCCGCCTGTCTCACATCGGGCGGGACCGCAGGCCCTCCAGAAGGATGTCGAGCAGCCGGGCCGAGGCCGCCGCCTGCTGTGCCGCGTCCGGCAGCGAGGGCGCCGCCGTGGCGATCACCAGCAGGACGTCCGAGACGGTGACGTCCGGCCGCAGCTCACCCGCCGCACGCGCCCGCTCCACGAGTTGTCCGACGACCTCCAGCAGCGTCGCCGTGCCCACGTCGTCCGGCTCCGGCGCGGACCGCTGTCCGACGAGCCGCAGCTCGGCTGTCGGCAGGGACCGCTGCTGCGGCAGCAGCGCCTCGCCCACGGGCGCCGTACCGGCCCCCTCGGGCTCTTCCTCGGCGACGCCGACCCGCAGCACCTGCGGCGGCAGCAGCCGCCCCGCGCCCGACGCCACCGACGTCCGCAGGAAGCGCGACAGCGCCGACCACGGCTCGTCCTCCTGGCCGAGCGCCGCCCTGGCCTGGTCGGTCAGCCGGGAGGTCTCCTCCTCGGCTATCCGCCGCACCAGCACGTCCTTGCTCGGGAAGCGCCGGTACACCGTGCCGACGCCGACCCGCGCGCGCCGCGCCACGTCCTCCATCGGCGCGCCGTAACCCAGCTCGCCGAAGACCTCGCGTGCCGCGCGCAGTACGTGTTCCAGGTTGCGCTGTGCGTCCACCCGCAGCGGTGCCGTACGCGCGCTGTCCTCGCGTGCGTTGCCCGCCGCGCCCACCGGGCCCGCCGGTGCGACGGCGGACGCGGCTGACCAATGAGAGTCCTGAATGTGCATAAGTGTTCCCCCGGTAATGACGTCTCCCCCCGGAGACTCTCCCCGCCATTGGAAGCCGGAGCGTACGGAACGAGCGCTGTTCGTGACCGGGCCCGCCCGTCGCGAGCCTGTCGAGCCCATCCCCGTTACACCCCGTCGACACACGAACATAGTTGAGAGGGGGTCAATTCAGAAGGGGCAGGTTCCGCACGGAGCGCCCCCCGATCGGAGTACGGGGCGGTTACGTCCCGATTGCGCCCCCTAGTTCCACCCGGCTCACACCCACTGACCTGCGGTCTTTCCCCGCACTCCGGTAATTCGGCCAACCCTGCCGGTACCGCCGTCCGGTCACACAATTTGCTGGGCCTGTGGACAAACTCGCGCGTCCGGTGCGTCATGGGATGGTGACGGCTGCATTCCACCGGGCGACGCCCACCGAACCCGCGAAGTGTGTGCGCATCCTCATCGTCGGCGGCGGCTACGTCGGCCTGTACACGGCCCTGCGCCTGCAGCGGAAACTGAAGGCGGAACTCGCCGGAGGCGCGGCGGAGATCGTGGTGGTCTCGCCCGATCCCTACATGACGTACCAGCCGTTCCTGCCCGAGGCGGCCGCCGGCGCCATCTCGCCGCGCCATGTGGTCGTCCCGCTGCGCCGGGTCCTGGACGGCTGCCGGGTGGTCGTCGGCGAGGTCACCGCCATCGACCACGCCAAGCGGACCGCCACCCTCGGCACACTCGCCACCGAGGAGAGCGGGTGGACCGAACAGATCTCCTACGACGAACTCGTCCTCGCCCCGGGCTCCGTCTCTCGCACCCTCCCGATCCCCGGCCTCGCCGACCACGGCATCGGTTTCAAAACCCTCGAAGAGGCCATCGGCCTGCGCAACCACGTCATCGAACAGATGGACATCGCCTCCTCCACCCGGGACCCCGCGATCCGTGACGCGGCCCTCACCTTCGTCTTCGTCGGCGGCGGATTCGCCGGCGTGGAGGCGCTCGGCGAGCTGGAGGACATGGCCCGCTACGCCACGCGCTACTACCACAACGTGGTGCCCGAGGACATGAAGTGGATCCTCGTGGAGGCCTCCGACCGCATCCTCCCGGAGGTCGGCGCGGAGATGGGCCGGTACACGGTCACCGAGCTGCGCCGCCGCAACATCGACGTACGCCTCGAGACCCGTCTGGAGTCCTGCGTCGACCGGGTGGCCGTCCTGTCCGACGGCGCACGCTTCCCGACCCGTACGGTCGTGTGGACCGCCGGGGTGAAGCCCCACCCGGTCCTCGCGGCCACGGACCTGCCGCTGAACGGCCGCGGGCGCCTGAAGTGCACCCCCGAGCTGAGCGTGGACGGCGTCACGCACGCGTGGGCCGCGGGGGACGCGGCCGCCGTCCCGGACGTCACCGCGGAGGAGCCGGACAAGGAGACCGCCCCCAACGCCCAGCACGCGGTGCGCCAGGCCAGGGTCCTCGGCGACAACATCGTGCGCTCACTGCGCGACCAGCCCCTGGAGACGTACGCCCACAAGTACGTCGGCTCGGTCGCCTCCCTGGGGCTGCACAAGGGCGTCGCACATGTCTACGGGCGCAAGCTGAAGGGCTACCCCGCGTGGTTCATGCACCGCACGTACCACCTGAGCCGGGTGCCCACCTTCAACCGCAAGGCCCGGGTGCTGGCCGAGTGGACCCTCGCGGGACTCTTCAAGAGGGAGATCGTCTCCCTCGGTTCACTCGAACATCCCCGTGCGGAGTTCGAACTCGCGGCCGGTGGAAAGCCTTCAAGGGACCCGAAGGGGTCGTCCTGACCGAATCCAGGAACTCCACCGAAAGGGCCGACGTCTGACGGATGTCGGCCCGGTCCGACAGACTGGTCCCCGACCGTGGGCGGGCCGGTTCTCGCCCTGACGAACCCAGCAGACCTTTCCCCCTGCGCCACCCCGGGGGCAGGCCCCCGGACCCGACCGGATCCGGAGCCGGCCGGCTACGACAACGACGAGGCAAGGAATCGGTGAACTTCACCCGCTGGAGCGCCCGGCTCCCCGGAACGCAGCGCCGCGCCGCAGCGCGGATCGAGCACACGGTCTCCCCGGACCGGCGGGGGGAAGGCTCCGTGCCCGCGGCCCGCGTCGAGCGGCTCACCGAGGACGCGCCGGCCATGCCCGCAGTCGACGAGCTGCCGGTGCGCGAGGTCCTCGACCGCATCCCGGCCCTCGTCGCCTTGGTGCACGGCCCGGACCACCGTGTCGCGTACGTCAACGACGCCTACGCGGCGGCCTTCGGCCCCCGGCCGCCCGGCGAACCCGCGCGCGAGGCACTCCCCGAGCTGGAGGAACTGGGCCTTCTCCCGCTCCTGGACCAGGTGCTGCGCAGCTCCAGGCCGCGCACGGTCAAGTCCCGCAAGGCGCCCGGCGGCCGGTCGTACACGTTCACGTGCACACCGGTGGACGTACCCGGCGACATCTCCCGGGGCGTGCTCGTGTTCGCCGCCGACGTCACCGACCACGCCGAGGCCGCCGAGCGGCTGCGCGCCAGCGAACGCGAGCAGCGCCGTACGGCGGTGACCCTTCAGCGCTCCCTGCTGCCCCAGGAGCTGGAGCAGCCCGACGACCTGCGCATCGCCGCCACCTACCAGCCCGGCGGCACGGAGGCCGCGGTCGGCGGCGACTGGTACGACGTCATCACCCTGGGCGGCGGCCGCACGGCCCTCGTCATCGGCGACGTGATGGGCCGGGGCGTCAGGGCCGCCGCGGTCATGGGCCAGCTCCGTACGGCCGTCCGCGCCTACGCGCGCCTCGACCTGCCGCCCCACGAGGTCCTCCAGCTTCTCGACGGTCTCGCCATGGAGATCGACGCCAACCAGATCGCGACCTGCGTCTACGCCGTCCACGACCCGAACGAGGGCCGGCTGGTGTACGCCTCCGCGGGCCACCTCCCGATCCTGGTCCGCGACGAGAACGGCCAGGTCCTGCGCGCCGACGAGCCGACCGGCCCGCCGCTCGGCACCGGTGGCTGGATGCATGCGTCGGGCTCGGTCCCGCTGGGACCCGGCTCCACCGCGGTCCTCTACACCGACGGCCTGGTCGAACGCAGGGACGCCGATCTGGACGAGGGCATCGCGGCCCTGGCGAGCGCCCTCGCGGGCGCGACGGGTACGCCCCAGGTGATCTGCGACCGGCTGCTGCGCTCGGCCGGAGTCACCGCGGGCCACGACGACGACGTCGCGGTCCTCGTCCTCCAGCACCCCGCGCGCACGGGCCCGGACGGCGAACTCTTCCGCAACGCCGCCCTGGAACTGCTCGGCGGGGTGGAGGCGGCACCCCGTGCGCGTGCCTTTGCCTCCGGCGTCCTTACCAGCTGGCGGTTCCCGACGGATCTGCACGACCTGGGGGTGCTGGCGGCCAGCGAGCTGGTCGCGAACTCGCTGCAGCACGGCACGCCGCCGATGCGGCTGCGCCTCAGACGCACGGACCGCCGGCTGATCATCGAGGTGACGGACGGGGACGACCAGCTGCCCCGCCGCCGCCGGGCGGAACCGGCGGACGAGGCGGGGCGGGGCATCGCGATCGTGGCGACGATCGCGACCAACTGGGGGTCGCGCCGCACGCCCGGTGGCGGGAAGGCGGTGTGGTGCGAGTTCGCGCTGCCGTGCGAGGGGTGAGCGGCGCGTGCGTTCAGGCGCGCGCCGACGCGGGCTCCGTCGACGGGCCTCCCTGCGCCACCACCAGGCTCCGCGCGCGCGAAGGCTGGTTCTGAGCGGGGGTGAGCCGCCGTCCGAGCCGGATCGCGAGGACCGTGATGCCCAGTGAGAACAGCAGGAACGTGACGACGTACGGCGCGGGCAGCGACGCGGCCAGCGGGCCGCCCACCGCCGGGCCGACCGCGAGGGCCAGCTGCTTCACCAGGGCGAAGGCCGAGTTGTACTGGCCCGCCATCCCGGAGGGCGCGAGGTCGGCCACCAGCGGCGCGAGCGTCGGGGACAGCATCGCCTCACCGAGACCGAACAACGCGTACGTCGACACGAACGCGGCGGCCGCCATGGCCTTGCTGCCGTGGCCCAGCCCGGCGTACCCGGCGACGGCCCAGGCGACGGCCCAGATGAGACCCACCGCTGCGATGACCCGCGACCGCCTGCGCCGCTCCACGAACTTCAGCACCGCGAACTGCGCGACCACGATCATCGCCGTGTTCGCGGCCAGCGCCGTGCCCAGCGTGGACGTCGAGATACCGGCGGCCTCGACGCCGAACGCGCTCAGGCCCGACTCGAACTGGCCGTAGCAGGCGAAGAACAGCACGAAGCCCAGCACGCACAGCTGCACCATGGCCCGGTTGCCCAGCAGCTGCTTCCAGCTCGCCCGGTCGCTCTGCGGAGCCCCGTCCTCGATCTGCGGCGCGTGCGGCACCCGTACCGTCGACATGAGGACGACGAGCAGCACGAAGATCGCGGCCTCGATCGAGAACAGCAGGGTGAAGGACCCGGCGCGGGAGGCGTCGACGAGATGGCCGCCGATCAGGCCGCCGACACCGAGCCCCAGGTTCTGCAGAAAGAACTGCAGGGCGAAGGCGCGCGACCGGGTCTGCGTCGTGGAGCAGTCCACGATCATCGTGGCGAGCGCCGGCTGCATCACGGCCTGACCGGCACCGAGCACCGCTGCCGACAGCAGCACGGTCACCGCGTTCTTCGCGAGCCCCAGGCTGAGCGATCCGACGGCGGCGGTGGCCAGGGCGGCGAGCAGCACCGGAAGGGGGCCGCGCCGGACGATGGCCCGTCCGGCGAGCGGCAGCACCACGAGCGCGGCCACGGCGAAGACGGCGAGCACGACGCCCGCCGTCGCGGCACCGAGATCCCGCACCTGCGCCACATAGACGTACAGATACGGGACGGTGAAGCCGAGGCCGAACGCGCTGAGTGCGTTGCCCACATGAATCCGGCGCATCGCTGCGCCCATCGCCCTGGTCACGTTCACCTGCCCTAGGAAGAGGGCCGCTCGGGAGGGGACCGGATGTCTTACCTCTGAAGCGGTTAACCCTGAAGACTTAGAAACTAAAGTTCGAAGCTAAACAGTACACCCCGAAGGACTTCAACGCCAAGCAAGTGCGTGCGATACTGCGGACATGGGCGACACACCCGGCGTCAGCGAGCCGACCCTCGACGAACAGATCGCCGCATACCAGCGCGAGTTCCGGGACCTGGACCCGCAGGTCGAGAAGATCGTCTCGGCGCTGTCCCGGCTGAACCGCCGGATGCACGTCGCCTACGGCCGGCAGACCGCCGCGCTCGGCATCAGCAACGCGGAGTGGGAGGTCCTCAAGGCCCTCGTGCTGGCCGGAGCCCCGTATCGCATGGGTCCGAGCGACCTGGCCAAGCGGCTCGGTCTGACGCCGGCCGCGATGACCCACCGCATCGACCGCATGGTGGGGGAGGGTCTGGTCACCCGGGAGCGTGACGAGGCCAACCGGGTCCGGGTGATCGTCGAGCTGACCGCCGAGGGCCGCGAGAAGTGGCTCGAAGCGATGCGCCTCGCCTCGGGCTTCGAGGAGGACCTGCTCCAGGACCTGTCGTCCGAGGAGCGCAACGTCCTCGGTGAGGCGCTGACCCGTCTGCTGCGCCGTGTGGAGCACGCCCAGCCGGACGCGGGCGGCCGTCTGAGCGACCTGGACTGACGCGGCGGAAGGTTTGCCGGCACGTCTCCCTGGGGAGGCTTGACAGTCCACACCTCGATCCGTAAAGTTCTTCGGGTTGCCACGGAGCCGTAACGGTTCTGCGGCAGCACCTCCGCCGCAGCAGCGGCACCAACCACTCAGCACGATCTCCCAACCGGGTGGAATTCGGCGTGCCCGAATTCAATTCGATTTGGGTACGGCGACTCCGATCCGACGCGATTGGGAATCGCCGGAGAGATCCGCTAAGGTTGGACACGTCGGAACGGCCCAAGGGTCGGGAGGACAACCCTGGTTGACTGGGGATCAGGACCCGAAGAGCTCGAAAAGAGCCCGACAGGATCTGATAAAGTCAACACCGCCGGAAGGCCGAAAGGCCGGAAAGCACCGAGGAAA
>NZ_JBIARC010000019.1:0-146793 GCF_042889625.1 Streptomyces sp. NPDC002573 | reverse complement strand
CGAGGCCTCCGAGCTGGACCTCACCCCCGAGGAGATCGGCGCGGTCGAACCGGTGCCCGCGGCCCGTGCCCTCCCGGAGTCGGACGGCCCGGACCATGACCGGGTGAACGGCTACGACGACGTGACGTGATCCGGCGAACACAGCTCGTGACACCGTGACAACGGCTGTGGGCCCCACCGAGGGAATCGGTGGGGCCCACAGCCGTCGGTACGACTGCCCGCCCGTGCGGGCCGCCGCCTCGGCCGAGCCGTGTCGGCGCGTGCCACCCGCTCACCATGCGGCGGCCCAGAGTGACCGTCCCCTCACCCATCGTTCCGATCCGGATAATGATCGTCGTGTTGTCAGCGGTGCCCGGTACGCTCGAAAGCACGATGACAGAGGACCTCTCACCGGCCGAGCGGTATGCGGCAGCACGCAGGCGCGCTGCCGAGCAGGCCACCGCGCTCGCCTCCTTCCGCGAGATGTACGACTTCGGTCTCGACCCCTTCCAGATAGAGGCCTGCCAGGCGCTCGAAGCGGGCAAGGGCGTACTGGTGGCGGCCCCCACCGGCTCCGGCAAGACGATCGTCGGCGAGTTCGCCGTCCACCTGGCCCTGCGCCAGGGCAAGAAGTGCTTCTACACGACACCCATCAAGGCCCTGTCGAACCAGAAGTACTCCGACCTGTGCCGCCGTTACGGCACGGAGAAGGTCGGCCTCCTGACCGGCGACAACAGCGTCAACTCCGACGCCCCGGTGGTCGTGATGACGACCGAGGTCCTGCGGAACATGCTGTACGCGGGCTCCCAGACCCTCCTCGGACTCGGCTACGTGGTCATGGACGAGGTGCACTACCTCTCCGACCGCTTCCGCGGCGCCGTCTGGGAGGAAGTGATCATCCACCTGCCCGAGTCGGTGACCCTGGTCTCGCTGTCGGCGACCGTCTCCAACGCCGAGGAGTTCGGCGACTGGCTCGACACGGTCCGCGGCGACACCGAGGTGATCGTCTCCGAGCACCGGCCCGTGCCGCTGTTCCAGCATGTGCTGGCCGGCCGCCGGATGTACGACCTGTTCGAGGAGGGCGAGGGCCACAAGAAGGCCGTCAACCCCGACCTCACGCGGCTGGCCAGGATGGAGGCCACCCGCCCGTCCTACCAGGACCGCAGACGCGGCCGGTCCATGCGCGAGGCCGACCGCGAGCGGGAGCGCAGACAGCGCTCCCGGGTGTGGACGCCGAGCCGGCCGGAGGTGATCGAGCGGCTCAATGCCGAGGGCCTGCTGCCCGCGATCACCTTCATCTTCAGCCGGGCCGCCTGCCAGGCCGCCGTCGAGCAGTGCCTGTACGCGGGCCTCCGGCTCAACGACGAGGAGGCCCGGGAGCAGGTGCGGGCGCTCGTCGAGGAGCGCACCGCCTCCATCCCCTCCGAGGACCTCCATGTGCTCGGGTACTACGAGTGGCTGGAGGGCCTGGAGCGCGGTATCGCAGCCCACCACGCGGGCATGCTGCCGACGTTCAAGGAAGTCGTCGAGGAACTGTTCGTCCGCGGCCTGGTGAAGGCCGTGTTCGCCACCGAGACCCTCGCGCTCGGCATCAACATGCCCGCCCGCTCGGTGGTGCTGGAGAAGCTCGTCAAGTGGAACGGCGAGCAGCACGCCGACATCACCCCGGGCGAGTACACCCAGCTCACCGGCCGTGCCGGCCGGCGCGGCATCGACATCGAGGGCCACGCCGTCGTGCTGTGGCAGCGCGGGATGAGCCCCGAGCACCTCGCGGGCCTGGCGGGCACCCGGACCTATCCGCTGCGCTCCAGCTTCAAGCCGTCGTACAACATGGCCGTGAACCTGGTGGAGCAGTTCGGCCGGCACCGCTCCCGTGAGCTGTTGGAGACGTCCTTCGCGCAGTTCCAGGCCGACAAGTCGGTCGTCGGCATCTCCCGCCAGGTGCAGCGCAACGAGGAGGGACTGGCCGGTTATCAGGAGGCCATGACCTGCCACCTCGGCGACTTCGACGAGTACGCGCGGCTGCGCCGCGAACTCAAGGACCGCGAGACGGAGCTGGCCCGCCACGGCGCGGCCCAGCGGCGCGCCGAGGCCGCCGTCGCCCTGGAGAAGCTCAAGCCCGGTGACGTGATCCATGTGCCGGCCGGGAAGTACGCGGGCCTGGCGCTGGTGCTGGACCCCGGACTGCCCGCCGGCCGCGCGGGCGGTCACCGCGGTCTGGAGTACCACGACGGCCCCCGTCCCCTGGTCCTCACCGTCGAACGGCAGGTCAAGCGGCTGGCGTCGATGGACTTCCCGGTACCCGTGGAGGCGCTGGAGCGGATGCGCATCCCGAAGTCGTTCAACCCCCGCTCGCCGCAGTCCCGTCGCGACCTGGCCTCCGCCCTGCGCACCAAGGCCGGGCACATCCCGCCGGAGCGGCAGCGCAAGAAGCGCTCCGCGGCCGCCGACGACCGCGAGATCGCCCGGCTGCGCACCGCCCTGCGCGCGCACCCGTGCCATGGGTGCAACGACCGTGAGGACCACGCGCGTTGGGCCGAGCGCTACCACCGTCTGATGCGCGACACCTCCCAGCTGGAGCGCCGTATCGAGGGCCGGACGAACACCATCGCCCGCACCTTCGACCGCATCGTCGCCCTGCTCACGGAGCTGGACTACCTGCGCGGCGACGAGGTGACCGAACACGGCAAGCGCCTCGCGCGGCTGTACGGCGAACTGGACCTGCTGGCCAGCGAGTGCCTGCGCGAGGGCGTCTGGGAGGAGCTCGGCCCGGCCGAACTGGCCGCGTGCGTCTCGGCGTTGGTGTACGAGGCCCGGGTGGCGGACGACGCCATGGCGCCGAAGCTGCCGTCGGGCAAGGCCAAGGCCGCGCTCGGTGAGATGGTGCGCATCTGGGGCCGGCTGGACGGTCTGGAGGAGGAGTTCCGCATCAACCAGACCGAGGGTGTGGGCCAGCGCGAGCCCGATCTGGGCTTCGCCTGGGCCGCCTATATGTGGGCGAGCGGCAAGGGACTGGACGAGGTCCTGCGCGAGGCCGAGATGCCGGCCGGTGATTTCGTGCGCTGGTGCAAGCAGGTCATCGACGTCCTCGGCCAGATCGCGGCGGCGGCGCCCGTCGAGGGCTCCACGGTGGTGCGGAACGCGCGCAAGGCGGTCGACGCCCTGCTGCGCGGTGTCGTCGCCTACTCGTCGGTGGGCTGACCCACCGCACCCGGCCGCCGGTGGATTCCGGGCCGTCTCCGCGAGACGGTCCGGATGGCCGCGGGCCCTCCCTCGCGTCAAGTACGACGAAGGGATTTCACTCACCTGGGCTAACCGTTTCCGACGCCCGTTCGCCGTCACACATCGTGTGCGAACGGACCCCCAGCGTGCAAAAGGAGTTGAGCGTACTCCTGCCCTCAGGGGCATTTCAGGTGCTTCCTGAATATGACATCGCGATGATCCGGTCGGACTAAGCTCGCCCGCAGCGCACCGAGTTGAGGCGTATTCGTGCGTTTGTTCCCCAACATGCCGAAGATCCGTCGATGCCGGATTCCGTTCCGGTGTGGACCCCTTCTGCCCGGCGAGCACGTGTGCCGAGCAGCCTCCCGATCCAGCCGATTCGTCTCAGAGGGCATACATGGTGAGTGTTCCATCGCCTCCCGGTGGCCGCCAACTTCCCTACACACCCGTGCTGTTGGTGCCCGCCATACTGATGGCCGCGGCCACCGGTACCGCCGTCGCACTGGTGACGGCTCCGGCCAGGTCCGCTGTCGGCTGGTTCGGTGCCGCGGCCACGGTTCTGGTGAGCGCCGTCGCGCTCCTGGCGGCACGCCGGGACCGCGCCCTGCGTTCGCTGCGCGCCGACTTCGGCCGGCGGACCGCGTATCTCGAACAGCGCATCGCCTCCCAGGACGACGACCTCGAGTTCTTCCGTACCGAGATCGTGCCCAGGGCGCTCGACACGGTCCGGGGCGGCATCTCGCCCGCTGAGGTGATCCGCACGGTCGTCGACGAGAACCCCCACTTCCGCGGACTGCCGGAGCCGCAGCGGCAGTTGCTGCGTACCGTGCTCCAGATCGTCGACCGCGAGATCGCCCGGCGCGACTCCGCACTGCGCGCCTTCGTCAACATCGCCCGCCGTGTCCAGGCCCTCGTCCACCAGCAGGCCAAGGAACTCAGGGAGATGGAGGAGGACCACGGCCGCAATCCCGAGGTCTTCGACGACCTGCTGCGCATCGACCACGGCACCGCGCTGATCGGCCGCCTCGCCGACTCCATCGCCGTCATCGGCGGCGGCCGGCCCGGCCGTCAGTGGCCCCAGCCCGTACCGCTCTACAGCGTGCTGCGCGGCGCGATGTCCCGCATCCTGGAGTACACCCGCATCGAGCTGCACTCCATCGCCAAGGTCAACATCAAGGGCACCTCGGTCGAGCCGATCATCCACGCCGCAGCCGAACTCCTCGACAACGCCACCCGCTACTCCCCGCCCCAGACCAAGGTGCATGTCACCGCCACCGAGGTGCAGACGGGGATCGCCGTCGAGATCGAGGACGGAGGGATCAGCCTCAGCGAGGAGAACCGCGCCAAGGTCGAGCGGATGCTCGCCGAGGCCCAGGCCGGCGTGGACGTCCAGGAGATCGGCGAGGCGCCGCGCCTCGGCATCGCCGTCGTAGGGCGCCTGTCGACGATGTTCAACATGCATGTCTCGCTGCGGCAGTCGGCCTACGGAGGCGTCCGCGCCATCCTCGTCATCCCGAACGACATGCTCACCACCGACCCCGCCCCCGGGTTCGCCCACGGCATCGGCGCCACCTCCGTGCCGACCCTGGACAACGACGGGGTCAAGGGGCCCGAGCGCACGAACAAGAAGCGCCGTCCGACCACCGGGCCGCGCATCCCCGAGCAGTTCACCATGGAGGACGACGTCCCCGTGGTGACCGAGTGGACCGCGAACGGTCTGCCGCAGCGCCGCAGCCGGGTGAAGACCCCGCTCAGTCAGCGCATGGCCGAGGCGGCCGCGGCGGAGGCCGCAGCCCAGGCCGTCGAGGCCGCGACGCATGCCCCCTGGAGCCCCGAGCCCGAACCGGAGAAGGAGGAGCCCGCGCCCGGACTGTGGGTGGAGGCGTTCATGAACGGGCTCAAGAAGGCCCCGGACCCGAACGCGTTCTCCGCCGGGCCCCCGGCCGACGATCCGCACGCATTCATCAGCCACGACGAGCCGGCACCTGCCCGGGCCGACGACGAGGGGGACCACAAGTGATCCAGCAGCGAGGCAATTTCGACTGGTTGCTGAAGGAACTCGCCGACGGCGTACCGGGAATCCATCAGGTCGTGGTGCTCTCCGCCGACGGTCTGCGCATCGCCCGCTACGGCGGCGACCCGGACGCGGCCGACCGCGTCGCCGCGGCCTGCGCCGGACTGCAGAGCCTGGCCGGAGCGGTCGCGGCCGAGATCCCGGACAGCGACGGCCGTATGCGCATGGTCATCATCGAGATCGACGGCGGCTACTTCTACATGATGGCGGCCGGACCCAACGCCTATCTCGCGGTCCTCGCCGACACGGTCGCGGAGGCCGGCCTGATGAGCAACCGCATGCGCGATCTCGTCCTCCGTATCGGCTCCCATCTGACCAGTCCGCCACGGCGCAACGGGCAGACCGTATGACTCCTCCGCGACGCCGCCGGCGTCAGCCCAGGCAACAGCCCCCGCCGGAGCCCGTCGCGGCAGGCGGCCCGAAGGGGGGCGAACAGTACGAGGGCGAGCCCAGGGAGGGGGAGCGCAAGGAGGGTGAGCAGAAGCACCCCGAGCGCCTGTACATCCTCACCGGAGCGGCCGCCGGGGGCGAGCGGGCCCCGATCGACCTCGTCTCTCTCATCGTGACCAGCGCCGACCCGCCGCCCACCGCCACGCCCGAGCAGTCGGCGCTGCTGCGGCTGTGCCGCGCCCCGCTGTCCGTGGCCGAGATCTCGGCCTATCTCAGCCTGCCGTTCAGTGTGGTGACGGTCCTGCTGACCGATCTGCTGGCGGCCGAACTGGTCCAGGCCCGCGCCCCGATCGTCCGCCAGGCGGTGCCCGACCGATCCCTCCTCGAAGCGGTGATGCATGGACTTCAAAAGCTCTGACACCGTCCCCGGCCCACGGGCCGAGGACCACCTGCCGCACACCACACAGGCCGCGGTGAAGATCGTGATCGTGGGCGGCTTCGGGGTCGGCAAGACCACCATGGTCGGTTCCGTCAGCGAGATCAGGCCGCTGACGACCGAGGAGACCATGACGCAGGCGGGCATCGGGGTCGACGACAACTACGGCTCCGACACCAAGACGGCCACCACCGTGGCCATGGACTTCGGCCGGATCGGCATCACCGAGCAGCTGGTGCTGTACCTGTTCGGCACCCCGGGCCAGGAGCGGTTCTGGTTTCTGTGGAACGGCCTGTTCGAGGGCGCGCTCGGCGCGGTCGTCCTGCTCGACACCCGCCGGCTCGAGGTCAGCTTCGACGTCATCGGCCGTCTGGAGGAGCGGGGCGTGCCGTTCGTGGTCGCCGTCAACTCCTTTCCGGACGCGCCCCGTTACCCCGTCGAGGAACTGCGCGGGGCGCTCGACCTGCCCATGGAGATCCCGATCATGGAGTGCGACGCGCGGCGCCGGGCCTCCAGCCGTGAGGTCCTGATGACGCTGATGCGCTTCCTGCACTCCCTGGCGCCGACCCACGCGCCCGCCTGACCGGGGCGCGTGCGAGCCGTACCCGTCCCTGACTCGTGCCCAGCCCCGGACGTCCGGCTCCCACCCTCGACGTCCGTTCCCCGTCCCGTTCCACATGTTCGACGTGCGTTCCCCCTACCCACGCCTTGTGACCCCCGACGTTCCGGAGCGACCATCGTGACGCCTGAATCCCACTCCCTCACCGACCGGGACCCCGCCGCCGACGACGCCCCCGTGCCGCCGCCCGGCTGTCCGGCCCACCCCCTCGGACCCGGCGGAGTGCGCCGGCTGTACGGGCCCGAGGCGGAGGACCTGGGAGCCCTGTACGAGAAACTCCGTGCCGAGCACGGCGCCGTGGCGCCGGTGCTGATCCATGACGACGTGCCGATGTGGGTGGTGCTCGGCCACAGCGAGAACCTGCACATGGTGCGCTCGCCCTCGCAGTTCACCCGGGACAGCCGTACCTGGGAGCTGCTGAGGTCCGGCCGGGTCAAGCCCGACCACCCGCTCACCCCGCACTTCGCCTGGCAGCCGATCTGCTCCTACGCCGAGGGCGACGAGCATCTGCGGCTGCGCGGCGCGGTCACCGGCGCGATGTCGACCATCGACTACCGCGGCCTGCGCCGGTACATCAACCGGGCGACGCAGAGCCTTGTGAACCGCTTCTGCGACGAGGGCCGGGCCGATCTGGTCGGCCAGTTCGCCGACCATCTGCCGATGGCGGTGATGTGCGAGGTCCTCGGCATGGCCGACGAGTACAACGACCGGATCGTGCACGCCGCGCGCGACATGCTCAAGGGCACGGAGACCGCGATCGCGAGCAACCAGTACATCGTGGACGCCCTGACCCGGCTCACCACCCGCCGCCGTACCCAGCCCGAGGAGGACTTCACCACTCACCTCGTCAACCACCCGGCGCGGCTGACCGACGACGAGATCCGCGAGCACCTGCGGCTGATCCTGATCGCCGCCTACGAGGCGACGGCCAACCTCATCGCCAACGTGCTGCGCGTGATCCTCACCGACCCGCGCTTCAGGGCCCAGCTCAACGGCGGGCAGATGACGGTCCCGGAGGCGGTCGAGCAGTCCCTGTGGGACGAGCCGCCGTTCAGCGGCATCCTGGGCTACTTCGCCAAGCAGGACACCGAGTTGGGCGGCCAGCGCATCCGCAAGGGCGACGGCCTGCTGTTCGGTATCGCGCCGGGCAACCTCGACCCGCGCGTACGGCCCGACCTGTCCGCCAGTATGCAGGGCAACCGCTCGCACCTCGCCTTCGGCGGCGGCCCGCACGAGTGCCCCGGCCAGGACATCGGCCGCGCCATCGCCGACACCGGCATCGACGCGCTGCTGATGCGGCTGCCGGACATCCGGCTGGACTGCGCGGAGGAGGAGCTGCGCTGGACGGCGTCCATCGCGTCCCGGCACCTGGCGGAGCTGCCGGTGCGGTTCGAGCCGAGGCCGCCGCAGGACGTGACGCAACGGCCGGCCCTGCGCCCGCTGCCCGCCCAGCGCCCCGGCTGGCTGATCACGACCGACGGGCCGAAGACCACGGAACCGGCGGCGGGCTGGCCGCTCCCGCCGGAGTCGGCCGCGCGCTCGACTCCGACGGCGCCGGCCGGGCCCCCGCAGCCGGGCACGGAGCCGCGCCGCCGTCCCGGTCTGTGGCAGCGGGTGCTGCGCTGGTGGCGGGGGGACTGAGTCGGTAGGGCCCGGTTCGGCGACAGGCCCTACCGGGCCCAGTCCTCGTACGCCGACCAGGCCTCGAGCACCCGCCCGCTGACGAAACGACGGGCGTGCCCCGTGACCGGATCGGTGAACTCGAGGACCCGCGCCAGCAGTTGGAGCGGGCGCCGGAAGTCATCGGCCGGCCGGGGGCCGGTCACCACCGGGTAGAGCGGATCGCCGAGGATCGGCAGCCCGGACGCGGCCATGTGCACCCGGAGCTGATGGGTCTGCCCGGTGGCGGGGAGCAGCCGGTAGCGTCCGCGGCCCGCGCGGTGGTCCAGCAGCTCGATCCGGCTGACGGCGTTGGGCTCGCCGGGCACCTCGCGGGCCGCGAGGACCCCGCGCTCCTTCACGATCCGGCTGTGCACCGTGCGCGGCAGGGGCACCGAGGGGTCGTACGGGGCGATGGCCTCGTACTCCTTGGTGACCTGTCGGTCGCGGAACAGCGACTGGTAGGCACCGCGCTCCTCGGGGCGCACGATGAACAGCACCAGACCCGCGGTGAGCAGGTCCAGCCGGTGCGCGGCGCTCAGCGTCGGAATGCCGAGGTCGCGCCGGAGCCGGGCGAGGACGGTCTCGGTGACATGGCTGCCGCGCGGGGTGGTGGCGAGGAAGTGCGGTTTGTCGGCGACGACGATGTGCTCGTCGCGGTGGACCACCTCGACCGGGTACGGCACACGCACCTCGTCCGGCAGATCACGGTGGAACCACACATACATGCCGGGCACATAGGCCGCGTCGCGTGCGACGGCCCGGCCGTCCGCCCCGACGATCAGCCCCGCGTCCAACATCCCGTCGACGACCCCGTCCCCGGCCGCGAGCCGTGCGACGAGGTGGTCCCGCACGGTGGCCCACTCCTGCCCGAACGGCAGGCGCACCCGCACCGGATCGACCCCGTCGCGCTGGGGGAGGGGAGGGGGCGGGATCCGGGTCTTGCGTCGCATCACGGCCAAGCGTACGAGGTGCCGAGGCGGCCCCGGGCACGAGGCGGAGCGGGGTCGGGGCGGGGCCGGGGGCGCGGTGCCGGGAGGGGCGAAATCCACTGGGCCCTGCCCCGGTCCGCTGACAGGATGACGCGCATGCCCTACCTCGTCGGCGACGTCCTGCCTCCCGGAGCCCTTGCCCACATCCCCCAGCCGACCATCCCCGGTGACGGCCTGGTGCTGCGGCCCTGGTCGGCCGCGGACGCGCCGTCGGCCTACCAGGCGTTCCAGGACCCGGCCATGCGCCGGTGGCATCTGTACGCCGCGGACTCCGAGGACGAGGTCCGCGGCTGGATCGACGAGTGGGTGCGGTCCTGGAAGGGGGAGCGCCACGCCCAGTGGGCGGTTGCGGACGCCGGCACCGATCGACTGCTCGGCCGTATGGCGCTGCGCAACATGGAGCTCGCGGACGGGGTGGCCGAGGTGGCGTACTGGACGGTCCCGGCCGCCCGCGGCCGGGGTGTGGCCTCGCGCGCGGTGACCGCGCTCACCCGCTGGGCCTTCGACGCCATCGGCTTCCACCGCCTCGAACTGACGCACGCCCTCGGCAACGCGGCGTCCTGCCGGGTGGCGACGAGGACGGGCTTCGCCCTGGAGGGCACCAAACGCAGTGCCCTGCTCCACCCGGACGGCTGGCACGACATGCATCTGCACGCCCGGGTCAGGGACGACGCGACCCAGGAGGGCCAGGAGGCCTAGAGGCCCTGTCGTCAAACTCCCGCCTGCCCCGCGACGCCATGCACGCTCCCCCACTCTCGGCTTCGCTCGAGCGGGAGGGGGCCCCACGTCGCCGCGGAGCCCGCCCTCCGGGCGGACGACGTGAGTTTGACGACGGGACCTAGGATGCCGCGTTCGTAAGGGCCGCCGCCCGGCAGGGAAGCCGGGCGGCGGCCCGCTTTCGGCATGCCCGGTGCGCGGTGCCGTGTCCGCAGGCGGGCCCGAGTGCCCCCTTGCGCGGCCTCTCTCATTCGCGATATGTCGTGTGTATTGCGCCGAGTGGGTGAGTCGCGATATGTTCGTCCACGGATATTCGAAAGCGAGGTGGCAATCCCATGGCGACAAAGCGCCGGAGGCTCGGCAATCCGCTCGCACTCGCCGTCATGGTGCTGCTCACCGAGCGGCCGATGCACCCGTACGAGATCGCCCAGACGCTGCGCCGCCGCGGCAAGGACAGCAGTTTGAAGATCAACTACGGCTCGCTGTACACGGTCGTCCAGAACCTGGAGAAGCACGGTTTCGTCGAGGTCGCCGAGGTGCAGCGCCAGGGCAACCGCCCCGAGCGCACGCTCTACGGCATCACGGACGCCGGCCGGGTGGAGGCCACCGAGTGGCTGTCGGACCTGCTGGCCGTCCCGGTGGCGGAGTTCCCCATCTTCGAGGCGGCGCTGTCGCTGATGGGCGTGCTCCACCCCGACGAGGTGGCCCGTCTGCTCGCGGAGCGGCTGGGCGGCCTGGACGTGCGGGCGGCGGCCCTGCGGGGCGTGCTGGACAAGCTCCAGGAGACGCTGCCCCGGCTCTTTCTGATCGAGAGCGAGTACGAGCTCCACATGGTCGAGGCGGAGGCCGCGTGGGTACGCGGCTTCCTCGCGGAGCTCCAGGCCGGCACGTTTCCCGGCGTACGGGAGTGGCGGACCTTTCACGACACGGGAGAGATCCCGGAGGCGTACCGGAAGGCGGAGGGCGGCGACGTGAACGGACCGTAGCCGCCGTGGCGGCAAAGACCCCGGCCGGGCTGTTGCAGCAGCCCCGCCGGGGTCTCGAACCCCGAGCTGAATCCGCCGTGAGGCACATCCAGGCGATCGAGGTGCGGCACACCCAGGATAGCCCGGCGCTCCTCACGCGGATCAGTCGTCCTTCCGCGCCCAGCGGATCCCGATCACCCCGCTCATGCAGCTCATGAGGAGAGCAGCCGTCATGAACACCCGTGCGCCCGCAGTGCAGGCGCGTCAGCTCGTCAAGACCTATCCCGGTGACGTCACCGCGTTGAACGGCCTGGACGTCACCGTCGATCCCGGCACCGTCTTCGGGCTTCTCGGCCCGAACGGCGCCGGCAAGTCGACCACCGTCAAGATCCTCACCACCCTGGCCCGCCCCGAATCGGGCTCGGCCACCGTCGCCGGGCACGATGTGCTGCGCCACCCGGACCGGGTCCGCAGGGCGATCGGGGTGGTGGCGCAGAACTCGGGGGCCGACCCCGTCGCCACCGGCCGTGAGAACCTCGAACTCCAGGGCCGTCTCTACGGGGTGAGGGGCCGTCGGCTCACCGCACGCGTGGACGAGCTCCTGGACCGCTTCACCCTCACCGAGGCCGCCCGGCGCCAGGTCAAGGGGTACTCCGGCGGTATGCGACGCCGCCTCGACGTCGCTCTCGGGCTCGTCCACCGCCCGCACGTGCTCTTCCTCGACGAACCCACCACCGGTCTCGACCCGGAGGCGCGCACCGCGATGTGGGACGAGATCGCCCGTCTCGCCGGTGACGAGGGCCTGACCATCCTGCTCACCACGCACTATCTGGAGGAGGCCGACCGGCTCGCCGACCGCATCGCGATCGTCGACCGCGGCCGGGTCGTCGTCGAGGGCACTCCCGACGCCCTCAAGGGCGAACTGCGCGGCGACGCCGTCCATGTGGAGCTGCGCGAGACGCTCGACGACGGTGCCCGGGCAGCGCTGGGGGGCGCCCTCGGGGCGGTCCCGGGCGTGCACGAGGTCCTGTTCGACGGGCGCCGTGTCAGCGTCCGGGCCGATGACGGAGCGGCCGCCGTGCCCGCGCTGCTCGGCGTGCTGGAGCGGGCGGGGTCGGGTGTGGCCTCCGTGACCGTCGCCCGCCCCTCGCTCGACGACGTCTATCTCCGCTATGCGGGCCGCCGTTACTCCGAGGCGGAGGCCCCCGGCGCCGACGCCCTCGTCCTCGCGGGAGGTGCCCGATGAGTGCCGTGCTCTCCGACACCTGGTACATGACCAGGCGCCAGCTGATGGTCTTCGCGCGGCAGCCCGCGTACGCGGTCATCACCCTGATCCAGCCGGTGATCTGGCTGTTCCTCTTCGGCAGCCTGTTCAAGAAGGTCGTCGAACTCGGCGGCTTCGGCACCACCTCGTATCTGGACTACCTCGTCCCGGGCGTGGTGGTGATGAGCGCTCTCAGCTCCAACATGTGGGCGGGCATGGGCACTCTGGAGGAGATCCAGCGGGGCACGCTCAACCGCTTTCTGACCACGCCGGTCAGCCGGGCCGCGCTGATGAACGGGAACGTCGTCAACAACGGCCTGATCACGGCCCTTCAGTCGGTCGTCATCGTGCTGCTCGGCCTGCTGGGCGGCGCGGACTACCCGGGCGGCATCGCCGGTGTCGCCGTGCTCGTCGTCGCCTCGGTGCTGCTCGGCACCGTCTTCGGGGCGCTGTCCAACGCGCTCGGCATGCTGGTGCGGGAGCGGGAGTCGATCATCGGGATCAACACCTTCCTGCTGCTCCCGCTGACCTTCCTGTCCTCCGCCTTCATGGCGCCGTCGCAGATGCCCTCGTGGATCCGGCACATCGCCGACTTCAACCCGCTCGACTGGGCGATGGTCGCGGGCCGTTCGGCGATGTCCGCGCACCCCGACTGGGGCGACGTGCT
This sequence comes from Streptomyces sp. NPDC002573, assembly GCF_042889625.1. Taxonomy (NCBI): domain Bacteria; kingdom Bacillati; phylum Actinomycetota; class Actinomycetes; order Kitasatosporales; family Streptomycetaceae; genus Streptomyces; species Streptomyces sp. NPDC002573. The sequence continues at coordinate 133,809 of NZ_JBIARC010000019.1, read as the reverse complement.
CGGCCGCGGTGGGGCGCTGCTGGGGCTCGCGATCGCGACGGTGTGGCTGTCGATCGGGACGTTCCGGTCCTACCAGCGGTCGGTCTGATCCCCCGTACGGTCTGATCGCCGTACACGAAGGGGCGGCACCGCGCAGGTGCCGCCCCTGTCCGTCTTCCGCGTTCTCCGGCGGTCCTCACGCGGCGGAGGCGTTCTCCTGCTCCGCCTCGATGCGGGCGTTCCACTCCCGCTTGGACGCCTGCCAGCCGTCCTCGTTGTGGCCGAGACGCCAGTAGCCGGAGATGGAGAGGTCCTCGCGCGGGATCCGGTGCTCGATGCGCAGCAGTCGGCGGAGCTCCTTCACCCAGCCGGCCTCGCCGTGGACGAACGCGTGCAGCCGGCCCTCGGGGAACCGGAGCGCCCGTACGGCCTCGACCAGGGCCGCGCCGACCGGGCGGTCGCCGCGGTGCAGCCAGACGACCCGCACATCGGAGTCGATCTTCTGCTCCTCCTCGGGGCCCGCGACCTCCACGAAGGCGTATGCCTCGGCGCCGTCGGGCAGGGCCTCCAGAGCGGCCGCGATCGCCGGCAGCGCGCTCTCGTCCCCGGCGAGCAGATGCCAGTCGGCGCTCGCGTCCGGGGCGTAGGCGCCGCCGGGACCCATGAACCGCACGGTCTCGCCCGGTTGCGCGCGCAGCGCCCAGGGACCGGCCAGGCCCTCGTCGCCGTGGATGACGAAGTCCAGGGTCAGTTCGCGGTGCTCGGGGTCCCAGTCACGCACCGTGTACGTCCGTGTCACCGGCCACTGCTCGCGCGGGAACTCCTCGCGGATGCGCTGCACGTCGAAGGGCTCGGGATAGGTGACGCCCTCGGCCGGGAAGAGCAGCTTCACATAGTGGTCCGTGCAACTGTCCGCGGCGAACTCGGCGAGCCCCTCGCCGCCCAGCACCACCCGCTGCATATGCGGAGTCAGCCGCTCCGTGCGGACGACCTGCGCCGCGTGGGCCTTGCGTGCTCTCCCTGCCGGGCGCTCTGCCATGACGGCCTCCCCATTCATTGCTTAGGCTTACCTAAGTTAGCACCTCGCCGCGGTCAACACCTCTTTCATGGAAGGGCGGCGAGTGCGTTTCGGGGAAGAGGGAAGAGAGACGGGCGCGCCGTTGAAGAAAGACGGGCGCGCCGCTTCGCGGCTGGCGCTCAGGTGCCGAGCGTGGTGAGCAGTCGCTGCAGTGAGCTGCCCAGGCCCCAGCGGGCCGCCAGCCCGTCCAGGGCCGCGGGGTGGCGCGGCGCGTGCGGCAGGGCCGGGTCGACCTCCGGCAGGGGGACGTCGCCGGCGACCCGTACGACCTGCGGGGCGACCGCCACGTACGGCCGTGCCTCGTCGAGGCGCTTGCGCTGGGCCGGGGTGAGCCCGGACTTCGGGTCGTCCACGGCGGCCATGATCCCCGCCAGGTCCCCGAACTGCGCGAGCAGTTTGGCGGCGGTCTTCTCGCCGATGCCCGGCACCCCCGGCAGCCCGTCGCTCGGGTCGCCGCGCAACAGCGCCAGATCCGCGTAACCGGGGCCGTCGACGCCGTACTTCTCGCGCAGGACCGCCTCGTCGGTGAGCTGGAGCGTGCCGACGCCCTTGAGCGGATACAGCACGCGCACCCCGCGCGCGTCGTCGACCAGCTGGTACAGATCGCGGTCGCCGGTCACGATGTCGACCGGGCCCTCGGCGCGGGCCGTGAACGTGCCGATCACGTCGTCCGCCTCGTACGCCGCCACGCCCACGCGCGCGATGCCCAGCGCGTCCAGCACCTCCTCGATGACCGGCACCTGCGGGGAGAGCGTGTCCGGCACCTCCTCCTCGTCCGGGCCCGCCGTGTGTTCCTCGGCCACCCGGTGCGCCTTGTAGGACGGGATCAGCTCGACCCGCCAGTGCGGGCGCCAGTCCGCGTCCATGCAGGCGATCAGGTCGTCCGGACGGTGGTCCCGGACCAGGCGGTCGATGAAGTCGAGCAGCCCGCGCACGGCGTTCACGGGTGTGCCGTCCGGGGCCTTCACGGACTCCGGGACGCCGAAGTAGGCGCGGAAGTAGAGCGAGGCGGTGTCGAGGAGCATCAGGCGTCGGGTCACCTTCCGCATCATGCCGTACGGCACCGACAGCGCTCCGAAGGCTCCCGAGGGGGCCGTCCGGGGTCCGTCTTCGGTGGTGGATCCGGCTTCCGTACAGGCGTACGGTCCGATCCGTACGGACGTGCGAGCGGGATCCGGACAACCCGATCGGCTCCAGGGGCGCCGCACCGTCTCCCCGCCGTCCCGCGCGTGTCGTCCGCCGCACCGGTACCGCCGGTCCCGCCCGTGCTGCTCGGGCCCCGCGGACGGCTCCGGACCCCCGACCGGCGGGATGGCCCGCGCCGGCCTCCGGAATCCGGCCGACCGCCCTGCACCTCACCTGGGTGGAGCACTCACGGAAACGTCCACAGCGCCTCTGATCAGCGCTATCGTCCGGTTCGGGGGCGGCGTGCGCGGGGCGGCGGAATGGCTTGTCCGGTGGCGCGAACCGGGACCCTCACCACTCTTGTATGTGACACCGATGTGACGGGCGCATGAAACGGTTTGCCGAACATGCGTAGGGTGCAGACAACTCAACAGAAGCAGTGCACCGATGAATCATCGGGCCCGGCGGCACGTCTGCCCCGCAGGGCGGACGGACCGACGAGCGAGGGAGGGAGCCGGAGCGATGGGCGACCACAAAGAACAGCCCCTTCGGGTGGGCGCTGCCGTCCGACGGCGGCGCCGGGCGCTGGAGCTCACCCTCGCCGTCGTGGCCCGGCGCAGCGGCCTGTCCGTCCCCTTCCTGAGCCAGGTGGAGAACGAGCGGGCGCGCCCCAGCCGCCCCTCCCTGGAGCGGATCGCCGACGCGCTCGGCACCACCGCCGTCGAACTGCTCGCGGCGGCCGACCCGGCGTGCAGCGTGGACGTCCTGCGCGCCGTCGACGAGACCGTCGAGCCCGGCCGGGCGCTGGTGCGCCCGCTGGTGCGCGGCCACCATCAGCTGCACGCGATGGAATTCATCGGGGACCACGACGAGGGCCGTGAATTCCAGCACCGCAACGACGAGTTGATGTACGTCGTCGAGGGCGCCGTCGAGGTGGAGGCGGAGGGCCGGGCACACCGCCTCGGGCGCGGCGACACCCTGTATCTGAGCGGGGGAGTGCGCCACCGCTGGCGGGCGACCGTGCCGGACACCCGGGTGATCGTCGTCGCGGTCTCCGACCATGTCGAGGCGGTCGAGGACCCCGCCCGCCGACGCCGCTGACCCCGCCGGGTCCGAGGAGGCCTCGATGCGTGTCGTCTCGCTCGTCCCGTCGCTGACCGAGGCCGTGGCCGCCACCGTGCCCGGCGCGCTGGTCGGCGCGACCGACTGGTGCAGCCACCCCCGGGACCTCGATGTCGTCCGGATCGGCGGCACCAAGAACCCCAAGGTCGAGCGGATCGTCCAGCTCGCCCCCGACCTGGTGCTCGCCAACGAGGAGGAGAACCGCGAGCCGGATCTCGCCGCCCTGCGTGAGGCGGGACTGACGGTCCTCGTCACCGAGGTGCGGGACGTGCCGGGGGCCTTCCGCGAGCTGGAGCGGGTCATTGCCGCCTGCGGGGCGCCCGCCCTGCCGTGCTGGCTGGAGGAGGCCCGCGCCGTCTGGGCGCGGCTGCCGGTGCCCGAGCGCCGTACGACCGCGGTGGTGCCCGTGTGGCGGCGGCCCTGGATGGTGCTGGGCCGTGACACCTTCGCCGGGGACGTGCTGGCCCGGCTCGGCGTGGACAATGCGTACGCGGCGCACCCGGAACGCTATCCGCGGATCCCCCTGGAGGAGCTGCACGCGGCGGCGCCCTCGCTCCTGGTCCTGCCCGACGAGCCGTACCGCTTCACGGCCGAGGACGGCCCGGAGGCCTTTCCGGGGCCGCCGTGCGCACTGGTCGACGGACGCCATCTCACCTGGTACGGCCCCTCCCTGGGCGAGGCACCGCGTGTCATCGGCGAGGCGCTGCGAGCAGCTCTCCGCTGACGACTCCCCGGCCCGTGCGGGAGGCGGCGACGGCCCAGGCGGCGACGAGCAGCACATACAGTCCGGTCGCGAGCGCGTCGAGGGCGGTGAGCGCGGTGCGCCGGGCCAGTGCCTCCGCGCCGGTGACACAGGTGCCGACCGGGAACGTGAACGCCCACCAGGTCATCGTGAACCCCATGCCCCGCCGTCGTGCGCGCACCGTCAGGGCGCCGGCGAGCGCCAGCCACAGCAGGGCGAAGCCCAGCACCGGAACGCCGTAGAGCAGGGCGAGAACGTCGAGTCCGCGGGCGTACGGCGCCGGTACGGCGCCCGCCGCGGCGCCCGCGAACGCGCCGGTGGCGGTGACGGACTGGCCGAGCGGACCGAGGACCAGGAACAGGGCCGGTGTCTGCGCGAGCGGCAGCGGGCCCCGGACGATCAGCCGGGCGAGGATGAGCGGCAGCATCACGAGGGTGGCCAGAAGGCTCAGCCCGAACATCGCCAGACAGCCCAGCAGCAGCGTCTCCCGGCCCTGCCCGGCGGGCAGCTGCGGGATCAGCAGCGGTCCCTGGGCCGCGGAGACCATGGGGGCGACCAGACACAGCAGCCACACCGGGCCGGCCTGGTCCGGTTCGATGCGGTGCCGGGCGACCATCAGATACGGCACGGCCACGGCGATCGCCAGCCCGGCGGCGCTGCCGGCGGTGAAGAGGACGGTGTCGAGGGCGACGGCGGCGCCCGCCCCGATCCAGTCCCGGCCCACCACCATGGCACCGCCGCCGACGGCGAGCAGGGCCATGGCGAGGCAGCCGTAGAACGGGGCCATCGCGGGGTCGAGGAGATGGGCGCGGGCCTGGTCGCGGTGGTGGATCCAGTGCAGGGCGCGGGCACCGAGGAGGAGCGCGAGCAGGACCAGTGCGAGCGCCCAGACGGCCGCGCAGGCGGTGCGCAGCCCCGGTACCTGCACGGCGTCGGGCAGCCCCGCACCGGCCGTCGCCACGATCGCCGTGCCCATGATGGACGCGTACCAGTTCGGGCCGAGGTGGCGGACGGCTGTGGCGCGCCTTCGGGGGGCGTCGGGGAGGACCAGGGGCGGAGCTGCGGTGACCATGACTGCACCATCTCCCAGGACCCCCCCGCCGACCAGGGGCGATGTATCTATGAGGGCATAAACTGTCCTTATGAGCAGGACGGACGACGACGGGATCCCGGTGGCCGGTCTGGCCCGCCGGGTGCCGGACCTGGGGGCCTTGGAGCTGCTGCTCGCCGTCGCCCGGCTGGGGAGCCTGGGGCGTGCGGCGCGGGAGCTCGGGATCACCCAGCCGGCGGCCAGCAGCCGGGTCCGGTCGATGGAACGGCAGCTGGGCGTGGCGCTGGTGGACCGCTCGCCACGCGGCTCACGGCTGACGGACGCGGGGGCGCTGGTCACCGACTGGGCCCGGCGGATCGTGGAGGCGGCGGAGGCGTTCGACGCGGGGGCACAGGCGCTGCGGGGCCGCCGGGACTCCCGGCTGCGGGTGGCCGCGAGTATGACGATCGCGGAGTATCTGCTGCCCGGCTGGCTGATCGCGCTGCGGGCGCAACGCCCGGACACGGCGGTGTCGCTGCTGGCCGGGAACTCGGCGGCGGTCGCCGAGCGCCTGCTCGCGGACGAGGCGGACCTGGGTTTCGTGGAGGGCCTCACCGTGCCGACGGGCCTGGACGCCGCCGTCGTCGCCCGTGACCGCCTCATCGTGGTGACGGCACCGGGGCACCCCTGGGCCCGCCGTCGTGAGCCCCTGTCCGCCGGAGAGCTTGCGTCGACCCAGCTGATCCTCCGGGAGGAGGGCTCGGGCACCCGTCAGGTCCTCCAGGCAGCCCTGGGCGGTCTGGCCCGCCCTCTGCTCGAACTGTCCTCGACGACGGCGGTCAAGGCGTCCGCGGTCAGCGGGGCGGGCCCGGCGGTGCTGAGCGAACTCGCCGTCGGGGAGGAACTCTCGGCCCGCCGCCTGGTGAGCGTCCCGTTGGAAGGCGTACGACTGGACCGGGCGCTGCGGGCCGTGTGGCGCACGGGCCACCGGCCGACCGGCCCGGGACGGGACCTGCTGGGGCTGACGCGCGGGTAGGGGGCGCCGTCAGGGGGGCGACGCGGCCCGTACCAGCGCCTTCATCACCCGTACGTCCTCGCCCATCTCCGGATGCCACTGCACGCCCAGCACCCAGCCGTCGCCCGGCCGTTCCACCGCCTCGACCGTGCCGTCCTCCGCGTGGGCCGAGGCCAGCAGCCCCGCCCCGAGCCGGTCCACCGCCTGATGGTGGTACGTCGGCACGGACACCGGCTCCGGCGCGACCTCCGCGTACCGGGTGCCCGGCACCGGCTTGACCGTGTGCTGTCCGAACACCCCCACCTCGGCGGCGTCATGCCCGTCGATGTGCTGCACGAGCGTGCCGCCCAGGACGACGTTCAGCAGCTGCATCCCGCGGCAGATGCCGAGCAGGGGAGTGCCGGCGGACAACGCCGCCTCGATCAGGGCGAGTTCCCAGGCGTCCCGCTCGGGCGCCGGCCTGCCGGTCCGGGGGGAGCGCTCGGCGCCGTAGCGGGACGGGTCGACGTCCGGGCCGCCCGCGATCACCACACCGTCCAGCCGGGCCACCGTCGCCGCCGCGTGCGCCGGATCGTCCGGCGGCAGCATGGCTGCCAGTCCGCCGGCCCGCTGGACCAGCAGCGGATAGCCCGCGGGCAGCAGCGCCGCGTCCAGCTCCCACCGGCCCCAGCGGGTGCGGGCCTCCAGATAGGTGCTGACACCGATCAGCGGTCGTCCGGTCACATCGGCCTCCCCTGACTCCAATGGAGTGAACTCATACCTTTACCCGGTACCGGGATGTGTGTCCCGGACGAGGTGTGCTCACGCCAAAAACCCCCGCAGCAGCGCCGCCGTCCCGGCGCAGTGCTCCCGCATCATCTCCCGCGCGCCGTCCGCGTCCCCGTCGAGCACCGCGTCCACCAGTGCCTCGTGCTGGCGCTGCGAGTGCTCCAGGTTCCGCACCAGCAGCGGGATGCAGTCCAGCAGGTCGTTGACCGTCGCCCGGACGGCCGCGTACTGCGCCGTCAGCGACGGTGAGCCGCACAGCTCGGCCAGGGTCAGATGCAACAGCGTGTCCCGCCGCCGGTACTCCGCGAGCGGGGCGTCCTGGGTGCCGGCCAGCGCCTCCCGCAGCCGCGCGCCCTGCTCCGGGGTGAGACCGTGGGCCGCGCACAGGCCCGCCGCCCCCACCTCCAGCACCTCGCGGAACCGCAGCACGTCCTCGATGTCGGTGCCCGCGACCCGCCGGCGCAGTTCGTCCTCGCCGCCCGCGTCGGCGCGGGGCCGCACGAACGTGCCGCCGTAGCGCCCGCGCCGCGACTCCACCAGGCCCTGGTCCTGGAGCACCTTCAGCACCTCGCGCAGCGTCACCCGGCTGATCCCGAGGCGCTCCGCCAACTCCCGCTCGGCGGGCAGCCGTTCGCCTCCGGGTACCAGTCCGAGGCGGACGATCTGGAGGATCTGCTCCAGCGCCTCCTCGAAGCCGTTGCCCGCGCGCACGGGCCGCAGCACCGGCGTCAGCCGGTCCCGCGGGCCGGCGCCGGACTCCGTCTGCGACATCGTGCCGCGCCCCCTTCCCAAGAAATGGTTCTCGGAAATACCTTATGACTCTCGGCGGACCGAAGGAGACCTTCCGTGGCACACCGCACACCCCCGCTCGGCGTCGAGGAACTCCACGCCCTCGTCGCGGGCGGTGAGATCGACACCGTCGTCCTCGCCTTCCCCGACATGCAAGGGCGTCTCCAGGGCAAGCGGTTCGCCGCCCGCTTCTTCCTCGACGAGGTACTGGAGCACGGCACCGAGGGCTGCAACTACCTCCTCGCCGTCGACACCGAGATGAACACCGTCGACGGCTACGAGATGTCCTCCTGGGACCGCGGCTACGGCGACTTCGCCCTCCACCCGGACCTCGGCACCCTGCGCCGGGTGCCCTGGCACGAGGGCACGGCCCTGATCGTCGCCGACCTCGCCTGGAGCGACGGATCGCCCGTGGCCGCGGCGCCCCGGCGGATCCTGCGCCACCAGCTGGAGCGCCTCGCCGCCCTGGGACTCACCGCGCAGGTGGGCACCGAGCTGGAGTTCATCGTCTTCAAGGACACCTACGAGCAGGCCTGGGACGCGAACTACCGGGCGCTGACCCCGGCCAACCAGTACAACATCGACTACTCCGTGCTGGGCACGGGCCGTATCGAGCCCCTGCTGCGCCGCATCCGCAACGAGATGGCGGCCGCCGGCCTCGTCGTCGAGTCCGCCAAGGGCGAGTGCAACCCCGGCCAGCACGAGATCGCGTTCCGCTACGACGAGGCCCTGGTCACCTGCGACCAGCACGCGATCTACAAGACCGGCGCCAAGGAGATCGCGGCCCAGGAGGGCGTCTCGCTCACCTTCATGGCCAAGTACAACGAGCGGGAGGGCAACTCCTGTCACATCCACCTCTCGCTCACGGACGAGGACGGGCGCACCGTCATGCCCGGCGGGCCGGCCGACCCCGGCGGGATGTCGCAGGTGATGCGGCACTTCCTCGCGGGACAGCTCGCCGCCCTGCGCGAGTTCTCGCTCCTGTACGCGCCGGGCATCAACTCCTACAAGCGGTTCCAGCCCGGATCCTTCGCCCCGACCGCGGTCGCCTGGGGGCACGACAACCGCACCTGCGCCCTCCGGGTGGTCGGGCACGGCCGTTCGCTGCGCTTCGAGAACCGGGTGCCCGGCGGCGACGTCAACCCGCACCTCGCGGTCGCCGGGATGGTCGCGGCCGGGCTGTACGGCATCGAGCACCAGCTGGAGCTTCCCGACCCCTGTCCCGGCAACGCCTACGGCGCCGAGTACGAGCACATCCCCACCACGCTGCGCGAGGCCGCCGAGCTCTGGGAGAACAGTGCCGTCGCCAAGGCCGCCTTCGGCGACGAGGTGGTCGCGCACTACCACAACATGGCCCGCGTCGAGCTGGCCGCCTTCGACGCCGCGGTGACCGACTGGGAGCTGCGCCGCTCCTTCGAACGCATGTGAGAGGTGCTTTCGTGCCGAACGAGCATGAGCTGCAGGTACTCAACCCGGCCACCGAGGAAGTCGTCGCCACCGTCCCCGCCGCCACCGCGGCCGACGTGGACGCCGCCGTCGCACGCGCCGCGCGGGCGCAGTCCCGGTGGGCGGCGCTGCCGCCGGGCGACCGGGCCCGGCTGCTGCGCAGGTTCGCCGTGACGGTCGACGAGCACCTCGAAGAACTCGCGTGGCTGGAGGTGCGTGAGGCGGGACACACGATCGGCAACGCCCGCTGGGAGGCGGGCAACGTCCGGGATCTGCTCGACTACGCGGCCGGGGGAGTGGAGCGGCTCACCGGCCGGCAGATCCCGGTCCCGGGCGGGCTGGACGTCACGATCCTCGAACCGCTCGGCGTGGTGGGTGTCATCGCGCCCTGGAACTTCCCCCTGCCGATCGCGGCCTGGGGCACCGCCCCGGCGCTCGCGGCGGGCAACGCGGTGCTGCTCAAACCCGCCGAGACGACACCGCTCACGGCCCTGCGCCTGGCCGAACTGGCCCTCGCCGCAGGCCTGCCGGACGGACTGTTCCAGGTGCTGCCCGGCCACGGCCCCGTCGCGGGCGCCGCCCTCGTCGAGCACCCGGGCGTGGCGAAGATCGTCTTCACCGGGTCGACGGACGTGGGCAAGCAGATACTGGCCAAGGGCTCCGCCCTCCTCAAGCGCGTCACCCTCGAACTCGGCGGCAAGAGCCCCAACATCGTCTTCGCCGACGCCGACCTCGACGCCGCCGCGACCGCCGCCCCCATGGCGTTCCTCGACAACTCCGGCCAGGACTGCTGCGCCCGCACCCGCATCCTCGTCCAGCGCTCCGTCTACGACCGCTTCCTCGACCTGCTCGCCCCGGCGGTCGAAGCGGTCGTGGTCGGCGACCCGGCCGAGGAGAGCACCCAGATGGGCCCGCTGATCTCGCGGACCCAGCTGGAACGGGTCCGCGGCTATGTCGACGCCGACGCCCCCGGCATCCGCGGCAAGGCTCCCGAGGGCCCCGGGTTCTGGTTCCCGCCCACCGTCCTCACCGGTGTCGAACCGCACGCGCGCGTGGCCGTCGAGGAGGTCTTCGGGCCGGTCGCCGTCGTGCTGCCCTTCGAGGACGAGGCCGACGCGATCCGCCTCGCCAACGACACCCCCTACGGCCTCTCCGGCTCCATCTGGACCCGGGACGTCGGCCGCGCGCTGCGGGTCACCGGGGCCGTCCGCGCGGGCAACCTGTCCGTCAACTCCCACTCCAGCGTCCGCTACTGGACCCCCTTCGGCGGCTTCAAGCAGTCGGGGATCGGCCGTGAACTCGGCCCGGACGCCCTGACCGCCTTCACCGAGACCAAGAACGTCTTCATCAGCACGGAGGACCCCGCACAGTGACCTCGCAGACACCCGACATCATCTGCCGCCGCCTGGTCGGCCGGACCGCCGTCGTCACCGGAGCCGGCAGCGGCATCGGCCTCGCCACCGCGCGCCGGCTCGCCGCCGAGGGCGCCCATGTCGTCTGCGGCGACATCGACGAGGCCCGCGGAAAGGCCGCCGCCGACGAGGTCGACGGGCTGTTCGTGAAGGTCGACGTCACCGACGCCGACCAGGTCGAAGCGCTCTTCAAGGCCGCCCACGACACCTACGGCAGCGTCGACATCGCCTTCAACAACGCCGGCATCTCGCCGCCCGACGACGACTCCATCCTGGAGACCGGCCTGGAGGCCTGGAAGCGGGTCCAGGAGGTCAACCTGACCTCCGTCTATCTGTGCTGCAAGGCCGCGATCCCCTACATGCGCCGCCAGGGCAAGGGGTCCGTCATCAACACGGCGTCGTTCGTCGCGCGCATGGGCGCGGCCACCTCGCAGATCTCTTACACCGCCTCCAAGGGCGGCGTGCTCGCCATGTCCCGGGAGCTGGGCGTGCAGTTCGCCCGCGAGGGCATCCGGGTCAACGCGCTGTGCCCCGGGCCGGTCAACACCCCGCTGCTGCAGGAGCTGTTCGCCAAGGACCCCGAGCGCGCCGCGCGCCGCCTGGTGCACATCCCCGTCGGGCGGTTCGCCGAGGCCGAGGAGATCGCCGCGGCCGTCGCGTTCCTCGCCAGCGACGACTCCTCCTTCGTCAACGCCACCGACTTCCTGGTGGACGGCGGCATCTCGGGCGCGTACGTCACGCCGCTGTGAAGAGGAGCGGTGAGCGGGCTCGCGGCCGCCGTCCTGGCGGCCGCGGACCCTCACGGCCGGGCGGTCCTCACAGGAACGTGTGTCCCTCGCCCCGGTAGGTCGGCGCGGTCGCGGTGACCTCGTCGCCCTCCACCAGATGCAGCACGTCGAAGCGCTCGCACAGCTCGCCCGCCTTGGCGTGCCGGAACCACACCTTGTCGCCGATCAGCAGGTCGTCGGCGGGCGCGCCCAGCAGCGGCGTCTGCACCTCGCCCGGACCCTCCTGGGGGTCGTAGACCAGTCCCTCGGGCAGATACGGGACGGGCAGCCGGTCGGGTCCCGCCGCGCCCGAGGCGGGGTAGCCGCCGCCCAGCACGGTCACCACGCCCACCCCCGGCCGGCGCACGACCGGCTGGGCGAACAGCGCGGCCGGCCGGCCGTGGAAGGAGGTGTAGTTGTCGAACAGCCGCGGCACATACAGTCCCGAGCCCGCCGCTATCTCGGTCACCGCCTCCTCGGCGGCCGTGTACTGCACACTGCCCGTTCCGCCGCCGTTGACGAACTCCAGGTCCGGTGCCACGGCCCGGACGGCCCGCACCACCTCGGCACGCCGCCCGGCCAGCTCCCTGCGCGCCGTGGCCTGCATCAGCCGGATGGCCCGGGAGCGCACCGGCCGCCCCGCCACCGCGTCACCGACACCGGCGATATGGCCCTCGTAGGCCATGAGGCCCACCACCCGGAAGCCGGGGGTGCGCGCGACCACCCGGGCCATCTCGGCGACCTGGGCCGCCGAGTGCAGCGGCGAGCGCCGCGCACCGACCCGCACCCGCCCGCCGAGCAGCTTCAGCGAGGTGTCCAACTCCAGGCAGACACGCACCACTTCGGTGCCGCCCTCGCGGGCGTCGTCGATGAGGCGCAGCTGGGCCGGGTCGTCGATCATCACCGTGACGGAGGCGGCGAGCTTGGGGTCGCTCGTCAGCTCGGCGAAGCTCCGGCGGTCGGCCGACGGATAGGCGAGCAGCACGTCGTCGAAGCCGGACCGGGCCAGCCACAGGGACTCGGCGAGCGTGAAGGACATGATGCCCGCGAAACCCTCCCGGGCCAGGACCCGTTCAAGCAGGGCACGGCAGCGCACGGACTTGCTGGCGACCCGGATCGGCTTGCCGCCGGCCCTGCGGCGAAGATCGTCGGCGTTCGCGTCGAACGCCTCCAGGTCCACGATCGCGACAGGCGCGTCGAGATGGGAGGTGGCCCGGTCGTAGCGGGCCCGGTCTGCGGCGCGGGCAGTCATGAACGAAGCCTGCCAGACCCGAATTCCGCAGGGTAGGGGGACGATCCGGGCAGATGCCCCGGTGCGGGAGTCTGGTTCCCGTTCGAAGGGCATCAGCCCGTAGAGTGACGCGCACGCGGTGAGCGACGGGCGCCGCCCAGCCGTATGTGTCGGGGGATGGGTGTCCGGCCACGCGGGTATGCCTGCCCAGGGACGGGCGGCGCGTCCCCATCGCGCGTACGGACCGCTCCCGACGGGCGGTCGAACTCCCCGGGAGACCGGGGTGGCCCGGCCAAAACGAAACGGGGGGTGCATGAGCACGGAAGCGCGTCGCGCCTCCATCCCTCCGAGCCCCCCGCATCCGCCCCGCCCGGCGAGCCCGCCGGGCACGGCGTCCGCGCAGCCCGACCGCACACCGCCCGCCCCGCAGGTGCCGGGGCCGCGCGATCGCGCCGAGGTCCCGCCGCGCCCCGAGCAGCCGCCCGCGCCGGGCCCCGCATCGGTCCCCGCCGGCCCGGCCACGCCGCCCCGGCCGAGCGGACCGCCGCAGCGGATCCCGGCACCCCAGGAGCGGCCCACCGCGCGCACGACTCCGCCCCGCCCCGCCGAGCACCCGCCGGCCCCGGCGAACGGGGCGTCGCCGTGGACGGACGCGCCCGCCTCCTACGAGCGAGCCGGTGCGAACGGTGCGAACGGTGCGCCGAGCGGGTCCGCCGCCGTCGACACGCCCTCCCGCCCCGGCGCGGCCACGCGGCCCTTCCGGATCGGCGCGACCGGCTCAGGGCCCTCGGCCCCGGTTTCCGGCGGTACGGCGCCCCGGTCGTCCGGTGCCACGGCGACCCCGGCGTCCGGCGGTACGGCGCCCCGGTCGTCGGCCCCGGTGCCCAGCGGCACGGCGCCCCGGTCGTCCGGTGCCACGGCGACCCCGGCGTCCGGCGGTACAGCGCCCCGGTCGTCGGCCCCGGCGCCCGGCGGCACGACGGCCCCGCCGACCGGCGGAGCCCCTGACGCGTACACGCGCGCTACCGCCGCCCACCCCCGGTCCGCGCGGCTCGACCGGCAGGCCCGGCCCGGCACCCCGCCCCCGCCGGTGCCCTCCGCGCGCTTCCCGGACGCACCGCCCACCGTGGGCGTGTCCCTGCCGGGCGCCGGGACGGCCCCCGCATCGCCGCTGCCCGCCGAGGGCATCGTGGAGACCACCGCGCGCCTGGGATCCGGCCCCGACACGGACCGCCGCGTCGTCTCGCCGCGCCCTGTCGTCACCTTCGCCGAACCCGACATCCGCGACGCCGACACCGCGCGCCCGCGGCTGCTCGGCATCCTGGTCGGCCCCCGCACCGCCGGGGCCGCCGTCTGCCTGGTCCTCGGTCTCGGACTCATCGGCGGTGCCGTGACCGGCAGTTGGCTCGTCGGTGACGGTTCCGGAGAGGGCACGCAGGGGGCGTACGCCGTCGCCGGGAACCTCTGGCACGACGCGCCCGTCGACCAGCTCTTCCCGCCCACCGTGCACGGCCCGGGCGCCGGCCCCGGCGGCGCCGACCGCACCTGGACACGCGTCGCCGTCGCCCCCGACAGCGGCTGCGCGGACGCCTTCGACCCGCTGCTGCGCAAGGCCCTCGCCCCCGCCGGCTGTCTGCGGCTGCTGCGCGCCACCTACACGGACGCGACCCGCAGCGAGGTCACCACCGTCGGCCTGCTGTTCACCCGGGCCGACTCCGCCGCCATGACCGCCCTCGCCCGCCGCTTCAAGAACGAGGGCCTGGACCGGCGCACCGACCTCATGCCCCGCCCCTACGCCGCCGAGGGCACCCTCGCGGCGGGCTTCGGCGACGACCAGCGCGCCTCCTGGACGATCTCGGTCCGCACGGACCTGCCCGTCGTCGTCTACGCGGTCTCCGGCTTCGCCGACGGCCGTACCGTCACCGAACCGCAGCCCGCCGTGGACGCCAGGAAGACCGGCGCGACCACGGCCCCCGCCCAGGCGGGTCTCGGCTACGAGGCGACGGGCCTCGCCGACCGCATCGCCGCCACCCTCCACAAGAGCGTCACCGCGGCCACGGAGAAGCCGTCATGAACCCCGCCACGAGCCCCCGTACCCCCGCCAAAGGCGCCGTCACGACCCGTCGCAGGACCGGTGCCCGCCTTCTGACCGTCCTGCTCGCCGGCTCCGTGGCCCTGCTGCCGTCGACCGTCGTGCACGCCGACGGCATCCGGGCCCAGGAGTGGGCGCTGGACTCGCTGCACGCCCAGGAGGTCTGGCAGACGACCAAGGGCCGCGGCATCACCGTCGCCGTCCTCGACACCGGTGTGGACGCGACCCATCCCGACCTCGCCGGCAATGTGCTCCCCGACAAGGACATGGTGGGCTTCGGCGCCCAGCGCGGCGACCGGCCCTGGGCCCGGCACGGTACCGCCATGGCCGGCCTCATCGCCGGTCACGGCCATGGCATCGGCGACTCCGACGGCGTCACGGGCATCGCCCCCGAGGCGAAGATCCTTCCGGTCCGCGTCATCCTCGAGGACGGCGACCCGGCCCGTACGAAGGCCCGCAACACCCGGGGCAACGCCCTCGCCGAGGGCATCCGCTGGGCCGCCGACCACGGCGCCGACGTCATCAACCTCTCCCTCGGCGACGACTCCGACTCCGCGCACCCCGAAGCGGTCGAGGACGAGGCGGTGCAGTACGCCCTGAAGAAGGGCGTCGTCGTCGTGGCCTCGGCCGGCAACGGCGGCGACAAGGGCGACCACATCTCGTATCCCGCGGCCTACCCGGGCGTCATCGCCGCGACCGCCGTCGACCGCAACGACACCCGCGCCTCCTTCTCCACCCGCCGCTGGTACGCCACGGTCAGCGCGCCCGGAGTCGACGTCGTCATAGCCGACCCCGACCGCAAGTACTACGAGGGCTGGGGCACGAGCGCGGCCTCCGCCTTCGTCTCGGGCGTGGTCGCGCTGATCAAGGCCGCCCGGCCGGGCCTGACCCCGGCCCAGATCAAGCGGCTCCTGGAGCAGACGGCCCGCGACGCCCCCACCGGCGGCCGGGACGACGCCCGCGGCTTCGGCCTCGTGGATCCCGCGGCGGCCGTCAAGGCGGCGGCGAAGCTCAAGCCGGGGGACCTCGGGGCGGCCGAGTACGCCACCAAGTACTTCGGCCCCGGCCCCGACTCGGCCGGCGGCGGCGCGGACTCCCCGGACTGGGCGGTCCCGCTGGCGGGCGGACTGGGCGTGGCACTCCTGGCGGCGGCCGTGGTGCTGTGGCGCGGGCGTACCCGAACACGCCCCCAGGGACTCTGACCGCGGTCCGCCCCGGTGCTCAGGCCGGGTCGTCCGCGAACGCGGAGACCGCCGCCTGCGCGGCCGCCTCCACCAGCGAGATGCCCTTCTCCTTGGTGGAGTTGCCGTTGGACAGCGCCGCCACCAGATAGTCGTGCCCGCCGGCCGTGACGCGCCCGATGCTGTTGATGATCCACAGCCCGGTCGTGCTGCGCGGCAGCCAGCCGTTCTTCAGCGCCCACCGGGTGCCGTCCGCGGCGGCCGACACACCCCAGTGCTGGTCCGCGGCGATATGGCCCATGAGCCCCTGGAGATACGTCCGCGACGCCGCACTCAGCTTCGAGTCGCCCCCGAACACCTGCTGGAGCAGGGTGAGTTGATCGGCGGCTGTGGTCCGGGTCAGCCCCCACAGCGCACCGTCACCGCCCGCGGTGTCCGTCAGGCCGAAACGCTTGTTCGCGGTGTCGAGGCCGTCTGCCTGCCCGATCGCCGTCCACAGCGCAGACGCGGAGTCGTTGTCGCTGTCCTCGATCATGGCGGTGGCGTACGTCCGCTCCTGCCCGGTCAGCCGCCGGTCCGCGTCCTGCGCCTGGAGCAGCAGCGTCGCCAGGATGTCGACCTTCACGATGCTGGCCGTCTCGAAGGCTGTGTCGCCGCCGTACGCGGCGCTCTCGCCGGACCTTGTCTCCAGCACCGTCACGGCGACGTCCGCGGTGCCCTCGACGGGCAAGGCCTTCACGGCCTTCGCCAGCAGCGCGCCGCGGTCCGCCGAGGGCTTCGCCGCAGGTTCCACCGATGCCTCCTGGGTAGCCGAGGCCGACGCCCGGGGCGTCACCGACGACTGCGACGATACGGCGCCCGCGGCGGCGTGCGCCTGCGCCCTCACATACGCGGTCGCGCCGACCGTACCTGCGGCGAGGACGACCGACGCCAGCGCCGTCCAGAGCAGCGGGCGGCGTCGCGGGGGGCGGGCACGGCGGCGACGGGGGGCTCTGTGGGACTCCATGGCCGCGATGCTCGGGGCCGGTGCTGTGCGCGCCGTTGGACGGAGGTGAGATCCGTGTCAGCGGGCCCTGAGAAACCCGTGAGACCCGTGAGACCGGCGCCCGCGGTGCGCCAGGGGCGGCACCGGACCGGCCGGGACCCCCCGATAGGGTCGGTGACCGTGGCGAACAAGAACATTCCCGACTCCGGCTTCTCCGACGACGACGGTGCGGCCGACCCCCGGCTCAGCGCGGCGCTCGCCGCGTGGGCCGAGGACCGCGCGGCCGTGGGGCCCGTCCTGGAGGCGCTGAGGGGGGCACGGCTCCTCGTCCCCGTCGTCGCGGTGCTCGGGGAGGTGGAGGAGGACGAGAACGGCCTGCGCCGCGAGAAGACCAGCGACATGGCCGTGCCGACGCTCCGGGCCGGCGGCCGCACGGCGCTGCCCGCGTTCACGTCCACCGACGCGCTGGCACGCTGGGACCCCGCCGCCCGGCCCGTCGCCGTACCCCTGCACCGGGCCCTGCAGGCGGCGGCGCACGAGCAGGCCGACACGATCGTGCTGGACATGTCCGGGCCGGTGGCCTTCGAGCTGACGGGCCCCGCGCTGCTGGCGCTCGCCGAGGGACGCACCAGTGTCGACCCGCTCGCGGACCCCGCGGTGCGCGAGGCGGTGCGTGCCGCCGTCGCCGCGGAGCCGTCCGTGGTCCGCGCCCATCTGGGTCCCGGCGAGGCCGACGGCACCCTGGCGCTCGTCCTCGACGCGTCGGTGCCTCCGGCCGAGGCCGCGCGCGCCGTGGCGGGCCGGCTGGCGGCCGACGAGACGCTGAGGGCCCGCCTGGTGCGCGGTCTCGACCTGGCACTGCTGCCGGCCGGGGTGACGCCTCCGGGCGAGCCCTTGTACGTACGAGGATGAATCAGCCGTGACGACGGGTCCGGATCAGCCGTGGCGACGGCGTCCGGGCCGGCCGTGACGGCGGGATCCGGGCCGTCGGGCGACGGCTCCGGATCAGCTGTGGACCGCTCGGGATCAGCCGTAGACCGGCCCGGTGTACTTCTCGCCCGGACCCTGGCCCGGCTCGTCCGGGACGATCGACGCCTCGCGGAACGCCAGCTGGAGCGACTTCAGGCCGTCGCGCAGCGGAGCCGCGTGGAAGGAGCTGATCTCCGTCGCGCTCGCGTCGAGCAGACCGGCGAGGGCGGTGACCAGCTTGCGGGCCTCGTCCAGGTCCTTGTACTTGTCGCCCTCCTCGGTCAGACCGAGCTTCACGGCGGCGGCGCTCATCAGGTTGACGGCGACGGTCACGATCACCTCGACGGCGGGGACCTCCGCGATGTCGCGGGCCATGGCGTCGAAGTCGGGACCGTCGGCGGCAGCCGGAGAACCAGCGGAGGCCTGGGGTTCCTCGGGGGAGGTGTCACTCATGCCTCACACGATAGGCCCCGGCGCGCTCCCTCCCGCGCGCGGGAGGCCCGGCGGCCGGGGCCGCGGATGCCCGGTGCACGCCGGTTCGCACCACTCCCGGGGAGCTGCTAGCCTTGTGTGACGACCGGCCGAGCACGGCTGTGCCCGGCCCACAAGTGGAGGCTCCGATCTCCCACCTGACCGCCCCTCGGGGCGGCGGGTCACCGGTCAGGCGGCCCCCACCGTTCCGTACGGACGGTGGAGTCGCCCGATAGTGCGCCCCGCGGTCACCGCGGCGGTGCTCCGGAGTGTTCGGAGTCCCGCCTGTGTTCCGTCCGGGGCATTTTTCATGTGCCGCGGCGGTTGGTCCTTATGTCAACCGGACATACGCGGCTGTCCGCCAGGCGGCCGTATGGTGCTACCGAGGAGGATCCATCAGCACCGAGCCCCGCATCAACGACCGGATTCGCGTTCCCGAGGTGCGACTTGTCGGTCCCAGTGGCGAGCAGGTCGGTATTGTGCCGCTTGCCAAGGCCCTGGAGCTTGCGCAGGAGTACGACCTGGACCTGGTCGAGGTCGCGGCGAACGCCCGTCCGCCTGTGTGCAAGCTCATGGACTACGGGAAGTTCAAGTACGAGTCGGCCATGAAGGCCCGTGAGGCGCGCAAGAACCAGGCGCACACGGTCATCAAGGAGATGAAGCTCCGGCCGAAGATCGACCCGCACGACTATGACACCAAGAAGGGTCATGTCGTCCGGTTCCTCAAGCAGGGCGACAAGGTCAAGATCACGATTATGTTCCGTGGTCGCGAGCAGTCCCGGCCTGAGTTGGGCTACCGGCTGCTGCAGCGCCTCGCGGAGGACGTCCAGGACCTCGGTTTCGTCGAGTCGAACCCGAAGCAGGACGGCCGCAACATGATCATGGTTCTCGGTCCGCACAAGAAGAAGACCGAGGCGATGGCCGAGGCTCGTCAGGCGCAGGAGGCCCGCAAGGCGGAGGCGAAGGCCAATCCCGGCCGCTCGCAGAACGCCGCTGATGCCGAGACCACTGAGGCCCCGGCCGAGGCTTCCGCCGAGGCGTGATCCCGGGGCCGAGGCCCCGGGGGAGCACCGGACGTACGGACGTACGGACCACCGCGAGGCGGACGTGCGGACCCCGGAAAGCCCGGGACGGCAGTCCCAGGATGTAACCGATACAAGAGACGCTCCATCGTGCCCGGTTCCACGACCGGGCACCGGAGCGCCACCGACGAGGAGAGAACGGCGCTATGCCGAAGAACAAGTCGCACAGCGGTGCCAGCAAGCGCTTCAAGGTCACCGGCTCCGGCAAGGTGCTCCGTGAGCGCGCCGGCAAGCGCCACCTGCTCGAGCACAAGTCGTCCCGCCTGACGCGTCGCCTCACCGGCAACGCCGAGATGGCCCCGGCCGACGCCAAGAAGATCAAGAAGCTTCTCGGCAAGTGACGCGGCGGCGCTCCTGAGCGCCGAACGTCAACACCGGGACCCAATCGATTCCGGGCCGTGTGAGTTCCACCGCGGCCCCGCTACAAGGAGTTAACAAGTGGCACGCGTCAAGCGGGCAGTCAACGCCCACAAGAAGCGCCGGGCGATCCTCGAGCAGGCCTCCGGCTACCGCGGTCAGCGTTCGCGCCTGTACCGCAAGGCCAAGGAGCAGGTCACCCACTCGCTGGTCTACAACTACAACGACCGCAAGAAGCGCAAGGGCGACTTCCGTCAGCTGTGGATCCAGCGCATCAACGCCGCTGCCCGCGCCAACGGCATCACCTACAACCGCTTCATCCAGGGTCTGAAGGCCGCCAACGTCGAGGTGGACCGCAAGATCCTCGCGGAGCTGGCCGTCAACGACGCCAGCGCGTTCGCCACGCTCGTCGAGGTCGCCCAGAAGGCGCTGCCGGCGGACGTGAACGCCCCCAAGGCGGCCTGAACGCCGCGCCGGCCCAGCCGACGTGACTGAACGGACCCGCAGGCTGCACAAGCCTGCGGGTCCGACTGTGTTCGCCGACCGGCGCCGCGCGCGCCGCGCGGCCGTCGGCGGACAGAGATCTCTGAACTCCCGAAGGT
Organism: Streptomyces sp. NPDC002573; assembly: GCF_042889625.1. Lineage (NCBI taxonomy): Bacteria > Bacillati > Actinomycetota > Actinomycetes > Kitasatosporales > Streptomycetaceae > Streptomyces > Streptomyces sp. NPDC002573. Next base: position 113,566 of record NZ_JBIARC010000019.1, on the reverse strand, counting down.
GACACACATGCCCTCCGCCGCCCCCGAGCCGATCTCTTCCCGCTCGCCCCGCGTCAGCGCGGCGCGACGGCTTGCCAAGCGGAACTTCCGGGGCAAGGATCGGCTGTTCCTCGCCGAGGGGCCGCAGGCGGTGCGCGAGGCCGCCGGGCACAGCACCGCCGCCGGGGCCACCCTCGTGGAGCTGTTCGCCACCCCGGACGCGGCCGAGCGCTACGCCGACATCGTGGGGCAGGCCCGGGCCGTCGGCGCCCGGGTGCACCTGGCGGACGAGGAGGTGATCGCGGACATCTCCACCACCGTCACCCCGCAGGGGCTGGTCGGCGTCTGCCGGTTCCTCGACACCCCCTTCGACGAGATCCTCGCCGGGCGCCCCCGGCTGGTCGCGGTCCTCGCTCATGTCCGCGATCCCGGCAACGCGGGGACCGTGCTGCGGTGCGCGGACGCCGCCGGGGCCGAGGCCGTCGTCCTTACCGACGCCTCCGTCGACCTCTACAACCCCAAGGCCGTCCGCGCCTCCGTGGGGTCGCTCTTCCACCTCCCGGTCGCCGTCGGCGTCCCCGTCGAACGCGCCGTGGCGGGCCTGAAGCAGGCCGGTGTGCGGATCCTGGCCGCCGACGGCGCCGGAGACCGCGACCTGGACGACGAACTGGACCAGGGCACCATGGGCACCCCCACCGCCTGGGTGTTCGGCAACGAGGCCTGGGGGCTGCCCGAGGAGACGCGCGCGCTCGCGGACGCGGTCGTACGGGTGCCGATCCACGGAAAGGCCGAGAGCCTGAACCTCGCGACCGCCGCCGCCGTATGTCTCTATGCCTCCGCCCGGGCACAGCGCGCCTACGGAGGGTGCCGTTCCGTCACCACCGGCTAGTAGGGTGGCGGGTTCGGGGGCCCTCCCCCCAGCTCTCTGCTCGAGCGAGGAGGCAGGTTTCCCCACGCCGGACGAGAGGTGAGGTACGGGGATGGGTGTCGGCACGAGCAGAGCTCCGGGAGCACGGGACGCGCACCGCGCGCCCGCGTCCCGGTGCGGTGATCTCGCCGAACTCGGCATCGACCCGGACGAACTCCCCGACGGACTCGTGGTCGCGGACGAACACGGCCTCGTGATCTGCTTCAACGCCGCGGCCGCCCGTATCACCGCCGTCCCCGCCGCCGAGGCCCTCGGCAGACGTCTCGACCACGCGCTGCCTCTGGAGGACCTGGAGGGCCGCCGCTGGTGGCAGCTGACCGACCCCTACGGCGGGCTCGCGATCCGGGTCCGGCAGCCCGAGCGCAATCTGCTGCTGCCCGGCGGACGCGAGGTCCTCGTCGCGGCCCGGTATGTGCGCGCGTACCCGACCGGGCCGATCCGCCGGGTCGTCGTCTCCCTGCGCGACACCGAGGCGCGGCGCCGCACCGAGCGCAGCCACGCCGAGCTGATCGCCACCGTGGCCCATGAGCTGCGCTCGCCCCTCACCTCCGTCAAGGGCTTCACGGCGACCCTGCTCGCCAAGTGGGAACGCTTCACCGACGACCAGAAACGGCTGATGCTGGAGACCGTCGACGCCGACGCGAACCGGGTCACCCGGCTCATCGCCGAACTGCTCGACATCTCCCGTATCGACTCCGGACGGCTGGAGGTGCGTCGGCAGCCGGTCGACATGGGCGCGGCCGTCGGCCGGCACATCCAGGCCTATGTCGCCGCGGGCCAGCCCGCCGACCGTTTCCTGCTCCGTATCGAACAGCCCCTGCCCGAGCTGTGGGCGGACCCCGACAAGATCGACCAGGTGCTCAGCAACCTCATCGAAAATGCCGTGCGCCACGGCGAGGGAACCGTCACGATTGACGTCACACCCGCGGTGTCACGCCGCGAAGGGGAAGACGAACAGAACACCGCCACGTCAGTCACCGTGAGCGACGAGGGTCCCGGCATCCCGGAGGAATCCATGAACCGCGTCTTCACCCGCTTCTGGCGGGGCAGCAAGCGCGGTGGCACGGGGCTCGGGCTCTATATCGTCAAGGGCATCGTCGAGGCCCACGGCGGCACCATCACGGTCGGCCGCGCCCGCGGCGGCGGCGCGGAGTTCCGATTTACCCTGCCCGTGGGGACCCCGGCGCACCTGCTGTAGGCGCCGCCCGAGCCCCCACGGGCGCATTCGCTTTCCCTGGCACCGTTAGACTCGACCTTTGGCACCTTTGCGTCCCGAAGACGGAGACGACTCATCCTTGAGGACGACTCATCATCCTTGAGTCGGTGACGGGGACCCTCAGCCAGCCAATCGGAAGCACGGGAAGAGATGTCGGCACCCAATAAGTCGTACGACCCTGTCGAGGTCGAGGCCTTGAAACCGGAAGAGATCGAGCGCATGCGGGACGAGGCGTTCGCCGCCTTCACCGCCGCGGACTCCCTCGCCGCGCTCCACGAGGCCAAGGTCGCCCACACCGGCCCCGCCTCGCCGCTGTCCCTGGCCAACCGCGAGATCGGCGCCCTGCCCCCGCACGCCAAGGCGGACGCCGGCAAGCGCGTCGGCATGGCGCGCGGCGCCGTGAACAAGGCGCTCGCGGCCCGCCAGACCGAGCTGGAGGCCGAGCGGGACGCCCGGGTCCTGGTCGAGGAGTCGGTGGACGTCACCCTGCCCTACGACCGTGTCCCGGCCGGTGCCCGCCACCCGCTGACCACGCTCTCCGAGCGCATCGAGGACATCTTCGTGGCCATGGGCTACGAGGTCGCCGAGGGCCCGCAGGTCGAGGCGGAGTGGTTCAACTTCGACGCCCTCAACATCGGCCCGGACCACCCGGCCCGCGGCGAGCAGGACACGTTCTTCGTGCAGGGCCCCGACGGCGGCAGCGACTCCGGCGTCGTGCTGCGCACGCACACCTCGCCGGTCCAGATCCGCTCCATGCTGGAGCGCGAGCTGCCGGTCTACGTGATCTGCCCCGGCCGCGTCTACCGCACCGACGAGCTGGACGCCACGCACACGCCCGTCTTCCACCAGGTCGAGCTGCTCGCCGTGGACGAGGGCCTGACGATGGCCGACCTCAAGGGCACCCTGGACCACATGGTCCAGTCGCTGTTCGGCGAGGGCATGAAGACCCGGCTGCGGCCGAACTTCTTCCCGTTCACCGAGCCGAGCGCCGAGATGGACATGCTCTGCTACGTCTGCAAGGGCGAGTCCGTCGGCAACCCCGACCGGCCCTGCCGTACCTGCTCCTCCGAGGGATGGATCGAGCTCGGCGGCTGCGGCATGGTCAACCCGCGGGTGCTCACCGCCTGCGGCATCGACCCGGAGAAGTACAGCGGCTTCGCCTTCGGGTTCGGCATCGAGCGGATGCTGATGTTCCGCCACAACGTCGAAGACATGCGAGACATGGTCGAGGGTGACGTCCGGTTCACCCGGCCGTTCGGGATGGAGATCTGATGCGGATCCCGCTTTCTTGGCTGCGGGAGTACGTCGACCTGCCGGCGACGGAGACCGGGCGAGACGTCCAGGCCAAGCTCATTTCGGCAGGCCTCGAGGTCGAGACCGTCGAGCAGCTCGGCGCCGACCTCAAGGGGCCGCTCGTCGTCGGCCAGGTGCTGACCATCGAGGAGCTGGAGGGCTTCAAGAAGCCGATCCGCTTCTGCACCGTCGACGTCGGCCAGGCCAACGGCACTGGCCAGCCCCAGGAGATCGTCTGCGGCGCCCGCAACTTCTCCGTCGGTGACAAGGTCGTCGTCGTCCTGCCGGGCGCCGAGCTCCCCGGTGGCTTCGCGATCGCCGCGCGCAAGACGTACGGCAAGACCTCGCACGGCATGATCTGCTCCAGCGACGAGCTGGGCATGGGCGACGACGGCACCAAGGGCATCATCGTGCTGCCGCCGGAGACCGAGGTCGGCAAGGACGCCATCGAGCTGCTGGAGCTGGTGGACGAGGTCCTCGACATCGCCGTCACCGCCAACCGCGGCGACTGCCTGTCCATCCGCGGTGTCGCCCGCGAGGCCGCCATCGCCTACGGCGTGCCGCTGCGCGACCCGGCGCTGCTCGACGTCCCGGGCCCCAACGCGTTCGGCCCCTCGGTGAAGATCTCCGAGCCGCGCGGCTGCGACCGCTTCACCGCCCGCACGGTGACCGGCCTCGACCCCCACGCGCGCTCCCCGATCTGGCTCCAGCGCCGGCTGCAGAAGGTCGGCATGCGCCCGATCTCGCTCGCCGTCGACCTCACCAACTACGTGATGATGGAGATCGGGCAGCCGCTGCACGCCTACGACCGCAAGCTGGTCCAGGGCACGATCGGCGTGCGCCGGGCCGAGGAGGGCGAGAAGTTCACGACCCTCGACGGTCAGACGCGCAAGCTGCACTCCGAGGACCTCGTGATCACCGACGACCGAGGCCCCATCGGCCTCGCGGGCGTCATGGGCGGCGCCAACACCGAGATCGCGGATCACTCGGCGGACCCGGAGAACGCGACCACCGAGGTCGTCATCGAGGCCGCGCACTTCGACCAGATCTCCATCGCGCGCACCGCCCGCCGGCACAAGCTGTCCACCGAGGCGTCCCGCCGCTTCGAGCGCGGTGTCGACCCCCAGGCGGCCTCCGCGGCCGCCCAGCGCACGGCCGACCTGCTGGTGCTGCTCGCGGGCGGCACGGCCGACGCCGGTATCACCGAGGTCATCGCGCCCTCCGCGCCGCACACCATCGCCATGCCCGCCGACCACCCGGACCGGGTCGCGGGTGTCGAGTACGGCCGTGAGACCGTCGTCCGCCGCCTCCAGGAGGTCGGCTGCGACGTGTACGGGCAGGACGAGCTGATCGTCGCCGTCCCGTCCTGGCGGCCCGACCTCACGGACCCCAACGACCTGGCCGAAGAGGTCATCCGACTGGAGGGCTACGAGAACCTGCCCTCCACGCTGCCCAAGCTTCCCTCGGGCCGCGGGCTGACCCAGCGGCAGCGACTGCACCGCCGGGTGGGCCGGGTCCTCGCCGGTGAGGGCTACGTCGAGGCGCCGAACTACCCGTTCGTCGGCGAGCAGGTCTTCGACCAGTTCGGCCTGGAGGCCGACGACCCAGCCCGCCGGGTGGTCAGGCTGGTCAACCCGCTCAACGACGAGGAGCCCGCGCTCCGTACGACGCTGCTGCCGGGCCTGCTCGGCGCGCTGCGCCGCAACGACGGCCGCGGCAACCACGACATGGCGCTGTTCGAGACCGGCCTGGTCTTCCTGCCCCGCGTCCAGGACCCCGCGGTGGAGCGGCCCGCCGCCGGACATCTGTCCGTCGACCGGCGCCCGACCGACGAGGAGATCGCCGGGCTGAACGCCGCGCTGCCCGAGCAGCCGCGCCACGTCGCCGTCGTCCTCGCGGGCGCCCGGGAGCAGGCCGGCTGGTGGGGCAAGGGCCGTCCGGCCGACTGGGCCGACGCCGTCGAGGCGGCACGGACCGTCGCCCGCGAGGCCGGGGCCGAGCTGATCGTTCGCAAGGGCCAGTACGGTCCGTGGCACCCGGGCCGCTGCGCCGAGCTGGTGGTCGCCGTGGACGGCACCGAGCGGGTCGTGGGTCACGCGGGTGAGCTGCACCCACGCGTGGTGAAGACGCTGGGCCTGCCGGAGCGCACCTGCGCCATGGAGCTGGACCTGGACGTGCTGGAGCAGGTGGGCACTGACACCCCGCAGGCGCCGCACATCGCCGGCTTCCCGGTCGCCACCCAGGACGTCGCCCTGGTCGTCAACAAGACGGTCGCGCACGCACACGTCGAGGCCGCGCTGCGTGAGGGCGCCGGTGAACTGCTGGAGTCCATCCGGCTGTTCGACATCTACGAGAGCGAGCAGCTCGGCGAGGACAAGAAGTCGCTGGCGTACGCGCTGCGCTTCCGTGCCTCCGACCGCACCCTGACCGTCGACGAGGCCTCCGCGGCCCGTGACGCGGCGGTCGCGCTGGCGGCGGAGCGCACCGGGGCGGCGCTGCGGAGCTAGGTCCTGTCGTCGCGGGGCAGGCGGGAGTTTGACGACCGGGCCTAGTACCCGCACCGGGTTCGAAGAGGGGAGCTGCGCGGCCGCGCAGCTCCCCTCGCTGCTGACGGGGGCGTGCCCACGCAGCCCTTGGAGCCACCTCACTCATTAGGGTGGCAAGTCCCGATGATCCCGACCGGCAGTCGGTCCCGTCGACAGAATCGGACCGGCCCAGGGGCGTGAGGTGGGACTCCGCGGGCCGATTCTGCGCACTCGGGGCTCTCATGGGGGGCCGGCATGATCCGTATCAAGGCTGGGCCCCCTCGCGGGCCGCGGCCGGGTGTAGCGTCCGGCGGCCGGTTGGGCACGGCCGTCGCCCGGGGAGTCGGGCACCGCGTCCGCAGGGGCCCCCGCCGTCTGGGGCGGGCGTTCTCGGTCGGGCTGCCCACCGTGTGGGGCGCGACCGTGGTCACGTACAAACTTGCCTGTCCGCCCGCCCAGCAGCAGGCCCTCGGCGCGCGGATCGCGGGCAGCGCCGTGTTCCTGGCGGTCGGCGCGGGGCTGCTGCTGCACGTCCGCCACTTGTATCTGCGGGAGCTGAGACAGGCCCGCAAGGTCGCGGGCGCCGCCCAGAGCGTGCTGTTGCGCCCGCTGCCGCCGTGGGCCGACGGGCTGCGGGTGGCCGCGGCGCAGGTGTCAGCGGACCGCGGAGCCACCGTGGGCGGCGATCTGTACGAGGTGATCGCCACCGAGCACGGGGTGCGCATCGTGATGGGCGATGTGCGCGGACACGGACTCGCGGCCCTCGCCACCGCCGCCGCCGTCCTCGGCAGCTTCCGCGAGGCCGTGCACGACGAGCCCGAACTCGCCCCGGTGCTGCGCCGGCTGGACCGGGCACTGGCCCGGCATCTGCGCGAGCGGGCGCGGGCGGAACACCCCTCGTCCGGCCGGGACCCGCAGAGCCCGGTCGCGGAGGAGTTCGTGACCCTGCTGCTCCTGGAGATCGGCCGCGAGGGAGAGCTGCGCGTCCTCAACTGCGGCCATCCATGGCCGTATCTGCTCGACCGGGGCAGGGCCGTGCCCCTCAGCAACGCCGAACCCCTGCCTCCGCTCGGACCGTTCCCCCTGCCGGAGGATCTGCTCGCCGTCGACTGCGGACGACTGGAGCCCGGACAGGCGCTGTTCCTGCACACCGACGGCGCCGAGGACGCCCGGGACCCCCAGGGGCGGTTCTTCCCCCTGGCCACCGCCCTGACGGAGTCCGTACGCGACGGTGTCGTACCCCAGGGGGTGCTGCGCAGTGTGTTCGCCGGGCTGCTCCGCCACACCGGCGCACGTCTCACCGACGACGTGGCCCTCCTCGTGGTGCGCAACGACCGTCGCGGGGACGCCCCGTCGGGGGCGCGGGGCACCGCGGGACACGCGACGACGGATCCGCACCCGACGAACCACGGGTAGCCGCCCGCCCGTTCCCGCCGGAGCGCCGACGCGCCTCCGCCCCGCCACGGAGTGTCGGGCAAGCGGCGGGGCGGACGGCGCGGACTCGGGCCGCCGCACTGTACGAGGGGGAGCCGGCGGCCCGCCGGCCCCTTACGAGGGGTTTCAGTCAACCGGCCGGAAACTCTCCGCAACAGCGTACGTACCGCCCGGATCCGCGTACTCCGTTCACACCCCGTGTGAACCCGGACGCACTACGCTGTCGGCACCGAGCCACCGGAGGGCACCTCATGCAGCCCAACACCCTGCTCGACGCGATCCTCGACGAGGCCGGGGTCTCCCACGCGGGACTCGCCGCGCATGTCAACCAGGCGGGGCGGGCACGCGGACTGGCACTCCGGTACGAACACACCGCCGTGGCAAGGTGGTTGAAGGGCCAGCGGCCACGCGGCCAGGTGCCCGATCTGATCTGCGAGGTGCTCGCGGCCCGGCTGCGCCGCCCCGTCACCCTCGACGACATCGGACTCGGCGTACCCGGCGAACCGGCCGCCCCGCACGGCTCGGGCCTCTCCGGCTTCGTCGAACGGGCCACCGCCCTGTGGCGCTCCGACGAGCAGCAGCGCCCGCACATACTCGACGCCCCCGCGGTCACCGGCACGCCGGCCGTGATGCCGGTCTGGGAGTGGGAGAACCCGCCCGAGGACGTGGACGTCTCGCGTGGCGGCCGGCACCGGGTCACCCCCGCCGACATCGAGATGCTGCGCGCCGCCCGGAGCCACTACGAGCAGATGTACCGCAAGGCGGGCGGTATAGCGACCCGCAGCCGGATCGTCGGCTTCCTCAACACCGAGACCGCGCCGCTGCTGCGCGGCAGCTACACCGACGCGATGGGCCGTCAACTGCACCGTGCCACCGGGGGTCTGGTCGCGATCGCCGGTATCTGCGCCTACGACTCCGACGCGCTCGGCCTCGCCCAGCGCTACTTCCATCAGGCCCTGCGGCTGGCGAAGGCCAGCGGGGACCGGGGGCTCGGCGCGTACGTGATAGCGCTGCTGGTCAACCAGTCCCTGTTCATGAAGGAGTACCGGCAGGCCGTCGCCTTCGCTGAGGCGGCGCTGCGCACCGCGGGCCGCCACATCACCCCGGCGCTCGCCTCCGACCTCTACGCGATGCAGGCGAAGGCGTACGCGCATCTCGGCGACGCGACGAGCGCCCTGGACTGCATCCGGCAGGCCGAGTCGGCCGCCGAACGCATCCGGCGCGGCCACGAACCGGACGAGACCGGCTATGTGCAGCCCGGCCTCGTCCATGTCCAGGTCGCCGAGGCACTGCTCAGCCTCGGTGATCTGACCGCGGCGGGGGAGCACGCCGCGGCCGCCGTCCACACCCCCGCGCACGACCGCGGCCGGGTGCACCGGCTCGCCATGCTCAGCCAGATCGAACTGCGGCAGGGCAACGCCGACAGAGCGGCGGCCACCGCGGTCGAGATGGCAGAGCGGGCCCGGGGGATGGAGTCCATGCGGCTGCGCGACAGACTGCGCGCGGTACGCGAACACCTGGTGCGCAACGGCTCCGCGGGAACGGCCGAGGCGGCCGAACTCATCGACGGCGCACTGCGCGTACCGCTGTAGCCACCCCCTCGGCCCCTGCCGGAGCGCCGCGTGGGCCCCGTGGGGCTCCCGCCCGCGCGGACCCGAGTCCGCCGCTGCGCCGGGTATGCGCCGCTGTGAGCCTGCTGAGATGCCGCTCCTGCTGCGATATTGCCACTTACTCAGCGGAAGGTGGCAGAACCGTGCAGTGGACGAAACTGAACGAACAAACTGTGTATGCAAACCGCTGGTTCAGCGTCAATCTCGCCGATGTCGAGCTGCCGGACGGCCGGCACCTCGACCACTTCCTGATCCGGCTGCGGCCCGTCGCCGTGGCCACCGTCGTGAACGAGGCCAACGAGGTGCTGCTGTTGTGGCGGCACCGCTTCATCACCGACAGTTGGGGGTGGGAACTCCCGGCCGGGGTCGTGGAGGACGGTGAGGACATCGCCGTCGCGGCGGCCCGCGAACTCGAGGAGGAGACCGGCTGGCGGCCGGGACCTCTGCGCCATCTCATGAGCGTCGAGCCCTCCAACGGACTCACCGACGCCCGGCACCACGTCTACTGGGCCGACGAGGGCGAGTACGTCGGACACCCTGTGGACGACTTCGAGTCGGACCGCCGGGAGTGGGTCCCCTTGAAGCTCGTCCCCGACCTGGTCGCCCGGGGAGAGGTCCCGGCCGCCAACATGGCGGCCGCGTTACTGCTGTTGCACCACCTCAGGCTCGGACAGGACACACTGCCCTGAACGGCATGAGGCGGGGCGCTAGCGTCCCACTGCCTGCCAGATCGCCACGACGAGGGCGCCCACCGTCGTGAGGGCGGCCACCGCGGGCAGCGGCCAGCGCGTGTGCTCCAGCGCGACCACCCTCAGGCTCAACTCGTCCAGATCCTTGGCGGTCTCCTCGGCGCGATGACTGAGCAGCGTCAGCCCTCCCTCGACCCGCGCGTGCGCCACATCGAGGCGACGGCGTAACTCTGCGACTTCTCCATGGACCACGGGATGCTCGGGGTCGGCGGTCACGTGTCCGCTCCTTTCCGTAGTCGTCACATCCCTTGCATGTGCATGGAGAGTCAACTCGCCTGGTGGGCGCGTGGGGAGAGTGTGCGAAAGGCATATGCGTGTCCCCGGCACGCACGGTGTGTGAATGACACGGGCCCGGCACCGAAATCGGCACCGGGCCCGTCCTGCCCGGCCCCTGACTCACGGTCTGTGACCAGGCGGGCGAAAAACCCTGGATCAGCTGTAGGTGTAGAAGCCCGAGCCCGTCTTGCGGCCGAGCCGACCCGCCTCCACCATGCGCTGGAGCAGCGGGGGAGCGGCGTACAGCGGCTCCTTGTACTCCTCGTACATCGAGTTGGCGATGGAGACGATGGTGTCCAGGCCGATCAGGTCGGAGAGCTTCAGCGGGCCCATCGGGTGGGCGCAGCCCATCTCCATGCCGTTGTCGATGTCCTCACGGCCCGCGATGCCCGACTCGAACATCCGGATGGCGGAGAGCAGATAGGGCACGAGCAGCGCGTTGACCACGAAACCGGAGCGGTCCTGGGCACGGATCGCGTGCTTGCCGAGGTTTTTCTCCGCGAACAGCTGGGCCCGGCTGAGCGTGCCCTCGGAGGTGGTCAGCGCCGGGATCAGCTCGACGAGCTGCTGGACCGGGGCGGGGTTGAAGAAGTGTATGCCGACCACATGGTCCGGCCGCGAGGTGGCGACCGCGAGCTTCACCAGCGGGATCGAGGAGGTGTTGGAGGCGAGGATCGCGTCCGGGCGGGTCACCACCTGGTCGAGCACCTGGAAGATCTCCGTCTTCACCTGCTCGTTCTCGACGACGGCCTCGATCACGAGGTCACGGTCGGCGAACTCTCCGAGATCGGTGGTGAAGGTGAGGCGGGCCTGCGTCGCGTCCCGCTCCTCCTCGGAGATCTTGCCACGCTCGGCCGCCTTGGACAGCGAGTTGAGCAGGCGGGTCCGGCCGATCTCCAGGGCTTCGCCGGTGGTCTCGGCGACCTTCACGTCCAGTCCGGCGCGGGCGCACACCTCGGCGATGCCCGCTCCCATCTGGCCGCAGCCCACCACTCCGACGCGTTCGATGTCGGTCACATCGTCCCTTTCGCTGATCATCGGGCCTGGGTAAGGGGGTCTGCGCACCACGCCGGCTCGCGCGATCACAGGACGCCCCCGGGCAGGGCCCCCGTGGTTCGGTGCCTGCTCTCGACCCTGCACGTTACCCCCGGCGTGCCGATGATCGATCGTCCGGGTCGGGGCCGCCTCCAGGGGATACGATCCATGCCGGACGGAATCAGGACGTATGGGGACGAGTGCATGCGACGAGTGTCACGCAGGGCGTTCATGGTGACCGCCTTGTCGACCCTGGTGACGGCGAGTGACGCCCATGCGCAGCCTGCCCGCGCGGCGGCCGTCAAAGAGATGCGGGGGATGTGGCTGGCGACCGTGTTCGGCCGCGACTGGCCCTCCCGGGCGGGACTGCCGGCCACCGTGCAGCGCGCCGAGCTGCGCGCCTGCCTCGACGCCGCGGTACGGCGCCGGCTGAACACCGTCTTCTTCCAGGTACGCCCCTCCGCCGACGCCCTGTGGCCGTCGCCCTACGAGCCGTGGTCCGAGTACCTGACCGGCACCCAGGGGAAGAACCCGGGCTGGGACCCGCTCGGCACCGCGATCGAGGAGGCGCACGCCCGGGGCCTTGAGCTGCACGCCTGGTTCAACCCGTACCGGGTGGCCTCCCACACCGACCTGACGCGGCTCGCCCCCGGGCACCCCGCCCGTCGGCACCCGGACTGGGTGGTCTCCTACGGCGGCAAGCTGTACTACAACCCCGGACTGCCGCAGGTGCGCAGATTCGTCGAGGACGCGATCCTCGACGCCGTGCGCCGCTATCCGGTGGACGGCGTCCACTTCGACGACTACTTCTACCCGTACCCCGTCCGGGGCGCGGTCTTCGACGACGACGCGGCGTACGCGGCCCACGGCTCCGGGTTCACCGGCCGGGCCGCCTGGCGGCGCCACAACATCGACCTCCTGGTGCAGGAGACCGCGGCGCGCGTCCACGCGCTGCGGCCCGCCGCCCGCTTCGGCATCAGCCCCTTCGGGGTGTGGCGCAACGCCGACACCGACCCCCGCGGCTCGGACACCCGGGCCGGGGTGCAGACGTACGACGACCTGTACGCGGACACCCGCAGATGGGTGAGGTCCGGCTGGCTCGACTACATCTGCCCGCAGATCTACTGGAACATCGGCTTCCGCGCCGCCGACTACGCGGCGCTCGTGCCCTGGTGGGCGGACGTGGCCCGGGGCACGCGCGTGCAGCTGTACGTGGGCGAGGCGCTCTACAAGGCGGGGGACCCGACACAACCCGACGCCTGGCAGGACCCGGCGGAACTCTCGCGCCACCTCAGCCTCGCCGCGTGGTACCCGCAGGTGCGCGGTCATGTGTTCTTCGCCGCCAAAGAGGTGAGGACGGATCCGGCCGGGGCGATGGCGCAGGTCGTCGCCGACCACTACGGGCAGCCCGCGAAGCCCCCGCGCTGAATCTGTGCCCGGGCCGCCGTGCCCGGGCCGCCGCGCCCGGGCCGCCGTGCCCGGATGGCCTGCGCGGCACCAGGGCGGGACCCGTTGAGATCCGGGCCCGGCCGTCCGGTCCTCGTCCTAGGCCCTGTCGTCAAACTCCCGCCTGCCCCGCGACGCCATGCGCGCTCCCCCACTCTCGGCTTCGTTCGAGCGGAAGGGCCCCCACGTCGCCGCAGAGCCCGCCCTCCGGGCGGACGACGGGAGTTTGACGACAGGACCTAGCGTCCGATCTGCTGACCCATCTCCTTGTGGCGGATCTCGGTGTCGGGTCCGGGGGAGCACACGCCCTCGTGCCCGTCCTGGAAGCGGACGCGATACGGCGGGTTGCCGTCCGAGCCCATCACTTCCACGATCTCGCCGACCTTGTCGTGCTGCCCGACGATCCTGCCGTGCTGCACCAATTTGTCGCCCACAGTCGCGCGCATCTGGGGGGCCTCCTCGTCACATGCGGGAGTATCGGTCCGTGGCCGTCTCGTACGGCCGGTGGCGCCGGTCGACCCGGTCCGCGCGCCCCAACCCGGTCAGGCTCTCGCCCGCTGGGTGACCGCGATACACACCAGCACCGCGGCGGCCGTCAGCGGAGCGGCCGGGGTGAGATGCTCACCGAGGAGCAGTACCGACCACACCAGTGTGAGCAGCGGCTGTGCCAGCTGCAACTGGCTGGCACGGGGGATTCCGACGGCCGCCATGCCCCGGTACCAGACGACCAGGCCCAGGAACTGGGAGCCGGCCGCCACCCACAGCACCCCCGTCACGGCGTGCGCGATGAGGTGGACGGGCTCGTAGGAGAGGGCGAGGAGCACGCCCGGCACGCTGAGCGGCAGACACATCACCAGCGCCCAGCCGATCACCTGCCAGCCCGGCATGACCCGGGCCAGCCGGCCGCCCTCGGTGTAGCCCGCGGCGCAGATCAGCAGGGCCCCGAAGAGATAGGCGTCCGCGCCGGTCAGCGCGCCGCCGCTCTGCTGCACGGTGAACGCGATGACGGCCGCGGCGCCGGCCAGGGCGGCGAGCCAGAAGGTACGGGAGGGGCGGACGCCCATGCGCAGGGCGGAGAAGACGGCGGTCGTGAGCGGGAGCAGCCCCACGACCACCGCGGCGTGCGCGGTCGTCGAGGTGCGCAGGGCGAGGGTGGTCAGCAGCGGGAAGCCGAGCACGACCCCGGCCGCGACCACGACGATCCCCGCCCGGTGCGACCGCGCGGGCACGGGGACCCGGAGCGCGAGCAGACAGCTGCCGGCGATGACGGCGGCCAGCGCGCTGCGCACCGCCACCAGCGACCAGGGACCGAACCCCTCCAGCCCCCAGGCGGTGGCGGGGAACGTCAGGGAGAAGGCGACGACCCCGAGGGCGGCCTGCAGGGTGCCGCCGTAGCGCGGGGCCGGGCGGGTGGCGGTGCCGCCGTCGGGCTGCGCGGCCGCTATCGCCGCGGTCTTGATAGCGCTATCCTGTTCTCTCATGCAAGAGGGTAGCAGTGTCGAGGAACTGGCGGGCAGACTGCGGTCCGAGGTGAAGCGCTACTCTCCAGGAGAGAAGCTGCCGTCCAGCCGGGCACTCGTCGAGCGATTCCGGGTCAGCCCGGTGACCGTGTCCCGCGCGTTCGCGCAGCTGGCCGGCGAGGGGCTCGTGGTGACGCGGCCCGGGGCCGGCGCCTTCCGGGCCGAGCCGCGTGCGACGGCCCCCGAGGTCGGGGACACCGCCTGGCAGGAGGTCGCCCTCAGCGCGGAGGGCGCCGCCGAGCTCGTGCCCCGCAGCGTCGACGCCTCCGGTGTGCTGGACTCCCTCGCCGCCCCGCCCCCCGGTGTCGTCGAGTTCAACGGCGGCTATCTGCACCCCGCCCTGCAGCCGGAGCGTGCCATGGGCGCGGCCCTGTCCCGGGCCGGGCGCCGCCCGGGGGTGTGGGCCCGGCCGCCGGTGGAGGGCGTGGCCGAGCTGCGCGAGTGGTTCGCGCGCGGGATCGGCGGCGCGATCACCGCGTCCGACGTACTGATCACGGCAGGCGGCCAGTCCGCGCTGACCACCGCACTGAGGGCCTTGGCATCGCCCGGCGCCCCCGTGCTGGTCGAGTCGCCCACCTACCCCGGCATGCTGGCGATCGCCCGCGCGGCGGGTCTGCGGCCCGTGCCCGTGCCGGTCGACTCCGACGGGCTGAAACCGGCCCTGCTCGCGGACGCCTTCCGGGCGAGCGGCGCCCGCGTCGTCGTCTGTCAGCCGCTGTTCCAGAACCCGACCGGCGCCGTGCTCGCGCCGGAGCGCCGGCGCGAGGTGCTGCACATCGCGCGCGAGGCCGGGGCGTTCGTCATCGAGGACGACTTCGTACGGCGACTGGCGCACGAGGACGCCGGTCCGCTGCCGGCGCCGCTGATCGCGGAGGATCCCGACGGGGTCGTCGTGCATGTCTCCTCGCTCACCAAGGCCACCTCGCCCAGCTTCCGGGTCAGCGCGCTGGCCGCACGCGGCCCGGTCCTGGAACGGCTGCGCGCGATCCAGGTCGTCGACACGTTCTTCGTGCCGCGCCCGCTCCAGGAGGCCGCGCTCGAACTCGTCGGCTCGCCCGCGTGGCCCCGCCATCTGCGCGCCGTCGCCGCCGAGTTGAAGCAGCGCCGGGGCACGCTGACCGCCGCCCTCGGCCTGCATCTGCCGGAACTCGCCCTGCCGCACATCCCCTCCGGCGGATACCACCTGTGGACCCGGCTGCCCGACGGCACCGATGAGTCGGCGCTCGTCGCGGGCGCCCTGCGAGCGGGCGTCGCGGTCGCCCGGGGCCGCCCCTACTTCAGCGCCGAACCCCCCGCCGCCCACCTCCGGCTGAGCTTCGCGGCCGTCGCCGGGACCGGGGAAATCCTGGAGGGCATACGGCGTCTGCGCACCGCCTGCGACCATGTGCTCGGTCCCCGGTAGCGACAGGTGCCGGACCGGACAGATCCATGGACGCGGGCCGGCGGACGAAACGGGACACCGGCCCACAGACGCACCGCTCGGGGCCCGGTCACGCGGACGATGCCCTTGGTATCCGCTGAGTAACGGGTCTTGACCTGCGCACTTGCGCGTCACACCATCGCCGTGTGCATGTTCGGGTCACGTTCGTCGCCGCCGCGCGCAGCTCCACGCTGCTCGCGGAACGTTTCGAGGACGACCGCCCGCTGGACCAGGCGGGCTGGGACGAGGTGCAACGGGCCGCCCGGGATCTGGTGCCGCTGGCGGCGGCCGAGCTGCGCTACTGCTCGCCCACGCCACGGAGCCGGGCGACCGGCGACGCGCTCGGGTACGCGCCGCTGGTGCAGCTCGCGCTGCGGGACTGCGACATGGGCCGCTGGCGCGGGTTCACGCTGGGGGAGGCGATGGCCCGGGAGCCCTCGGCGGTGGACGCCTGGCTCGCGGACCCCCGCTCCACACCGCACGGCGGCGAGTCGCTGCACGGGTTCATCTCCCGGGTGGGCGGCTGGCTGGAGACCCGTCCGGTGAACGACGGCAGCCGGGTCGTGGCCGTGGCGGAGCCGTCGGTGGTGCGGGCCGCCCTGGTCTATGCCCTGCGGGCGCAGCCGTCGGCGTACTGGAACATCGACGTCCGTCCGCTGTCGACGGTCACGCTCGCCGGACGCGACGGACGCTGGAACCTCCGCCTGGAGCCGGAGGCCCGGTAGACCGGGCAGGGCCTAGCGCTCGCGCACGTAGTCGGTGGTCAGCACCAGGTCCTTCGCGGGACCGCCCACGCGCCACACCGTGCGCCAGTGGTCCGCGTCCCGGACGGTGAACTCGCCCCCGTACAGGTCCGCCGCGCACGGATGGTCGGCGACATGGCGGCCGGTGGTGAGATCGAGGTCGTGGAACGGGCGGCCGTCCACGAACCGCACCTGCGCCGTGCCGGCGGAGTCCCCGGGCAGGAACCACAGCGTCCGCTCGGCGGGCCGCGGAGTGCCTCGCCAGACGAACGTGCCGGACTCCTGGTGCAGCAGCCCGTCGCCGCCGTCCTCCAGCGGCGAGAACACCGTCGTCCCGCTGAAGCGGCCCTCCTCGCCGCTAGCGAGGTCGCGTACGACACGCTCGACGCTCCACCGCCCGGCGAGATGGGCGAGCACGTCCGGCACGGGCCAGAAGCTGGAATCCATGCCGTCGACCCTATGCCCGGGGCCGGGCGGGCCCGGAACCGCCCGCGCCCGCGGTGCATGACGACAGCGCAACGTCCCAGCACGCATTCGGAATTAATCACCTCACTTTTCCATGTGGATGCAACCGTTTCGAAGCAGTGCCGGTCTAAGTCGGCGAATCGATGACGTACGGGGAACGACATCCCCGGATGGGACGTCTTGCGTCCCCCATTCCCTGGGAGCCTGCCGAGAATGGTTTGCCCGACCCTGCCCATCGCCGGTTTTCCGTATGTGTCCCCGGTGCTTCCGGCAGCCGCCGAATCTCTCTCGGTCCGCTTCTTCCGGGAAAGCGCGGCCGGTTGCCGTCGTGGAAGAGACGTTCCTCACGGAAACCCGCGCCGCCGTGTGAACAGGGAGAGGACGTGAAACCCACAACCCCTCCCGAGCCGGAGACCGAGGCGCCCCAGGGGGCCGACCGGCCACCCGTGCCCGCCCCGAGCCGGCCTGTCGATCCGTCACCCGGCCGGCCTGCCGACCGCCGTCGCCGCCTGCGGCTGCCCCGGCCGACCCGACCCGGGCCGGCCGGGGCCCTGCTCGCGGCGGTCATCACCGTCACGGTGTCCTGCGCGGCCGGTGTCGTCGCCCGCACCTTCCCCTTCGGCCCCCGCACCCGCAGCATCAACGACCTGGGCAACCAGTACGTGCCCTTCCACGCGCACCTGTGGGACCTGCTGCACGGAAGGGCCGACGGCGGACTCCTGGTCAACTGGCAGTCCGGCTTCGGCACCGGCTTCCTGCCCGACCTCGGTACGTATCTCGGCAGCCCGTTCGCCCTGCTCGTGGCGGTGTTCCCACGGAACGAGATCGACCTCGCGGTCTATGTGATCACCGTGCTGAAGACGGCCGCGGCGGCCGCCGCCATGGCCGTGCTGCTGCTCGCCCTGCGCCCCGGTCGCTGGTGGGCGGCGGGACTGCTGGGCGCGTCCTACGCCCTGTGCGGGTGGAGCGTCACCGACGCCGCGTACAACCCCATGTGGCTCGACGGCCTCATCGCCCTGCCACTGCTGTGCCTGGTTGGCGAATGGGCGCTGAGCGGACGGCGCCGGGTGCTCGGGATCCTGGTCGTGGCGCTCTCCTGGGCCGCCAACTTCTACACCGCGTACATGGCGACTTTCGCCGCGGCCCTGGTGCTGCTGCTCCGCCTCCGGCTCACCCGGCCGCCGCGCCGGCAGGCGCTCGCGGCGGTGGGCCGGGCCTGTGTCACCGTCGGCCTCGGCGTCGGTCTCGCGGCACCTCTGGTGACGGTGGTGTATTTCGGCACCGGGCACGCCTACCCGGGCAGGACCAGCCAGTTCGTCCCGGTGGCGAGCCAGGACCTGCTGGCCCGTCTGCTGCCGACGACGTACAGCTTCAGCACACCGGCCGTGTACGTGGGCATCACCGCGCTGCTGCTGGCCCTCGCCCTGCCCTTCCACCGCGGGGTGCCCCGACGGGTGCGCACCGGGTGGACGCTGCTGGTGGTCGCGGTGGCGCTGTCCCTGCAGTGGGCGCCGACCAGTCTGGTCTGGCACGCCTTCACCACCCCGCAGGGCAGCTCCTACCGGCAGGCCTTCGTCCTGTGCGCGCTGCTGGTGATCGCCGCGTGGCACGCGCTCGCATACGGCGTGCCCGCCCCGCGCGCACTGGCCGCGGCGGGCGCGCTCCTGGCGCTCATCACCGCCGTCGCCGGCTGCAGCGCTCTGGTGCGTCCCTTCGCCTGGCCGGTGCTGCTGCTCGCCGCCGTGGGCGCCCTGGGCGGGCTGGCCCTGCTCGGTCTCACCGACCGCGGGCGGCTCGCCCGGGGTGGGCGCCGTACCGTCCTGGCCGGGCTCGCCGTGGCGCTGCTCCTCGGCGGGCAGTTCGGCGAGACCACCGCCACCGCCGCCGTGGCCACCCGGCTGCGGCTCGCGCACATGGACGACTACGCGCCCTGGGGCGCGCGGCAGGAACAGCAGGCGGACGCGATCGCCGAGGCCGACGGCTGGCCCCGGTACCGCACCGATCCGGGCCGCGAGCAGACCGTCGGCAACGACCCGCTGCTGGTGGGCGGTCAGGGCGCCCAGTACTACAGCAGCCTCACCTCCGACGTCCTCAGCCGTACGCTGACCGCCCTCGGAGACGGCTGGACCTCGCGGGGCCGGAATCTGCAGAGCCTGGACAACGCGGTCACGGACGCGATCTTCTCCGTGGGCGCGCGGGTGCACTCGCCGCCGGACCCGCACCAGAACTGGTTCCCACAGGACGGCAGCGGGGTGACCGTCTCGCGGCAGGACGTGCCGCCCCTGGTCACCGTACGGCCGTCCGCCGGGCGCAGGGAGGTGACGGCCTTCGGTCCGTCGCCGTACCGCAACCAGGAACTGCTGCTCGGCGCCCGGGTCTACACCGTGCCCCGCCTGACGGTGCGCACCAGCGCCGGAAGGCCGCCGAGCCGCAGCGAGGACGCGCGGCCGGGCCTGCGCATCGGTGCCGTTCCCGATGCCGTGCGGCGGCCGTCCATCACCGCCGACTGCCCGGCGGGCAGCGAGGTGTACCTGTGGGCGCCGCACTTCTCGGGCACCGCGCGCCTCGCGAGCGACCCCGCCACCGGGCCGACCGGGCGGTTCCGGTCCGACTACCCCGTCACCAAGATCGCCGCCATGCAGCGGCTGGGCAGGGTTCCGGCGTCCGGCCGGCTGCGGATCGAGCTGTCCCCCGACCGGACGGGCGTCATCCCGGACGGGGCGGTCGGCTGCCTGGACACCGGTCGGCTGCGCACCGCCGTCGGGCATCTGACGGCCACCGGCGCCACCGACGTGACCGTCTCCGACGGCACAGTCCGGGCCCATTTGCCCGCCGGCAGCACCGGCACCGCCGTCGTCGCGGCCCCCCGTATCGCGGGCTGGCGCTGCGCCACGGGCGGGGCCTCCGCTGTGCCCGCGGGGCAGTACCTCGGGCTGATCGCCGTGCCGCTGGACGGCTCCTCGACCAGCCTGACCTGCACCTTCCATCCGCCCGGCCTGCGGCTGGGCGGGGCGGTCGGGGCCGTCTCGCTGCTGTCCCTGGTGCTGCTGTGCGTGGTCACGGCCGTCCGCCGCCGGCGTGCCGCGGGCCACCCGGCTCCATCCATGACCACTCGTCCGAGCGCATGACCGACGCTCATCGACCACGCGTTCACGCCGACCGCGTCCTCAAGGGGAGAACCATGCTCATCTCGATCGTCGCACCCTGCTACAACGAGGAAGAAGTCATAGGGCGATTCCACGACGAGGTCCAGAAGGTCGCGGACGAACTTCTTCCGCTCGGCCACGACATGGAGTTCGTGTACGTCGACGACGGCAGCCGCGACGAGACCCTCGCGGCCCTGAAGCAGCTGGCCGCCCTCGACGCGCGGGTGCGGTACGTCTCCTTCAGCCGCAACTTCGGCAAGGAGGCGGCACTGCTCGCCGGGCTGCGCCATGCCTCGGGGGACTCCGTGATCGTCATGGACGCGGATCTGCAGCACCCGCCGGAACTGATACCGCGCATGGTGGACCTGTGCGGACAGGGCTACGACCAGGTGATAGCCCGGCGCAGCAGGACCGGTGACCGGATCGCCCGCACGGTCACGGCCCGCCTGTACTACCGGCTGGTCAACCGGCTCGTCGACGTGGAACTCATGGACGGCGTCGGCGACTTCCGGCTGCTGTCCCGGCGCACGGTGGACGCCGTCCTGTCCCTCAGCGAGTACAACCGGTTCTCCAAGGGCCTGTTCGCCTGGGTCGGGTTCCCCGCCACCACCTTCGAGTACGACAACGCGGTGCGCGAGCACGGCCGCAGCTCGTGGTCCTTCCGGAGCCTGCTCAACTACGGGCTGGACGGCGTGCTCTCCTTCAACAACAGGCCGCTGCGCGCCGCGCTCTACCTGGGGATGGGCCTGCTGCTGCTGGCGGGGGTGTACACGGCGTGGATCGTGGTCGCCGCGCTGGTCCATGGTGTGCAGACGCCCGGCTATGTCACGATCATCAGCGCCGTCACCGCGCTCGCGGGCGTGCAGATGATCATGCTCGGGGTCATCGGGGAGTACACCGGCCGGATCTACTACGAGGTCAAGAGGCGTCCGCACTTCCTGGTGCAGGCGACGAACGTGGAGCGCGTGGAGCGCCGCACGGCCCGCGACACGGCAAAGGACCTCATTCCCTGATGCGCTTCACACCTTCGCGTCCCATGGCGAGACAGATTCTCACTTTCGCCGTGGTGGGCGTGGTCAACACCGCCACGTATTACGGACTTTACCTTCTGTTCCTCCTCCGTTTGCCTTATCTTGCGGCGCACATTCTCGCGTTCGCCCTCAGCATGGTCGGTTCGTTTTTTCTCAATGCGCGCTTCACCTATCGGACGCGCCCCACCTGGCGGAAATTCCTATTGTTCCCTCTGACGAACGCGACCAATTTCCTGGTCACGACGGTGGGTGTGTATGTGATCGTCGACGTCCTCCATGCCGGGAACGCATTCGCCCCGCTGCTCGCCTCCGCCGCGGCGATTCCCGTCACCTTCGTCGTCTCCCGGACGATCATGCTTCCCCGGGACGGGGGTGCTCCGGTGCGGCTTCCGGTGCGGTGACGCGTCGCGGAGGTCACCATCGAGGGAGAGGCACGATCTCCAGGATTGCATAAACGTGCAGCAATACGTATAGTCATGCCATCCAGGAGGAGGTTCCATGACGGTACGTGCGGCGGTCGCCGGAGCGAGCGGATACGCGGGTGGGGAGCTGCTGCGTCTGCTCCTGGCACATCCCGAGGTCGAGATCGGCGCCCTGACCGGGAACTCCAACGTCGGACAGCGCCTGGGCGCGCTGCAACCACATCTGCTGCCCCTGGCCGACCGCGTGCTCCAGGAGACCGCCCCCGAGGCGCTCGCCGGGCACGACGCGGTCTTCCTCGCCCTGCCCCACGGTCAGTCCGCCGCGGTCGCCGAGCAGCTCGGGGCGGAGGTGCTGGTGATCGACATGGGCGCGGACTTCCGGCTGGAGAACGCGGCCGACTGGGAGAGGTTCTACGGCACCCCGCACGCCGGCACCTGGCCCTACGGCCTTCCCGAACTTCCCGGTGGCCGCACCCGGCTCACCGGGACCCGGCGCATCGCGGTGCCCGGCTGCTACCCGACCGCCGTCTCCCTCGCGCTCTTCCCCGCGTACACCGCGGGCCTCGCCGAGCACGAGGCCGTGATCGTGGCTGCCTCGGGCACCTCCGGCGCCGGCAAGGCCCTCAAGCCGAACCTGCTGGGCAGCGAGGTCATGGGATCGATGTCCCCGTACGGCGTCGGCGGCGTGCACCGGCACACCCCCGAGATGATCCAGAACCTCAGCGCGGTCGCCGGGGAGGCCGTCTCGGTCTCCTTCACCCCGACCCTCGCGCCCATGTCCCGCGGCATCCTGGCCACCTGCAACGCGAAGGCCCGGCCCGGTGTCACCGCCGAGTCCGTCCGCGCCGCCTACGAGAAGGCCTTCGCCGACGAGCCCTTCGTCCATCTGCTCCCCGAGGGACAGTGGCCCGCCACCGCGTCCGTCTGCGGTTCCAACGCCGTTCAGGTGCAGGTCGCGTACGACGCCGCTGCGCATCGCATCATCGCGATCAGCGCCATCGACAATCTGACCAAGGGCACCGCGGGCGGTGCCGTCCAGAGCATGAACATCGCCCTCGGGCTCGACGAGACCACGGGGCTTTCCACGATCGGAGTCGCACCGTGAGCGACGTACGTGCAGCCACCGGGCCGCGGACCGGGGGCACCTCCCAGGCCCTTATGGCACTGGGGGAGAAGGCCGCACCGCTGCGCCGCACGGGCGGAGAAGCGAACAAGGAGTCGCAGTGAGTGTCACGGCAGCAAAAGGATTCACGGCGGCCGGTGTCGCTGCCGGGATCAAGGGGAACGGCAACCCGGACCTGGCCCTCGTGGTCAACAACGGGCCCCGCCGCGCCGCCGCGGGCGTCTTCACCTCCAACCGTGTGAAGGCCGCGCCCGTGCTGTGGTCCGAGCAGGTCCTCAAGTCGGGCGAGGTCTCCGCGGTCGTCCTCAACTCCGGCGGCGCCAACGCCTGCACCGGGCCCAAGGGCTTCCAGGACACCCACGCGACCGCCGAGAAGGTCGCCGACGTCCTCGGCCGGGGCGCCATCGAGGTGGCCGTCTGCTCCACCGGCCTCATCGGTGTCCTGCTCCCCATGGACAAGCTGCTCCCGGGCATCGACACGGCCGCCGCCCAGCTGTCCGAGCACGGCGGCGAGAAGGCGGCCATCGCCATCAAGACCACCGACACCGTCCACAAGACCTCCGTGGCGAGCCGCGGCGGCTGGACCGTGGGCGGCATGGCCAAGGGCGCCGGCATGCTCGCGCCGGGCCTCGCCACCATGCTGGTCGTCCTCACCACGGACGCCGAGGCCGACCAGGAGACCCTGGACCGGGCCCTGCGCGCCGCCACCAAGGTCACCTTCGACCGGGTCGACTCCGACGGCTGCATGTCCACCAACGACACCGTCCTGCTGCTCGCCTCCGGGGCGTCCGGCATCACCCCGGAGTACGCGGAGTTCGCCGAGGCCGTCCGGGAGGTCTGCGCCGACCTGGGGCGTCAGCTCATCGGCGACGCCGAGGGCGCCAGCAAGGACATCAAGGTCGAGGTCGTGGGCGCCGCCACCGAGGAGGACGCCGTGGAGGTGGGCCGCTCCATCGCCCGCAACAACCTCCTCAAGTGCGCGATCCACGGCGAGGACCCCAACTGGGGCCGCGTCCTGTCGGCGATCGGCACCACCCGGGCCGCCTTCGAGCCGGACCAGCTCAACGTCGCCATCAACGGCGTCTGGGTCTGCAAGAACGGCTCCGTGGGCGAGGACCGCGAACTGGTCGACATGCGCTACCGCGAGGTGCACATCGTCGCCGACCTCGCCGCCGGCAGCGAGACCGCCACCATCTGGACCAACGACCTCACCGCCGACTACGTCCACGAGAACAGCGCCTACTCCTCATGAGCACCGGAAAGACGCGTAAGCACACCGCCCTGCCCAAGGCCAAGATCCTCATCGAGGCGCTGCCCTGGCTGACCCGTCACCACGGCAAGACCGTCGTCATCAAGTTCGGCGGGAACGCCATGGTGAACGACGAGCTCAAGGCCGCCTTCGCCCAGGACGTCGTCTTCCTGCGGCACGCCGGCCTCAAGCCCGTCGTCGTGCACGGCGGCGGTCCCCAGATCAGCGCGGCGCTCGACCGGCAGGGCATTCCCACCGAGTTCAAGGCGGGCCTGCGGGTCACCACCGAGGAGGCCATGGACGTGGTGCGCATGGTGCTCGCCGGACACGTGCAGCGCGAGCTGGTCGGGCTGCTCAACCAGCACGGCCCGTTCGCCGTCGGCCTCACCGGCGAGGACGCGCACACCATCACCGCCACCAAGCACCGGCCCGAGATCGACGGCCAGTTGATCGACATCGGGCGGGTCGGCCAGATCACCGAGATCGACACGGGCGCGATCGAGGCGCTGCTCGCCGACGGCCGTATCCCGGTCGTCTCCTCGATCGCCCGCAGTCAGGACGACGGACATGTCTACAACGTCAATGCTGATACGGCGGCTGCGGCACTCGCTGCGGCACTGGGCGCCGAAACCCTCATGGTCCTCACGGACGTCGAGGGACTCTACGAGGACTGGCCCCACTCCGACGAGGTGATCAGCCGCCTCACCGCCTCCCAGCTGGAGAAGCTGCTGCCGGAGCTGTCCTCCGGCATGGCCCCGAAGATGGAGGGCTGTCTGTTCGCCGTGCGCAACGGCGTCACCACCGCCCGCGTCCTAGACGGCCGGGTCCAGCACTCGATCCTGCTGGAGATCTTCACCGACGAGGGCATCGGCACGATGGTCGTGCCCGACGATTTCGCCCAGGGGGGCGCCGTATGACCGGTACGACCGATGCCACCGCCGACTCCGCCGGCGTGGCGCACTCCGCCAACCACGAGCTGACCCGGCGCTGGCGGGGCGCGCTCATGAACAACTACGGCACCCCCAGGCTGCCTCTGGTCCGCGGCGAGGGCACCCGGCTGTGGGACGCCGACGGCAAGGAGTACCTCGACTTCGTCGGCGGCATCGCGGTCAACGCGCTCGGCCACGCCCACCCCGCGGTCGTCGAGGCGGTCGGCCGGCAGATCGCCTCCCTCGGCCATGTCTCCAACCTGTTCATCGCCGAACCGCCCGTCGCCCTCGCCGAACGGCTGCTCCAGCTCTTCGGCCGGGACGGCAAGGTGTTCTTCTGCAACTCCGGTGCCGAGGCCAACGAGGGCGCCTTCAAGATCGGCCGGCTCACCGGGCGCACCCATATGGTCGCCACCCACGGCGGCTTCCACGGCCGCACCATGGGCGCCCTCGCGCTCACCGGCCAGCCCGGCAAGCAGGAGCCCTTCCGGCCGCTGCCCGGCGAGGTCACGCACGTTCCCTACGGCGACGCACAGGCGCTGGCCGCCGCGGTCACCGAGGACACCGCCCTCGTGATCGTCGAGCCCGTCCAGGGTGAGAACGGGGTCGTCGTCCCGCCCGCCGGCTATCTCAAGGCGGCCCGGGCGATCACCGCGGCCACCGGGGCGCTGCTCGTGCTCGACGAGGTGCAGACCGGTATCGGCCGTACCGGCCACTGGTTCGAGTACCAGGCGCACGACGGCGTCCTGCCGGACGTGGTCACGCTCGCCAAGGGGCTCGGCGGCGGACTGCCGCTCGGCGCCACCGTCGCCTTCGGCCGCGCCGCCGAACTGCTCCAGCCGGGCCAGCACGGCACGACCTTCGGCGGCAACCCCGTCTCCTGCGCCGCCGGCCTCGCCGTTCTCGACACCATCGCGGCCGACGGTCTGCTGGAGAACGTCAAGCGGCAGAGCGAGCGACTGCGGGAGGGAATCGAGTCGCTGGGGCACCCGCTGATCGGCCATGTCCGGGGTGCGGGCCTGCTCCTGGGTATCGTGCTCAGCGAGCCGCTCGCACAGCAGGTGCAGCAGGCGGCTCAGGACGCCGGTCTCCTGGTGAACGCGCCCGCCCCGAACGTCGTACGGCTGATGCCGCCGCTGAACCTCGGCGATGACGAAGTGGCGGCGTTCCTCCGGGCGCTTCCCGGTGTCCTCGACGCAGTGAACGGGGACGGACGATCCGGAGAATGAGACGACGATGACCCAGGCGCAGGACCATGAGCACACGGGACCGGCCGTGCCGCAGACCCGCACCGCGCGCCACCGCCGGATCGTGGACATTCTCAACCGGCAGCCGGTGCGCTCCCAGAGTCAGTTGGCGAAACTTCTCGCCGACGACGGGCTGAACGTCACGCAGGCGACGCTCTCCCGGGACCTGGACGAGCTGAACGCGGTGAAGATCCGCAACACGGACGGCGATCTGATCTACGCGGTCCCGAGCGAGGGCGGCTTCCGCACCCCGCGCGCACCGCTGGGCGGTTCGGCCAAGGAGGAGCGGATGCGGCGCCTGTCCCAGGAGCTGCTGATCTCCGCGGAGGCGTCCGCGAATCTCGTGGTCCTGCGCACCCCGCCGGGTGCGGCACAGTTCCTGGCCTCGGCCATCGACCAGGCGGAACTGCACGACATCCTCGGCACCATCGCGGGTGACGACACCGTGCTGCTGATCAGCCGGGATCCGACCGGGGGCCAGGCGCTCGCGGACCATCTGCTGCGGCTGGCGCAGGCGGGGCACTGACACACGTCCCGCACACATGGGGAGGGCGCACCGGTCACCGGTGCGCCCTCCCCATGTGCGGTCAGCCCAGCCGGGACGCCAGGCCGCCCGTGCACCGGACCTCGTCGCCCGCCGTGATCAGCAGCGCTTCCACGTCCGGCAGCGACTCCAGCCAGGCCAGCCCTTCCCGCGAACCCATCGCGAACGCGGCCGTCGCCCAGCAGTCGGCCCAGGTCAGCCGGGGAGCCACCACGGTCACGGCGACCAGGTCGGTCACCGCCGAGCGCCCGGTGCGCGGGTCCACGATGTGCGCGCCGCGCTCCGCCGTCCCGGACGTTGCCACGGCCAGCTCGTCGGCATGGGCCGCGGAGACCACCGCGGCGAGCCCGCCGGGGCGCAGCGGATCCGACACCCCGACCCGCCAGGGGCGGTGCGGCCCGGGAACCCCGTGCAACTGGACGTCGCCGCCGCCGTTGACGCTCACTCCGCTCGCCCCGGTCGCGGACAGCAGCCGGGCCGCCCGTTCGACCGCCCAGCCCTTGACGATCCCGGTCGGGTCGGTCCGTCCCTCGTAGCGCGTGCTGAACCAGCCGTCGCTGAGCCGCTCCGCCTCGGCGCCGAGCGCGAGCACCTCGGCGACCTCCGGGTCGCACTCCTCGACGGTCGTCTCACCGCGGGCGAGCCGCGAGATCTGGCTGTTCTCCCGGTAGGTGCTGAACACCTCGTCCACCCGGTGGAGTCCGGCGATCGCCTCCTCCAACGCGGTGCGCACGGCCTCGGGTTCGCCGCCGCGCACATCGAAGGAGACGACGGTGCCCATCACCTCCTCCGCGTGGCGCAGCACGGGCGGAGCCCCGGCGGGACCGGTCACCTCTTCGGACACTCAGCCACCGGCCTTGTCCAGGGCCGACTGCAGGGACTGCTTGTACCCGGCGCTGGTGTACGTCGCGCCGGAGACCGCGTCGATGTTCGCACTCTGTGCGCTCACCGCCTCCTGGTTGAGCTTGGGGACGGACATCGCGGTCTTCTGGTCGCTGAGTCCGCCCTTGGGCGCCTGGACGGCCTCGGCCTTGGTGATCTTCCCGCCGCTGAGGGTGAGGCGCACCTGGACGTTGCCGTACTGGGTCTGGGCCACGTTACCCAGGACCGTACGCGCCTGGGCCGACGACCCCGACGACCCGGAGCCGCCGGCGGAAGCTTTGCCGCCCGCGGAGCCGTTGCCGGCCGCGGAGCCGGAGGAGGAGCCGCCCGACGCGGCCTTCGCCTTGTCGATCGCCGACTGCAGCGACTGCTTGTAGCCACCGCTGGTGTAGGTGGCGCCCGAGACCGCGTCGATCTGCGCGCTCTGCGCGGCGACGGCCTCCTGGTTGAGCTTCGGGACGGACATGGCCGTCTTCTGGTCGCTGAGTCCGCCCTTGGGCGCCTGGACGGCCTCGGCCTTGGTGATCTTCCCGCCGCTCAGCGTCAGCCGCACCTGGACATCGCCGTACTGCGTCTTGGCCACCTCACCGGTGACGGACTGCGCGCCGGTCTGCTGTCCGCTGCCGCCCTGCGGCGCCTCCTGGGCCGCGGCCGTCTGCTGCGCCGCGACCCCGCCCGCCGCCTGGGCGGACGCCGGACCCGACGCCGGCTTCAGCGACAGCAGCAGGACGATCCCTGACACGGTGGCGGCGCCGGCGAGCACGGCACGCCGTATGGGGTGGCTCTTCCTCATCGCTCCCAAAGCTCCTGAATCCCGTCGCTCACATCTCGAACGACTCGTGATGGATGCGGCGGGCGGGAACTCCCGCGCCGCGCACTGCTTCGTACACCTGCTGTGCGAATCCGGGCGGTCCGCACATGAAGACGTCGTGGCGGTCGATGTCCGGCAGCTTCCGGCGCAGGGTGTCCGCCGAGATGTCCGGACGCTCCCCCTCCGGGCTGTTGACCGCGTACATCAGCCGGGCGCCGCGCTCCTCGGCGATCTGGGCCAACTCGTCCCACAGAGCCAGGTCCTGGGTGGTGTTCGCCCGGTAGAGCAGGGTCAGATCGCCGGGCGCGCCGGGCAGCGTCTCGAACAGCGCCCGCATCGGCGTGATGCCGACACCACCGGCCACCAGCAGCACCTTGCCGCGGCTGCGCCGGTCCGCCGTCAGCGCCCCGTAGGGGCCCTCCGCCCACACCCGGGTTCCGGGCGTGAGGTCCCGCAGCGCGGAGCTGTGGTCGCCGATGGCCTTCACCGTGATGCGCAGCATGTTGGGGCGGGGGGCCGCGGAAAGGGAGTACGGGTGCGAGCTGAAGCGCAGGCCGGGCGCGAGGAAGCGCCAGCGGAAGAACTGCCCCGCCGTCGCGCCGATCCGGTGCAGCTTCCGGCCCGTCATCAGTACCGAGACGATGCCGGGCGTCTCCTCGATGACCGCCTCGACGCGCAGCCGGTGGCGCAGGTTCAACCGCAGCGGGGTGAGGATGCGGTACCAGATCACCAGCGCGGTCACCGAGCCGTAGAGGGCGTACCAGGCCGTCTTGGCCTCGGGCTGGACGGCGAACTCGTTGCCGGTCGACAGCTGGTGCCAGAAGGACAGATACGTGGCCGCGTAGGTGAGCAGATGGACGTGGTACCAGAGGTCGTACGACATCCTGCGGCGGATCGGGCCCATCGAGATGAGCCCGATGAGGATCAGCAGACCCGTGCCGATGGCGGCCTTGCCCACGTCCGGCAGCTGGTTGATCGAGTCGATGGTCTGCTGCACGATCCCGCCCAGCCCCTTGCCGCTCTGCAGGGCGTAGGCCCACATGGTCAGGAAGAGGTGGGCGAGGACCAGGCAGATGGTGTACCGGCCGGTCATGGCGTGCCAGCGGGCGACCCGGTCGGAGCCGACCCGCCGCTCCAACGCGGGAACCCGCGCCATCTGGAGCACGACCAGGGCCATCAGATAGCCGGCGAGCAGGCCGGTGATCCGCCCCGCGTTGAGGATCCTGCTGTTGTTGTCGGCGATGGACGGGGTGTTCATCCACCACAGCCAGATGACGCCCGCCGCGCCCGCCCAGACCGCGACCAGCAGCGGGACGGCAGGGGAGCGGCGTGGGCGGATGGCGCGCATCGTCTGGCGCCGCGCGGCGCGGCCACCGGCGATCGTGGACACGGTGTCCTCCGTGATCCTCCGTGGGACGGGTGAGGCCAGTGGCCCCCTTGGCCCAGAGGTACGTGCGAGACCTGCCCGGCGTTCAAAGCCCCGCGGAGTCGAGGGCCGACTGCAGTGACTGGCGGTAACCCTCGCTGGTGTAACTGGCGCCGGAGACGGTGTCGATGTTCGCGCTCTGTGCGGCGAGGACCTCTCTCCGAAGCTGTGGGAGCGCATAGCTGTTGATCTCCTGGTCCCTGGGGTTGTCCTGGGGATAGTCGACCGCCGTGACATCGGTGATCCGGCCGCGCACCACCGTGACGCGGACCTGGACGGGTCCCCAGCGCGTCTGCACGGACTCCCCGGTGGCGGTCTTGCTGCCGGTGGACCCGCCGGATCCACCGGATCCACTCGCTCCACCAGAACCGGTCGTTCCGCCCGTTCCGCTCGAACCGCTGGAACCGCTCGAACCGTCCGATCCCGTAGACCCGTCCGCTCCCCCCGACGTGCTCGCCGCGCCGGACCCGGACGGCGCGGGCGCGCCCACCGCCAGGGACGGTGCCGTGTGCGGCTTCAGCGACAGCAGCATCACCCCGCCGGTCACCGTGGCGGCGGTGGCCAGGACGATGCGCCGCAGCGGGCTGTTCCTCTTCAACGGATGCATGACGCCCTCACAGCTCGAACGACTCGTGGTGGATGCGGCGGTCCGGGACCCCCGCCGCGTGCAGCGCCTCGTACATGTCCTCGGCGAAGGCGGGCGGACCGCACAGGAACACGTCGTGGTCGTCGAGGCCGGGCACCGAGGCGTGCAGCGCGCCGGGAGTCAGCCGCGGACGCGAGCCGTCCGCGCCGTTGAGGGCGTACAGCACCCGGCCGCCCCGCCGGCGGGCGATGGCCTCCAGCTCGCCGCCCAGCGCCAGGTCCTCGGCCGAGCGCGCCCGGTACAGCAGCGTCACCTCGCCCGGCAGCGTCTCGAACAGGGCACGCAGCGGGGTGATCCCGACGCCGCCCGCGATCAGCAGGGTCCTGCCGCTGGACTGCCGGTCAGCGGTCAGCGATCCGTACGGGCCCTCCGCCCACACCCGGGTGCCCGGCCGCAGCAGTGCGACCGACGCGCTGTGGTCGCCGAGCGCCTTGACGGTGATCCGCAGCCGGGTGGCGCGGGGCGGCGCGGACAGGGAGTACGGCGTCGAGGTCCAGCGCAGACCGTCCGTGAGGAACCGCCAGCGGAAGAACTGCCCCGGCGCCGCGCCCAGTTCGTCCAGGCGCCGGCCCCCCACGACCACGGACCACACACCCCGCGCCTCCTGGTGCACCTCCTCCACCCGCAGTCGGTGGCGCCGGTTCAGCCGCACGGGGGCGAGGACCCGGAACCACAGCACCAGGCCCGCGACCCCGAGGTACAGCGCGTACCAGAGGCCCCGCGCGAGGGCGTTCCCGGCGAACTCCGCGCCCAGCGCCAGCTGGTGGCCGAAGACGAGGAAGACGGCGGCGTAGGTCAGGAGGTGGACGTAGTACCAGAATTCGTGGCCGGTCCGGCGGCGGACCGCGCGCATCGACGTGATCCCGACGGCGAGGAGGACGACCGTTCCGAGGGTGGCCTTGATCATCTCCGGATAGTCGAGGACCACCGTGAGCGTCTCGTGCACGAGCGACACCCGGTCCTGGGCGGCGTACCCGGCGATGATCAGGACGACATGCGCGACCAGCAGACAGACCGTGTACCGCCCGGCCCGCGCATGCCAGCGGGCCACCCGGTCCGAGCCGATCCGCCGCTCCAGGAGCGGCACCCGGGCCATCAGCCCGACCAGGACCGCGCAGGCGTATCCGCACAGCAGCCCGGCGATCCGCCCGGCCCCGGTGAGCCAGCCGGCCGTGCCCACCACCGAGTCGGTGTGCCACCACCACAGGGCGACCACGGCGGCCGCCCCGGCCCACAGCGCGGCCAGCAGCCAGGGTGCCGGGGAGCGCCGGACGATCGGCGGCAGGGGCGACGCCTGCAACTGGTGCACCGTGGCCATGGCGGTTCCTTTCGGACGTTGAGGACGC
Organism: Streptomyces sp. NPDC002573; assembly: GCF_042889625.1. Classification (NCBI taxonomy): domain Bacteria; kingdom Bacillati; phylum Actinomycetota; class Actinomycetes; order Kitasatosporales; family Streptomycetaceae; genus Streptomyces; species Streptomyces sp. NPDC002573. Next base: position 82,125 of record NZ_JBIARC010000019.1, on the reverse strand, counting down.
AACTGTGCGGGGGAAACCTCTGAGGGCGCTCTGAGCAACATGAGGCGGACCTGAAGGGGGAGCGGACGGCGGGGGCGGGCGCCCAGGTCGCGCGCGGCGGGGTGTCGGTACTCACAGCGAACTCAGAGGTCCCGGCGGCGTCGGTCACTGCGGAGAGGAGGGATGCTGGTGAGTGCGATGAACACACCCCGATCGGGCCGCCCCGCCCTCTCCCGCCCCGACGGCACACCCGTGCGGGTGCTCGTAGTCGACGACGACCCGGACCTCGCCGAGGTGCTGTCCGGGGCCCTGCGCTACGAGGGCTGGGACGTGCGCACGGCCGGCGACGGGGCCACGGCCGTCGCCGAGGCCCGCGACCACATGCCCGACGCCGTCGTCCTGGACGTGATGCTGCCGGACACCGACGGCTTCGCGGTGCTGCGCTCCCTGCACGGTGTGCAGCCGGACGTCTGTGTGCTGTTCCTCACCGCGCGGGACGCCGTCGAGGACCGCATCGCCGGCATCACCGCGGGCGGTGACGACTATGTGACCAAGCCGTTCAGCCTGGAGGAGGTCGTCGCCCGGCTGCGCGGACTGCTGCGCCGCGCGGGCATGGCCCGGCAGCTGGAGGAGGGCCCCCGGCTGGTCGTCGGCGACCTGGTCATGGACGACGAGGCCCGTGAGGTGACCCGGGCCGGTGAACTGATCGAGCTGTCCCCGACGGAGTTCGAACTGCTGCGCTTCCTGATGCGCAATCCGCGGCGCGTGCTCAGCAAGGCGCAGATCCTGGACCGGGTGTGGTCGTACGACTTCGGCGGCCAGGCCCATGTCGTCGAGCTGTACATCTCGTATCTGCGCAAGAAGGTGGACGCGGGCCGCGAGCCCATGATCCACACCGTGCGCGGGGCCGGGTACGTGCTCAAGCCGGTGGTCCGGTGAGGGTGCGGACGGCGGCGGTACGGCGGGTGCGGCGCCTGCCCCGGCCCCGGACCCTGCGGGCCCGGCTCACCGCCGGGCTCGTCGTGCTGCTCGCGCTCAGCTGCGCCGCCGTCGGGGTGGCCGCGGTGGTGGAGCTGAACGGCTTTCTCACCGGGCGGCTGGACCAGCAGCTGCGCGATGTCGGCCCGCGGTTCCCGGCGAGCCTCGAACACGGCGTCAAACCGTCCGACCACGACGGCGACGAGCACGGGGACACCCGCAAGCAGTCCGCCGGCACCTTCGGCGCCCGGCTGCTCGGCGTCACGGTCACCAACGCGGCGGTGGTGCGCCCCGGCGACCAGAGCACCGGTCTGCGCGCCCCGCTGAGCGCCCGGGACGAGCACACCCTCGCGGCGGTCCCCACGGACCGCCGGGGCCACAGCGTCCGGCTGTCGTCCCTCGGCGGCTACCGGGTGCTCGCGACGCCCGGCCGGGACGGCGACGTCCTGCTCACCGGGATGCCGCTGGAACCGGTCGAGACGGCGGTGCACCGGCTGGAGCGCGTCGCCGCCGTCGTCTTCGGCGTGGCCCTCGCGGTAGCGGGTGTCGCGGGTGCCGTCTGGGTGCGCTGGTCCCTGCGGCCGCTCAGCCGGGTCGCCGACACCGCCGTGCGGGTCAGCGAGCTGCCGCTCGCCAGTGGCGAGGTCGCCCTGCCGCCGCGCGCCCCCGAGGGCCATCCGCGCAGCGAGGTGGGCCGCGTCGCCACCGCCTTCAACCGCATGCTCGGCCATGTCGAGGACGCGCTGACCAAGCGGCACGCGAGCGAGGAACGGCTGCGCAGCTTCGCCGCCGACGCCAGCCATGAGCTGCGTACGCCGGTCGCCTCGGTGCGTGGTCACGCCGAGCTGGCACTGCTGCACCCGGGTCCGGTCCCGCCCGAGGTGCAGCGCGCCCTGGAGCGGATCGCCGCCGAGTCGGCGCGCATGGGCGAGATGGTGGACGATCTGCTGCTGCTGGCCCGGCTGGACGCGGGCCGCCCGCTGGAGCGCCGTCCCGTGGACCTCACCCGTCTCGTCCTCGACGCGGTCACGGACGCGCGGGCCGCGGGACCGGGCCACCGCTGGACGATGGAGCTGTCCGAGGAGCCGGTCACGGTGACCGGCGACACCCACCGGCTCCAGCAGGTGCTGGCCAATCTGCTGGCCAACGCGCGTCTGCACACCCCGGCCGGCACCGGGGTCCGCGTCTCGCTGGAGACCGAGGGCCGGGCGGCTGTCCTCGCGGTCCACGACGACGGCCCCGGCGTGCCCGAGGAACTCCGCTCCGGCGTCTTCGAACGCTTCACCCGGGCCGATCACCGCCGTCGCCCCGACCACCGCGGCGGCGCGGGGCTGGGCCTGTCGATCGTGGCGGCGGTGACGGAGGCGCACGGCGGCACGGTGGAGCTGGACACCCGCCCCGGCGCGACGACGTTCACCGTGCGGCTGCCGGGCGGCGGCGTGGCCGAGGACGGCCGGGCCGGGGTCAGTAGCGGGTGAGCGCGGTGGCCCCGCCCGTCGTACCGATCGCGATGTGCGGCGCCCGCGCGGGGTCCGCCCAGGCCAGGATCGTCCGCATCGCCGCCTCGGGCACCGACACACAGCCCTCCGTCGCCCCCTTGCCGTTGACGTGCAGGAAGATGCCAGCGCCGCGGTCGCGCACCGGGGCGTGGTAGTTGAAGCCGATGACCAGGGCGTGGGAGTACGACGGGTCGTAGGCGATCAGATGCTCCGACTCCGAGGCCCGGCAGTCGGCCGGCAGGGGCTCCGTCCAGCGGTTGTAGGAGCGCGAGCCGCTGTCCTCGCACCACCAGGAGTCCTGGTGCACCCGGCGGTACGAGGTCCTCGTCCCCGGGGGCGCGGCCTCGATGCCGAACGCGTACGGCAGGTCGTACAGCCCCGTCGGAGTCGTGCTGGTGCCCTGTCTGCGCGCGTCGCCCGCCACGAGACCGCGCGCACCGAAGCGCGCGGGCGCCGTACCGGCCTTCACCCACTGCCCGCCCCGCCGGTCCCACCAGGTGACCGTGCCCGAGGTGGCGGCGGTCGTGGCCGCCTCCGCGGTGATCAGCTGGGTGCCGCCGCCGGTGTCCGCCATCCGCTGGGGCAGCGGGACCTCCCGGGCGGGGTGCGGTGCGGCACCGAGCAGGGAGAGGAGGGAGGCGGAGACGAGGGCGACGACACCGGAGCGCATGGCTCAGAACGTAGACGGCGGCAGCGGCAACGGCAGTCCCGGCAGGCCGTCGAGGCTGGTTTCGACGTGCTCTTTCCTTCGGAAGTACGTATCGAGGGAGGCGTCGTCCTCGCGCGCGAAACGCCTGGCGTGCAGATCGCGGTCCTCCTGGTACGTCATGAAGGGGACCGCATAGCCACAGGTGTCCCGGACGAGCTCCGCCGTCACGACGATGATCGCGCGCAGACCGTGCGGGGTCGGGTCGATGTCCGGGAAGTGTGCGAGGAGGCCCCCGAAGCGGGGGTCGTCGCGGAAGACGGGTTCCCCGCGGCCGTGCACCCGCACGATGGTGGGCGGGCCCTGGAAGGCGCACCACATCAGGGTGATCCGGCCGTTCTCCCGCAGATGCGCGACGGTCTCGGCGTTGGACCCGGCGAAGTCGAGGTAGGCCACGGTGTGGTCGTCGAGGACGGCGAAGGACCCCTTGAGTCCCTTGGGGGAGAGGTTGACCGTGCCGTCGGGGCCCAGGGGAGCGGTGGCGGTGAAGAACAGGGGTTGTGCCTCGATGAACGACCGGAGTCTGTTGTCAATGCGTTCATAGGTCTTTCCCATGCCGCCGATTATCGGGAAAGACCTTTCGGCTGTCTGAGGAGTTGGTTCCTCCGGAGGACCCCCTCGGAGGAGCCCGTGGCCGCCCCGGCCGGCGCGCGGGGCGGCCACGGTGCCTGTCACGTCACTTGGTGAGCGTGCAGGCGGCCAGGGAGTCCAGACCCTGCGGCTTGGCAGCGGTCCGGCCGATGGCGGTGGCGATGCGGTTGACGGTCGCGATGCGCTTGTCCTTGAGGGGGCCGAGGATCGCGTTCTGGACGAAGTTGGGGCCGCCCTGGCCGACGGTGTCGGCGAGTCGCTTGTCGGCCTCGGCGATCTGGGTGTTGAGGAGGTCGAGGTTGCGGTCGACCTCGGCCCGGGCGGAGGCGGGGACGGCCGGGAGCTGGGACTTCACGTCCGGGCAGGTGATCGTCCCGGCGGCGCTGCCGCCGCTCGCCGCGTTCCCGGCCGCGTTGTTCCCGGTGGCGTTGTTCCCGCCGGCCTGCTGGGTGGCGGTCCCGCTCGCCTGCTGGGAGGCGGCTCCGCCCGCGGCGGCCGTGGCGCCGTTGTTCGCCACACCGCCGTTGCCGAGCGTGCAGGCGGCCAGGGAGTCCAGACCCTGCGGCTTGGTGCCCTTCCGGCCGATGGCGATGGCGATGCGGTCGATCGTCGAGGTGCGCTTGTCCTTGAGGGGGTCGAGGATCGCGTTCTGGACGAAGTTGGGGCCGCCCTGGCCGACGGTGTCGGCGAGTCGCTTGTCGGCCTCGGCGATCTGGGTGTTGAGGAGGTCGAGGTTGCGGTCGACCTCGGCCCGGGCGGAGGCGGGGACGGCCGGGAGCTGGGACTTCACGTCCGGGCACGTGATCGTCCCGGTGGCCGCCAGGGGCTTGGCGCTGTTGCTCTGCGACGTCTCCCCGGCGAGGGCGGAACCGGCGATCACCGCGCCGGACAACGCCACTGCGGCGGCGCCGCCGATGATCGCCACACGACGCTTGTTGTACTTCGGAAGAGCCCTGGACATGAAGATGCCTCACTCGGGGTCGGGAGGACCGCCGTGACGGACACGGCGGTCGGGGTGGCCTGCTGTGACGAACGCGGCGCCTGCGTTCGGCGAGTGATACGGGAAAGCGGTTTCTCGTGTTCAAGGAGTTTCGAAATCCCCTTTCGAATCTCCGCCACGACCCCGATGAGATTGACGAACCATGCAGAGTCCTGCATACTCATGCATATCAGCGAATGCACTGTGAGGGAGAAACCCGTGACCGAGCGCGTCGTACTCGCCTACTCCGGCGGTCTGGACACCTCCGTCGCCATCGGCTGGATCGCCGAGGAGACCGGCGCCGAGGTCGTCGCCGTCGCCGTGGACGTCGGCCAGGGCGGCGAGGACCTGGACGTCATCCGCAAGCGCGCCCTCGCCTGCGGTGCCGTCGAGGCCGAGGTCGCCGACGCCAAGGACGAGTTCGCCGACGAGTACTGCCTCCCGGCGATCAAGGCCAACGCTCTCTACATGGACCGCTACCCGCTGGTCTCCGCCCTGTCCCGGCCGACGATCGTCAAGCACCTGGTCGCCGCCGCCAAGAAGCACGGCGCCACCACGGTCGCCCACGGCTGCACCGGCAAGGGCAACGACCAGGTCCGCTTCGAGGCCGGCATCGTCGCCCTCGCCCCCGACCTCAAGTGCATCGCGCCGGTCCGTGACTACGCGATGACCCGCGACAAGGCCATCGCCTTCTGCGAGGCCAAGGGCCTGCCGATCGCGACCACCAAGAAGTCCCCGTACTCCATCGACCAGAACGTCTTCGGCCGGGCCATCGAGACCGGCTTCCTGGAGGACATCTGGAACGCCCCGATCGAGGACATCTACGAGTACACCTCCAACCCGGCCGAGCCCCGCGACGCCGACGAGGTGATCATCACCTTCAAGGAGGGCGTCCCGGTCGCCGTCGACGGCAAGCCCGTCACCGTCCTGCAGGCGATCCAGCAGCTCAACGAGCGGGCCGGCGCCCAGGGCATCGGCCGGATCGACATGGTCGAGGACCGCCTCGTCGGCATCAAGTCCCGCGAGGTGTACGAGGCTCCGGGTGCGATCGCCCTGATCACCGCCCACCAGGAGCTGGAGAACGTCACGGTCGAGCGCGAACTCGCCCGCTACAAGCGGCAGGTCGAGCAGCGCTGGGGCGAACTGGTCTACGACGGCCAGTGGTTCTCGCCGCTCAAGCGCGCCCTGGACGGCTTCGTCAACGAGGCCAACCAGCATGTCTCCGGCGACGTCCGCATGACCCTGCACGGCGGCCGCGCGGTCGTCACCGGCCGGCGCTCCCAGGAGTCGCTGTACGACTTCGACCTCGCCACCTACGACACCGGCGACACCTTCGACCAGTCCGCGGCCAAGGGCTTCATCGACATCTACAGTCTGTCGTCGAAGATCGCCGCCAAGCGGGACCTGGTGTAGGACGCGGGACCCCTAGGTCCTGTCACGCCCGACAGACACGCATGAGCTGACAGCCGCCTCCTCACTCCCGGGTGGGGAGGCGGCGGCACATCCCCACCTTCCCGAGGAGTACAGCAGTGAGCAGCAACAGCGGTGACGTACGGCTCTGGGGCGGCCGCTTCGCCGACGGTCCCGCCGAGGCCCTGGCCAAGCTGTCCGCGTCCGTCCACTTCGACTGGCGGCTCGCGCCGTACGACATCGCCGGTTCCCGCGCCCACGCGCGCGTGCTGCACCGGGCGGGACTCCTCACCGACGACGAGCTCACCCGGATGCTCGCCGGACTGGACCGGCTGGAGGCCGACGTGGCCTCGGGCGACTTCACCGGCACCATCGCCGACGAGGACGTCCACACCGCCCTCGAACGCGGCCTCCTCGAACGCCTCGGCCCCGACCTCGGCGGCAAACTGCGCGCGGGCCGCTCCCGCAACGACCAGGTCGCCACCCTCTTCCGGATGTATCTGCGCGACCACGCCCGCGTCGTCGGCGGGCTGATCGCCGAGCTCCAGGACGCCCTGGTCGGCCTCGCGGAGGCGCACCCGGACGTGGCGATGCCCGGCCGCACCCATCTGCAGCACGCCCAGCCGGTGCTCTTCGCCCACCATGTGCTCGCGCACGTCCAGGCGCTGTCCCGGGACGCCGAGCGGCTGCGCCAGTGGGACGAGCGCACGGCCGTCTCCCCGTACGGCTCGGGCGCGCTCGCGGGCAGCAGCCTCGGCCTCGACCCGGAGGCGGTCGCCCGGGACCTCGGTTTCGAGCACGGCAGCTCGGCCAACTCCATCGACGGCACGGCCTCCCGTGACTTCGTCGCCGAGTTCGCCTTCATCACCGCGATGATCGGTGTGAACCTCTCCCGGATCGCCGAGGAGGTCATCATCTGGAACACGAAGGAGTTCTCCTTCGTCACCCTCCACGACGCCTTCTCCACCGGCTCCTCGATCATGCCGCAGAAGAAGAACCCGGACATCGCGGAGCTGGCGCGCGGCAAGAGCGGTCGGCTGATCGGCAATCTGACGGGCCTGCTCGCCACCCTCAAGGCGCTGCCGCTCGCGTACAACCGCGACCTCCAGGAGGACAAGGAGCCGGTCTTCGACTCCATCGACCAGCTGGAGGTCCTGCTCCCCGCCTTCACCGGCATGATGGCCACGCTGACCGTACACCGCGAGCGCATGGAGGAGCTGGCGCCGGCCGGCTTCTCGCTCGCCACCGACATCGCCGAGTGGCTGGTCAAGCGGGGTGTGCCGTTCCGGGTGGCGCACGAGGTCGCCGGCGAGTGCGTGAAGGCCGCGGAGGCCGAGGGCAAGGAGCTGGACGAGCTGACGGACGAGCAGTTCGCCAAGATCAGCTCCCATCTCACCCCCGAGGTCCGCACGGTCCTCGACGTCCCCGGCGCCCTCGCCTCCCGCAACGGCCGCGGCGGCACGGCACCCGAGGCGGTCGCCGTCCAGCTCGCCGAGGTGAAGGCGGACCTGGCGGCCCAGCACACCTGGGCCACCGCGAAGCTCAAGAAGTAGGCAGGTCGCGGGGGAAGGGGCGCCGCGGGATACGTTGGTCCGAGCCGCAAGGAGCCGACCGAACGGGAGCCCGCGATGTCCCTCGCCCTTCCCCAAGCTCTCGGCTCCGCTCGAGCAGGGGAGACCCCTATGGCCTCAGCCACCACGCCCACCTGCCACCTCGGCCTGGGTCTGGCCGCCGTCGGGCGTCCGGGTTACATCAACCTGGGCCGTGAGCAGGACCTCCCGGCCGACCGCAGCGTCGACGCCCTGCGGGTCCGTACCCATGCACTGCTGGACGCGGCCTACGCCCAGGGCGTCCGCTATGTCGACGCGGCCCGCTCCTACGGCCGCTCCGAGGAGTTCCTCGCCGACTGGCTGACCGCGCACCCCGAGATCGACGACGTCGTCGTCGGCAGCAAATGGGGCTACACCTACACCGCCGACTGGACCACCGACGCCGAGCAGCACGAGGTCAAGGACCACAGCGCCGCCACCTACGAGCGGCAGCGCGCCGAGACCGCCGCCCTGCTCGGCGACCGGCTCGACCTGTACCAGATCCACTCGGTGACCCCCGACAGCCCGGCGCTCACGGACCGGGACCTCCACGCGAAGCTCGCCGACGCCGCCGCGCAGGGCCTGACGATCGGGTTCTCCACCAGCGGCCCGGCGCAGGCCGACGCGATCCGCGCCGCGCTCGCCGTGACCGTCGGCGGCGAGCCCCTCTTCCGTACCGTCCAGTCCACGTACAACCTGCTGGAGACCTCGGCTGCCCCCGCGCTCGCCGAGGCCCACGACGCCGGGCTGACGGTGCTCGTCAAGGAGGGCATGGCCAACGGCCGGCTGGCGGGCCCCTACGCGCCCGAGGCGCTGAGCGCGGTGGCCGCGCAGACGTCGTACGGCTCCGACGCGGTCGCCCTCGCCGCGGTCCTGCGCCGGCCCTGGGCCGATGTCGTCCTGTCCGGTGCCGCCACCACGGCCCAGCTCGCCTCCAATCTGCACGCCGCGGCCGTCGATCTCGACCCGGACCAGCTCGACCGGCTGGCGACCCTGGCCGAGGACCCGCGCGCCTACTGGGAGCGGCGCGGACAGCTGCCCTGGCACTGATCCGCCGGCGAAGCCGCTACGTATGAGACCTGCATGCCGCGCGTGAGACATAGATGTCTCACATGCGCTATTCTTGTCTCATGGCTGTCGACCGTGACCATGTGCTGCGCAGCGCAGCCGCCCTGCTCACCCGGAAATCCACCGCCACCATGGACGAGGTCGCCAAGGCGGCCGGGATCAGCCGGGCCACGCTGCACCGCCAGTTCGCCGGGCGCGACGCGCTCGTACGGGCCCTGGAGACGCTCGGCATCGAGGAGTGCGAGGCGGCCCTGGACGACGCACGGCTCGGCGAGGACCCGGCCCAGGAGGCGCTGCGCCGGTTCGTGACGCGGATCGAGCCCGCCGCGGCGCTCCTCGCCTTCCTGTACAGCGAGAACCAGCTCTATGAGGGCGAGGAGCAGAACGCGGGCTGGGCCCGGATCGACGCCCGGATGGCCGCGCTGTTCCGGCGCGGTCAGGCAAGCGGCGAGTTCCGTATCGACCTCACCCCGGCCTGGCTCACCGACGCGCTCTACGGCCTGCTGGCCTCGGGCGCCTGGGCCGTGGCGGAGGGCCGCCTCGCCCCCAAGGACTTCACCTACATGATCGCCGAGATGTTCCTCGGCGGCGCGCTTCGGAAAGAGGAACCATGACCAGCACCCTGCGGCATGAGGGTGCCCCCCGCTCCAGCGAGAACGAGAGCCCGGGGGAGATCGCACTGCGGGCCGAGCGGCGACCGGGCCGGTGGCTCGCGCTCTCGGTGCTCGTGCTCGCCGTGCTGCTGGTGGCCGTGGACGCGACCGTCCTCGGCCTCGCGACCCCGTACATCAGCGAGGACCTGGAACCGTCCGGCACCCAGTTGCTGTGGATCGGGGACGTCTACTCGTTCGTCATCGCCGGTCTGCTCGTGTCCATGGGCAGCCTCGGCGACCGCATCGGCCGCAAGCGCATCCTGCTCGGCGGCGCCACGGCCTTCGGCCTGATGTCCGTCCTCAACGCCTACGCCGCGACCGCGGGGACGATGATCCTCGCGCGGGCGCTGCTCGGGGTCGCGGGCGCGACCCTGATGCCCGCCACGCTCGCGCTGATCCGCAACATCTTCCACGACCCGCGCGAGCGCAGCCTCGCGGTCGGGATCTGGGGCGCCACCGCCTCGGCCGGCACGGCGATCGGCCCGATCGTCGGCGGTTTCCTGCTCGAACACTTCTGGTGGGGCTCGGTCTTCCTCATCAACGTGCCCGTGATGGTGGTGCTCGTCCTCGTCGGCATCCGTACGCTGCCCGAGTCCCGCAACCCGAACCCCGGCCCCTGGGACCTGATCAGCGTGGTGCTGTCGCTGATCGGCATGGTCGGCGTCGTGTACGCGGTCAAGGAGGCGGCGGCGCACGGGTTCACCTGGCCGGGCGCGGCCACCGGTGTTCTCGGCGCCGCGGCGCTCACCGGCTTCGTACGCCGCCAGCTGACGCTTCCGGTGCCGCTGCTGGACATGCGGCTGTTCCGCCGCCGCGGCTTCAGCGGCGCGGTCCTCGCCGACCTGCTGACCGTCCTCGGCATGTCCGGGCTGGTCTTCTTCCTCTCGCAGTATCTGCAACTGGTGCAGGGCAGGCGGCCCTTCGAGGCGGGGCTCGCCGAACTGCCCGCCGCCGTCGGCGCGGTGGCCGCGGGCCTCGTCGCGGGTACGGCGGCACGGCGCCTCTCGGTGCGCGCGGTGGTCTCCGGCGGGCTCGCCGCCGTGGGGCTGGCGCTGGCCGCGCTCACCCTCCTCGACCGGACCACCGGCTACTCGTTCATCGGGGCCGCGCTACTGGTCGTGGGCGTGGGCGCGGGACTGTCGTTCACCGTGACCGCGGACGTGATCCTCTCCAGCGTGCCCCGGGACCAGGCGGGGGCCGCGTCGGCGGTCTCCGAGACGGCGTACGAACTCGGCGCGGCCCTCGGGATCGCCCTGCTCGGCTCGATCGTGACCGGTGTCTACCGCGACTTCACCGCCCCGGCGGGCACCCCGGCCATGGCCCACGAGTCACTGGGCGGCGCGGTCGAGGCGGCGCGGCAGCTGCCGGCGGGCACGGGCGAGGCGCTGCTGTCGTCGGCCCGTGAGACCTTCGTCGAGGGCCTGCGGCTGGCTACGGGCGCGGGCGCGGCGGTTCTGCTGGCCACGGCGGTGGCAGCGTGGTTCCTGCTCCGGGGCCAGCGGCTGGACGGCTCGGCATGACACGAGGGCCGCGCCCCGGTCGGGGTGCGGCCCTCGTCGGCAGTCGGCTCAGGTGCTACGCGGCCTTCGCCTTGGTGGCGTACATGTCCACGTACTCCTGACCCGACAACCGCATGACCTCGGTCATCACGGAATCGGTGACCGCCCGCAGCACATAGCGGTCGCGGTCCATCCCCTCGTAGCGGGAGAACTCCATCGGCGCACCGAAGCGCACGGTGACCCGGCCCGGACGCGGCATACCGCTGCCGCCCGGCTGCAGCTTGTCCGTGCCGATCATCGCGAAGGGGACCACCGGGGCGCCGGTCATCAGGGTGAGGCGGGCGATGCCGGTGCGGCCGCGGTACAGACGGCCGTCGGGGGAGCGGGTGCCCTCCGGGTAGATGCCGAAGACCTTGCCCTCCTCCAGCACCCGGCGGCCGGTCATCAGCGCGGCCACGCCGCCGTTCGCGCCGTCCCGGTCCACCGGGATCATGCCGACGCCCGTGAAGAACCAGGCCATCAGCCGGCCCTTGAAGCCCTTGCCCGTGACGTACTCGTCCTTGCCGATGAAGAGCACCTGTCGCGTGGTCACGATCGGCAGCACGATCGAGTCGATGAACGTCAGGTGGTTGCCGGCGAGGATGACCGGCCCGTCTCCCGGGATGTGTTCCGCGCCCTCCACCCGTGGGCGGAACATCAGGCGCATGATCGGTCCGAGCACTGCCTTGATGAGCGCGAAGCGGGACAACGGGCCCTCCGGTGTCAAGGGATGCGGTATGAGTCTGTGCAGGTGAGGACGATACTCGTGGCGCGTGCTCCGGCGCACATCGGGTTCACCGGGTCGTGACGAGTCATGGACGAGTGTTTACCTGCGTCGTTGTTGTGTTGCACGTTCGTCATCCGCCGTACGGGTGTGACGGACATCGCGCCCGATGTGTGACGGACCGTCATGCGTCCTCCGTGTGACGGGTGTCCCGCACGGGCGCATCCATGTATCCGCAAGGCCGGTCCGCGTGCGGCAGGCGTTCCTGAATACGTCTCCCGGCCGTCACTCGCCCGCATCTACGATCGATCGCGCTTTCGACACGTGTGGTGGGAGGAACCCATGGGGACGCAGGAGTCGTACGAGCAGGGGCGAGGGACGGGCCGGCGGGCGCTGCTCGGGGCCGCGGTGCTCGGGGCGGGCGGTGCGGTCCTCGGACTGCCGGGCGCCGCGAGTGCGGACGGGCGCCACGGCGGCGGACTGAGGAGCCTGCCGGTGCCGACCGTCATCGGGCACCGGGGCGCCAGCGGCTACCGCCCGGAGCACACCTTCGGCTCCTACCAGCTGGCCCTCGACCTGGGTGCCGACATCGTGGAGGCCGGCGACCTGGTGCCGACCAGGGACGGCCACCTCGTGTGCCGGCACGAGCCGGAGATCGGCGGCACGACGAACGTCGCCGACCACCCCGAGTTCGCCGGCCGCAAGACCACCAAGGTCCTGGACGGCGTCGCCACCACCGGCTGGTTCACCGAGGACTTCACCCTCGCCGAGCTGAAGAGGCTGCGCGCGATCGAGCGCATCCCGGCCACCCGGCAGCGCAACACGCTCTACGACGGCCGCTGGGAGATCCCCACCTTCGAAGAGGTGCTCCGGTGGCAGGACGAGCAGACCCGCAGGCGCGGCAAGCAGGTGTGGATCTACCCCGAGACCAAGCACCCGACGTACTTCCGCAAGCAGGGCCTCGGCCTGGAGGAGCGGCTCGCGAAGATCCTGCGGGCGCACGGCAAGAACGGCGGGAACGCGCCCGTCATCATCCAGTCCTTCGAGCCGACCAGCATCCAGCGGCTGGACAAGCTGGTCGGCAACCCGCTCGTCGTGCTGCTGTCCGCCGCGAACACCCGCCCGTGGGACTTCGTCGAGACGGGCGACCCGCGCACGGTCGCCGACCTGATCACCCCCAAGGGCCTCGAGGAGATCGCCTCGTACGCCCAGGGCATCGGCCCGACCCTCGACCTGGTCGTCCCCAAGGACGCGAACGGCGGTCTCACCAAGCCGTCCACGCTCGTCGCCGACGCGCACGCCGCGGGCCTGATCCTGCACCCCTACACGATGCGCAACGAGAACAACTTCCTGCCCACGGAATTCCACAAGGGCACCGACCCGGCGGCGTACGGGGACGCCTTCGGCGCCTTCAAGGCGTACTTCGCGACCGGCATCGACGGGGTCTTCACGGACAACGCCGACACCGGAGTGCTCGCCCGCGAGGACTTCCTGCGCGGGCGGGGCGTCAACGGCTGACGCGAGCGCCCCGATCGGGGTGAATCCCGGCCGCCCCGGAAACCCGTACCCGGGGCGGCCGCGTCCCGCCGCATATGACCCACGAGATGCTGACGGCCCTGCGTCCGCTGCTCACCGCCGAGGCGTCGGCGGAGGCACACGCGACGGGGATGGAGCCGGGCGATCTGGAACAGGCGGTGTGGCTGCGGCTCCTGGAACGGCTGGACGGGGACCGGCCGCCCGCCGACCCGCAGGGGTGGCTGCGCCGGGCGGTCCGTGCCGAGGCGCGGCGCGGGCGCCGCACCGCCCGTCTCGAACTGCCCTACCGGGCCGAGCCCGTGGACGACACGGGACGCGATCCCGAGCAGCAGGCCCTGACGGCGGCCCGCCGACGGGCCCTGTACGCGGCCGTACGCCGGCTCCCCGGCCGCTGCCCCCGTCTCATGGCGGCCCTGCTCTCCCCGCATGACCTGACCTATCGGGAGATCGCGGGGGAGTTGGGTATCTCACAGGGCAGCCTTGGCCCTGAACGCTCCAAATGCCTTGGATGTCTGCGGCGATTGCTGGCGGCGGAGGTTGCGGCGCGCGAACCGCGGGGATAGGAGTGGGATACGACCGGCGATCAGGTGAGCGGGAGGCATGCGCACATGGGCATGAGCGTGACCATCTCTGTGGCGACCGAGCAGGACGCCGAGCAGATCTTCAGGCTGCAGTACCTGTGCTTCCAGAGCGAAGCCGCGCTGTACGGCAACTACCGCATCGACCCGCTCGTCCAGAGCCTGGAGTCGGTCCGCGAGGAGGTCGCCTCGGACTGCGTCTTCGTGGCGCGCCTCGGCGAGGAGGTGGTCGGCTCCGTGCGCGGCAGCGTCACCGAGGACGGCGCGGCCGCCATCGGCAAGCTGTGCGTGCACCCGCGAATGCAGGGGCACGGGATCGGCGCCCGCCTGCTGCGGGCCGCGGAGGCGGCGCTCGCGGAGGAGCGCGGCGCGACCAGGTTCCGCCTCAGCGCGGGCCACCGCAGCGAGGGCAATCTGCGGCTGTACCGCCGCCTCGGCTACGAGACCGCGGGCACGTCCCAGGGAGCCGACGGCGTACCGATGATCGTCCTGGAGAAGCAGGCCCCCGCGGCGACGTACGCGACGACGGCCTGAGACCGGCACAGCGCCCCGCAAGGGGCGCGCCCCTTGCGGCGGCTCAGCCCTGCTGGTGCCACGTATGCGCCTTCCGCAGCCAGTACATGGCCGACAGCGGCAGCAGTACGGGGATGAAGAGATACCCCATCCCGTAGTCCGACCACACGGTCGCGTCCGGGAACGCGGACGGCTCCACCAGCGTCCAGGTCCCGACGGTGAGAACACCCAGCAACTCCGCCGCGCAGCACACCAGCGCCGCCCGCCGGGCCGTCTCGCCGCCGCGCACCAGAGAGTAGGTGATGAAGCCGTAGACCACCCCGGCCACCGCGGACAGCGAGTACGCCAGCGGGGCCTTGTCGAACTGCGTCGAGATCTGTACCGCCGAGCGCGACACCGCGCCGACCACCATCACGCCGTACAGCCAGACGAGCAGCATGCCGGGCCCGCTGATCAGCCGTGCCTTCGCAGGCTTCTCCTCCGTGGCCGCCATCTCAGCCTCCCCAGATGTCATAGAGCCGCACCTCCAGCACGGCGAGGACCACACCGCCGGCCGCGACCGTCGCCGAGCCCCATCGCGTGCGCTCCGCCAGCGACATGAAGCCCGCCGCCGGGACGCAGGCGAAGGCGCCGAGCAGATACGCCACGAAGATCGTCGTGCCCTGCTCCGGCTTCTCGCCCCGCGCCAGCTGGACGAAGCCGACGATCAGCTGGACCAGGGTCAGCAGCGTCACCACGGCCATGCCGATGAAGTGCCAGTCCTTGGTGGGCTGATCACGGTAGGCCGCCCAGCCGCACCAGGCGGCGAGCAGCAGCGCGGCGACACCGGTCGCCAGCGTCAGGGCATCAAGCATGCCGTGACCCTATTACGGGCCAAAAGGCCCGCGGCGCCCGCCCCCGGCGGACACCGCCCGCTGCGGGCGAACGGTTCCGGCCACCGTGGCCTTGGCCACAGCCCACCCCGTCCACGCGCCGGACGGCTTCTCGTGCGCAGGGCCGCTCGGCCCCGTCCGGACTGGTCAACAGGCCGGTCGGAGCGTCCACCGAGGCGGACGGCGCACTGTCCACGGCTGTCCGAATAGCGGACAGCCGTGACGGCCCCGGCGGGTGTGTCTGCTTTACTGGGGCACATGACCACGACGAGCTGCCGCACCCTTGCGACCGAGGCGACCTTGACGCCCGGTGCTCGTTGTATGTGTCGAATGTGCGCCTGACAGAGGGCCCCTGCACCATCCAGAGCCTCGCGCCCCGAAGCGAGTCCGCCGTGCCCTGTCCGTACGCCCGTTGCGTATGTGACTGAGCCTCCCCCCACCGCCATGGCGGCGAGGGGATCCCCCGCGCACATGTTCTCCCCCGGTTCGCTCGCGATCGCGAGAACCGTGTCGCGTTCCCACGCACGCATCCGTGTTCGGCGCACACCCGCGCCCTGCACTCGACAGTGACGGAAACCCCAGTGATCACCACATCGGGCCTTAGCAAGGTCTACCGCTCACGCGGCCGCGAGGTGACCGCCCTCGACGGCGTCGACCTGCATGTACGCGAGGGCGAGGTGTACGGCGTCATCGGCCAGTCCGGCGCCGGGAAGTCCTCGCTCATCCGCTGCATCAACCTCCTGGAGCGCCCCACCTCCGGCACGGTCACCGTGGCCGGCCAGGACCTCACCGCGCTCGCCGGCCGCGGTCCGCGCGCCGGCCGGGAGCTCCGCCAGGCGCGCAGCCGCATCGGCATGGTCTTCCAGCACTTCAACCTGCTGTCCTCGCGGACGGTCCAGGACAACATCGAGCTGCCGCTGGAGATTCTCGGCACGTCCGGGAAGGAACGTTCCCGCAAGGCCCTCGAACTGCTCGACCTCGTCGGTCTCGCCGACAAGGCGGGGGCCTACCCGGCCCAGCTCTCCGGCGGTCAGAAGCAGCGCGTCGGCATCGCCCGCGCCCTGGCCGGCGACCCCAAGGTGCTGCTCTCCGACGAGGCGACCAGCGCTCTCGACCCGGAGACCACCCGCTCCATCCTCGAGCTGCTGCGGGACCTGAACCGGCAACTGGGTCTCACCGTGCTGCTCATCACCCACGAGATGGACGTCGTCAAGACCATCTGCGACTCGGCCGCGCTCATGGAGAAGGGCCGCATCGTCGAGTCCGGCACCGTCAGCGAACTGCTCGCCACCCCGGGCTCCGAACTGGCCGCCGCCCTCTTCCCGCTCAGCGGGGCCGCGTCCGACGACGCCCGCACCGTCGTCGACGTCACCTTCCACGGCGACGCGGCCACCCAGCCCGTCATCTCGCAGCTCTCGCGCACCTACAACATCGACATCTCGATCCTCGGTGCCGCGATGGACACCGTCGGCGGCAAGCAGGTCGGCCGGATGCGCATCGAACTGCCCGGCCGCTACGAGGAGAACGTGGTGCCGATCGGCTTCCTGCGCGAGCAGGGCCTGCAGATCGACGTCGTGGGCCGGACCGAGGAGTCCGCGCTCGTCAAGGAAGGTGCCAAGTGAGCTGGTCCGAGATGCAGCCGCTGCTGTCGCAGGCGTCCTGGGACACCCTGTACATGGTCGGCTGGTCCACGCTGATCGCCGTCGTCGGCGGACTGCCGCTCGGCGTCCTGCTGGTGCTCACGGACCGGGGCGGACTGCTGCAGAACGTCGTCGCCAACAAGGTCATCGGGCAGATCGTGAACATCGCCCGCTCGATGCCCTTCATCATCCTGATGGTCGCCCTGATGAACTTCACCCGCTGGGTCACCGGCACGACCATAGGCCGTGAGGCGGCCATCGTCCCGCTCGCCATCGGCGCCATCCCCTTCTTCGCGCGTCTGGTCGAGACGGCCGTCCGCGAAGTGGACGGCGGACTCGTCGAGGCCGTGCAGGCCATGGGCGGCAACACCTGGACCGTCGTCCGCAAGGTCCTCGTACCGGAGTCCCTGCCGTCGCTGATCTCCTCCGCCACGACCACGGTCGTCGCCCTCATCGGCTACTCCGCGATGGCGGGCACGGTCGGCGCCGGCGGCCTCGGCGACATCGCCATCCGCTACGGCTACCAGCGCTTCGAGACGCAGCTGATGTGGATCACCGTGGCGATCCTCGCCGTCGTCATCTCCCTCATCCAGTTCGCCGGCGACTACGCGGCCCGCTCCCTGCACCGGCGCGGCGGCCACTCCGGCCCCGCACCGCGGCTGCGGCTGCTCCAGACCGGCAAGCCCGCGGCGGCCGACGTGAGCAAGGCCGCCTGAGCCCCGCCCGGGCCGCCCGCACCCCCACCGACTCCCCGCCCACCCAAGACGGGGTCGCACCACCCATAAGGAAAGGCACTTTTCGTGCGTAACACCGCCAAGATCACCACCGCTGTCCTCGCCGCCGGAGCCCTCACCTTCGGGCTCAGCGCCTGCGGCTCCGGCAAGAGCTCGTCCTCCGCCGCCGACACGAGCGGCCCGCTGGTCGTCGCCGCGAGCCCGACCCCGCACGCCGAGATCCTCAACTTCGTGAAGGACAACCTCGCGAAGAAGGCGGGCCTGGACCTCCAGGTCAAGGAGTTCACCGACTACATCACGCCGAACACGGCGACCGAGGACGGCTCCGTGGGAGCCAACTACTTCCAGAACCAGCCGTACCTGGACGACTTCAACAAGAAGCGGGGCACCCACATCGTGCCCGTCGTCACGGTGCACCTGGAGCCGCTCGGTCTCTACTCCCACAAGGTGAAGAGCGTCGACGCGCTGAAGAGCGGTGCGACCGTCGCCGTCCCCAACGACTCCGTCAACGAGGCGCGGGCCCTGAAGCTGCTCGCCTCCAAGGGGCTCATCACCCTCAAGGACGGCGCCGGCAACGAGGCGACCCCGCAGGACATCACCAAGAACCCCAAGGACCTGAAGTTCAAGGAGGTCGAGGCGGCCCAGACCCCGCGCTCCCTGGACGACGTGGACGCCGCGGTGATCAACGGCAACTACGCCATCTCCGCCGGTCTCAAGCCCGCCAAGGACGCCCTCGTCCTGGAGTCCGCGAAGAACAACCCGTACGGGAACTTCCTCGCGGTCGAGAAGGGCAACGAGAACGACCCGCGGGTCAAGAAGCTCGCGAAGCTCCTCACCTCCCCCGAGGTGAAGAAGTTCATCGAGGACAAGTACCAGGGTTCGGTCATCCCCTCCTTCTGATCCCATATCGCCAGGCATGGGGTCCACACTCAACCGGGTGTGGACCCCGTCGTGCGGTTCAGTGCTTGCATGCTGCATGCTGGGCAGTTCAGCAGGCACTGAAGGTCTTTCAACGGTTACGGAGCGGCGCATGACTGGCACCTTTCCCAACGTCTCCATCAGCACGGAGCGGTTGGTCCTGCGCCCCTTCGAGGAGCCGGACGTCCAGGCCTTCGCGGAGATGATGAACGACGAGCTCGTCACCGCCTGGACCTCCGTCCCGTACCCCTACACCGAGGCCGACGCACGGCAGTGGATCACCGAGCTCGCCCCCGCGGAGCGGACCGAGGGCCGCGGCATCGTCCTCGCGGTCACCGAGTTCCTCACCCAGCGTCTCGTCGGCATCGTGCACCTGCAGAACACGAACTGGCGTGTCCGGTCCAGCGAGATCGCCTACGTCATCGCGCCCTGGGCCCGGGGCGAGGGCTACGCTTCCGAGGCAGCGCTCGCCGTCGCGCACTGGCTCTTCCACGACCAGCACTTCGAACGCCTCGAACTGCGCACGGCCGCTGACAACACCGCCTCCCAGCAGGTCGCCCAGAAGATCGGCTGCATCAGCGAGGGCGTCCTGCGCGGCGCCTGGATAGCACGCAGCAGGACAGAGAGCGGCGAGTGGGCCGACGTGCGTACCGACGTGATCGTCTGGAGCCTGCTGCCGGAGGATCTCGCGGGCGTCGGCGAGCAACTGGCCGACACCGGTGGTTTCACATCGTTCGACGCCTGGAACTGACGGGGACGGAACACAAGGGCGACCGACGCCCGCCTCGTGCCCCACAGCCCGGACCAGGTACCCTCACGGAGCCCACCTCGGGCTGACCCCGACGACCTGCGCAAACATCCTGGAGACTGACGACGATGGCCGACCGGGTCACGGTGATCGGCTGGGACGGCTCGCCGCTGACCGCAGCGGCGCGCTCCGCACTGGGGGCCGCCACGCTGGTCGCCGGCGCGGCACACCATCTCGCGCTCCCCGAGGTGCCGCGGACGGCCGAACGCATCCGCCTCGGCAGCGTCGCTCTCGCCGCCCGCCGCATCGCCGCCCACCGGGGCACCGCCGTGGTCCTCGCCGACGGCGACCCGGGCTTCTTCGGCGTCGTACGCACCCTGCGCGCCCCCGAATTCGGCCTGGAGGTCGAGGTCGTCCCGGCCGTCTCCTCGGTCGCCGCCGCCTTCGCGCGCGCCGGGATGCCCTGGGACGACGCACAGGTGGTCGTCGCACACCGCCGCACCCTGCGCCGCGCGGTGAACGTATGCCGGGCGCACGCCAAGGTCGCGGTCCTCACCTCACCGGGCGCCGGGCCCGCCGAACTCGGACTGCTTCTCGAAGGGGTCCATCGCACCTTCGTCATCTGCGAGGAACTCGGCACCACGCGGGAACAGGTCAGCGTCGTCACCTCCGACAAGGCCGCCGACCACACCTGGCGCGACCCCAACGTCGTCATCGTCATCGGGGGACCGGTGACCGCGACCGACGACGGCGGCTGGATCGCCGGCCGCGACCCGTCGGCGGGACCGCGCGGCTGGGCGCTGCCCGCGGAGGCGTACGGCGGCGGACTCGGCGAAGGGGAAACGGATCTGCTGCGCTCCCTCCAACTCGCCCGTCTCGGACCGCGGGTCGGCGACCTCGTGTGGGACATCGGCAGCGGCAGCGGGGCGTTCGCCGTGGAGGCGGCCCGCCGCGGGGCGGCCGTCCTCGCCGTCGACCGGGACCCCGACGCGTGCGGCCGCACGATGGCCGCCTCCCGCCGCTTCGGCGTCCAGCTCCAGGTGGTGCACGGCGTCGCCCCGCACATCCTGGAGAACCTCCCCGAGCCGGACGTCGTACGCGTCGGCGGCGGGGGAGTCGCGGTGGTCTCCGCGGTCGCCGACCGCCGCCCGCAGCGCATCGTCGCGCACGCGGCCACCCGCGACGCGGCCGAACTCGTCGGCCGGGACCTGTCGGAGCACGGCTACGACGTCGAGTGCGCTCTGCTGCAGTCCGTCGAGCTCGACACGCGGGCCTGGACTGAGAAGGAACGGAGTGTCGCGTTCCTGCTCAGCGGGCGACTGCCCGAACGCGCCCAGTGATCCGGTTGTCGTACCGGCGCGGTAGGCTGGCCGACCGTTGTACCGCACTTGGGTGATCCGGCACTTCGTCAGCCAATGTCCGGAAAGCATGCCTCTTTTGCGGGCAGTGTGGTACGGCAGGACCGGAGGGCGCGCAACGTGGCGCAGTCCACAGCGGGGCGTCGCGGATCAGGCTGCCACGGCGGTGGGACGGCCGCGACAATGACGTTGAATGGCTTTGTCGTCATTGTTGGCGGGTCGTTCGTGCCGCTGGGCACGCACGCTCGTTCTTCACTGCGGGCGGTCGGCGCGCCGTTCCGGGCGAGCTGGTCGTAGAAGCACTAAACCGATGGGCGAGGGGTACGCATGACCGACACCGGCCAGGTCCCGGGTGAGGGACTGCCGGAGAGCGCAGGCATGGTGGATCAGCCCGGCGTCCTCGCGCCGGGTGTGTACACCTACCTCGACCCCTCCGACGTACCCGCCGAGGACGACGACCTGCTCCTGATGCCCGGCCAGCAGGGCGCGTGGGGCAACGAGATGCCGCAGTCCGCCCCCGCGCAGTACCCCCACGAGCCGGGTCCGCACGAGACGGCAGGCCGGGACAGCGGCGCGATCGACGTCGGCGCGTTCCGGACGCCGCTCCAGGCGCCCGCCCCGCAGCCGGCACCGTCGCGCCGTCCGCTGCACCTCGGCCCGCCCACCCCCGACGCCACCCTGAGCCCGGTGCGTTCGCTCTCCGACCGGGGTCCGGCGCATGCGCCGATGCGCACGGCGGGGCCGCCGACGACCGGCCCTGAGTACCTCGACGTGCCGCAGACCCCGGACAACTCCCCGCAGGGCGCGGTGCCGTGGGGTGCCCCGCCGCAGGCACCGGTCCCGGGCCCGGTGGCGGGTCATGAGGGGAGCGCCGCAGAAACGGTCGCTCCGGCCATGACCCCCGAGCCGCTGCCGGCCGTGGAGCCCATGGCGTTCGCCCCGGAGCCCGCGCCGTTCGTCCCGGGGGCCGCGCCCCAGGTCCCCGGAGGTTCCGGGCAGTTCGAGGTCCCGGTGGCCCCGGCCCCGGCCGCGCCCGAGGCCCTGCACGCCCCCGGTACCCCGGCCTTCGCAGCGCCGGCCGGCTCCGAGGGGCAGCACGTCCCGGGCCTGCCGCAGGTCGGCCAGGCTCTGCCGCAGCACGTCCAGGGCACGGCGGAACACCTCCAGCAACTGCCGCAGGCCGCGCACGACCCGTCCGCGGCCCTGCCCGTGGCTGCTCCCGTGCCGCCCGCCGCCGAGGCCGCCCCCGAGCACCCGGCCGCCCCGGAGGGCGCGCCGCTCCCGGCCGCCGAGCCGGCTCCCGAGAGCATGCAGGTCCCGGAGGCGTCGCCCGTCGTACCGGCCCCCGACGCCGTACCGGCACCGGACGCCGCACCCGCCGGAGCCCTTCCCCTGGACACTCCGGACGCACCGCCGGCCGCGGTGGCCCCCCAGGCCCCCGACTCGACGCCGGACGTACAGCCGTCGCACACCGCCGCGTTCGCCGTCGCGCCGCACGCACCGCAGCCCGGGGACGACGCGTCCCACGCGGGCGTGCTCCCGCAGGCCCCGGACGCCGCCCTCGTGGAGCAGCCCGCCCCGGCCGCCGAGCCCGGCGTGCCCGCCCCGGCCCAGCACCCTCAGGACCTCGTCCAGGCCGCGGCCCCCGCACCGGACCACCAGCCGGCCGAGGCGGAGCACGGCGCCCCGTCCGTCCAGGCCGTCGACGGCCCGGTGCCGGATCAGGCGACCCCGGTCGCGGACCCCGCCGAGCAGGAGCCGCGGTCCGCGGTCGCCGAGGCCGCGGCGCCCCTGCCCACCGCCGAACAGACTCCCGCCGAGCGGCCGGCGCACGGTGAGCAGACCGCCGTCCCGGCGGAGCCCGGCGCGGACCACTCGCTGGGCCGTTTCGTGCCGGTCGAGGGCACGGTGCCCGCCGGTCCCCATCTGGCCCCCACCCCGCCGCACGCCCTGGTCGTGCCGCCGGAGTTCACCGAGGACCCGCAGGCCCCCGGGGAATCCGCTCCGGCCGGCGCCGAGCAGGAGGAACCGGCGGCCGTACCGGCGGCGGAGGAGCCCGTCGCCCTCGTCCCCGCACCCCGCGAGGGCGAGGCATCCGCCCGGGAGCCGCGACCCGCGGCCCCGGAGCCAGTAGTCGCACAACAGGCGGAGGACCTGGACACCCGGGCCGCCGACCAGGAAGAGAGCACGGCCGCAGTGACAGACGTGACCGAGTCCAGCGGCCCGGCGGCGCCCGGATACGACGACGCCGAGCGGGAGACGGTGCTGCGCGTGATGCGCGAGCGCCGCGACATCCGCAACGGCTTCCGCAGTGACCCGATCCCCCACGACGTGCTGCTGCGCGTCCTGGAGGCCGCCCACACGGCGCCCTCCGTGGGTCACTCCCAGCCGTGGGACTTCGTCGTGATCCGGTCCGCCGAGACCCGTCGCACCATGCACGAACTGGCCCAGCGTCAGCGCGAGGCGTACGCCAAGTCGCTGCCCAAGGGCCGGGCGAAGCAGTTCAAGGAACTGAAGATCGAGGCCATCCTCGACACCCCGGTCAACATCGTCGTCACCGCCGACCCGACCCGGGGCGGCCGCCACACCCTCGGCCGGCACACCCAGCCGCAGATGGCCCCCTACTCCTCCGCGCTCGCCGTCGAGAACCTGTGGCTCGCGGCCCGCGCCGAGGGCCTCGGGGTCGGCTGGGTCAGCTTCTTCGACGAGCGTGAGATGGTCCGCGCCCTCGGCCTGCCCGAGCACCTGGAGGTCGTGGCCTACCTCTGTGTCGGCTACGTCGACGAGTTCCCGGAGGAGCCCGAGCTGATGCAGGCGGGCTGGTCCAAGCGGCGCCCGCTGTCCTGGGTCGTGCACGAGGAGACGTACGGCCGGCGCGCCCTGCCCGGCGAGGACCCGCACGATCTGCTCGCCGAGACCGTGGCCGGCATCCGTCCGCTGGACGCCAAGGCCCTCGGCGAGGCCTGGGAGCGGCAGAAGCGCATGACCAAGCCCGCGGGCGCGCTCGGCATGCTGGAGATCATCTCCGCGCAGCTCTCCGGCCTGTCCCGGCAGTGCCCGCCCCCGATCCCGGAGCCCGCGGCGGTCGCGATCTTCGCCGGGGACCACGGGGTGCACGCCCAGGGCGTCACTCCCTGGCCCCAGGAGGTGACGGCCCAGATGGTCGCCAACTTCCTCGGCGGCGGCGCGGTCTGCAACGCGTTCGCCAACCAGGTGGGCGCCGAGGTCTGCATCGTCGACGTGGGCGTGGCCGCCGATCTGCCGGCGACCCCGGGCCTGCTGCCGCGCAAGGTCCGCGCGGGCACGGCGGACATGACGACCGGCCCGGCGCTCACCCGCGAAGAGGTCAAGCAGGCGATCGAGGTCGGCATCGAGACCGCCCGCGACCTGGTGGCGGCCGGCAACAAGGCGCTGCTCACCGGAGAGATGGGCATCGCGAACACCACGGCCTCCGCCGCGCTGATCGCGGTCTTCACCGACACCGACCCGGCCGAGGTGACCGGCCGGGGCACGGGCATCAACGACGAGACGCTGGCCCGCAAGACGGAGGTCGTGCGCCGCGCGATCGAGCTGCACCAGCCGGACCCGGCCGACCCGATCGGTGTCCTCGCGGCGTTCGGCGGACTCGAACACGCGGCGATGGTCGGCCTGTTGCTCGGCGGTGCCTCCCTGCGCACCCCGGTGATCCTGGACGGCGTCAGCGCGGGCGCGGCCGCCCTGGTGGCCCGCGCGATCGCCCCCGAGGTCCTCGCGGCCTGCATCGCCGGGCACCGCAGCGCGGAGCCCGGCCATGTCGCCGCTCTCAACAAGCTCGGCCTGCGCCCGCTGGTCGACCTGGACCTGCGTCTCGGCGAGGGCACCGGCGCGCTCCTCGCGCTGCCGCTGGTGCAGAGCGCGGCGCGGGCGATGCACGAGGTGGCGACGTTCGACTCGGCCGGAGTCACGGAGAAGTAGAGCAGTAGAGAAGGAGAGGGGTGCCCGGGGCCGCGGCCCCGGGCATCTCGTCGCCGGGCCGCGGGCGGGCAAGCCGCCGCTCGCGCCGGTGAGCGCGGCGCGGAGCCCGATCTGTACGCGGCGACGGTGCCCCGGGCGCTGGCCCACCTGCCCCGCCCCCTCGTTCGCACCGTAAAATCCGCATGTCAGGGCCGCTGCAGAGCCGCAGAGGCATCGTCGCGCACTGTCCGCACGAGGAGCCGTATCTCCATGGCCGAACACCCCCCGTACCCCGTAGGGCTTCGCCTCCTTGGCCGTCGCGTGGTCGTCCTCGGCGGCGGCCAGGTCGCCCAGCGCCGTCTCCCGGCGCTGATCGCGGCCGGCGCGGACATCCGTCTCGTGTCCCCCGAGGCGACCCCCTCGGTCGAGGCCATGGCGGACGCGGGCGAGATCACCTGGCTCAGGCGCCCGTACCAGGACGGGGACCTGGCCGACGCCTGGTACGCCCTCATCGCGAGCAGCGACTCCGAGGCCAACGCGGCCGCCTCCGCCGAGGCGGAGCGCCACCGCGTGTGGTGCGTCCGCTCCGACGACGCCGATGCGGCCACCGCCTGGACCCCGGCGACGGGCCACAGCGAGGGCGTCACCGTCGCGGTGCTCACGACCGAGGCCAAGGGGCGCGATCCCCGGCACACCGCCGCCGTCCGTGACGCGGTCGTCGAGGGGCTGCGCGACGGCACGCTCGTCGCCCCGCACCACCGCACCCGCACCCCCGGTGTCGCACTGGTCGGCGGCGGCCCCGGCGATCCCGACCTCATCACGGTGCGCGGCCGGCGGCTGCTCGCCGAGGCTGACGTGGTCATCGCGGACCGGCTCGGCCCCCGCGACCTGCTCGCCGAACTGCCGCCGCACGTCGAGGTGATCGACGCGGCGAAGATCCCCTACGGCCGCTACATGGCCCAGGAGGCCATCAACAACGCGCTGATCGAGCATGCCCGGCAGGGCAAGTCGGTCGTCCGGCTCAAGGGCGGTGACCCCTTCGTCTTCGGCCGGGGCATGGAAGAGGTGCAGGCACTGGCCGAGGCCGGCATCGCGTGCACCGTGGTCCCGGGCATCTCCAGCTCGATCTCGGTGCCGGGCGCGGCCGGTATCCCCGTCACCCATCGCGGTGTCGCACATGAGTTCACCGTGGTCAGCGGCCATGTCGCCCCTGACGACGAGCGCTCGCTGGTCGACTGGCCGTCGCTGGCCGGGCTGACCGGCACCCTTGTGATCCTCATGGGGGTCGACAAGATAGGGAAGATCGCCGAGACGCTCGTCGCCCACGGCAAGGCGCCCGACACACCCGTCGCCCTGGTCCAGGAGGGCACCACAGCCGCTCAGCGCCGGGTCGACGCCACCCTCGCGACGGTCGCCGAGACCGTACGCGCCGAGGACGTGCGGCCGCCGGCCGTGATCGTCATCGGCCCGGTCGTGAAGGAGGGCCCGCGTCCCGACGCGTGACGCGGGTCCCCACCGACCTGTTCCAGCCGTTCGTAACCCGCGGTAACCCGGCCCGTTCCAGCCGTTGGCACCGCTCCCAGGACAAGGCAGTATCACCCTGTGGCCGATCTCATCACCGTCGAGGACCCCACCGACCCGCGGCTTCGTGACTACACGGGCCTGACCGACGTGGAGCTGCGCCGCAAGCGCGAACCCGCGGAGGGCCTGTTCATCGCCGAGGGCGAGAAGGTCATCAGACGGGCCAAGGCGGCGGGCTACGAGATGCGCTCCATGCTGCTGTCCGCGAAGTGGGTCGACGTCATGCGGGACGTCATCGACGAACTCCCGGCCCCGGTGTACGCGGTCACCCCCGAGCTGGCCGAGCAGGTCACCGGGTATCACGTGCACCGCGGCGCCCTCGCCTCCATGCAGCGCAAAGCGCTGCCGACGGCGGACGAGCTGCTGGCCACCGCGCGCCGGGTGGTGGTCATGGAGTCGGTCAACGACCACACCAACATCGGCGCGATCTTCCGCTCGGCCGCCGCTCTCGGCATGGACGCGGTCCTGCTGTCGCCCGACTGCGCCGACCCGCTCTACCGCCGCAGCGTCAAGGTCTCCATGGGCGCGGTCTTCTCCGTGCCGTACGCCCGCCTCGAGAGCTGGCCGAGGGACCTGGACACGGTGCGCGGTGCGGGCTTCAACCTGCTCGCGCTCACCCCCGACGAGAAGGCGAAGACGCTCGACGAGGTGACACCGCACAGGATGGACCGGGTCGCGCTGATGCTCGGCGCTGAGGGCGACGGCCTGTCCACCCAGGCGCTGGTCGCGGCCGACGAATGGGTCCGCATCCCCATGGCCCACGGAGTGGACTCCCTCAACGTGGGCGCGGCGGCCGCGGTGGCCTTCTACGCGGTGGCCACCGGCCGACCTCAGCTCTAGCCGGCAGCGAGCAGCCGCTCAGCCGTCCCCGTTCAGCTCGCTCCGGTACTGCTCGGCCATCGACGGCCCGGGCAGGGGAGCGTATGACCGCTCGGTGCGGACGTCCTCGCGTACGCGCCCGTCGTCCAGTCCGCGCGCCGGGCCCTGGCAGCCCTGGGCGGCCGCGATGCCCAGCGCCACCAGCAGCGTCACGACCACGAACACGAACAGCCGCTGCCGCAGCAGCCGGGGGTTGGCCGGGCGGCGGCCGGTCCCGGTGGTGCGGGGCGCCGGCCGTCCGGTCCCGCTGCGCGGTGCGGGCCGGCTGCCGGAGCGGGTCGTGTTGCGCTGCGCGGGCGTCGGGCGGACCCCGGGGCGGGAGCCGTTGCTGCGGGGCGGGGGAGTGCCGGGCCCCTGCGGACGCCGCACGGTGCGCTGCTCGGCGTACTGCTCGGCAAGGCGCCCGGTCGGGCGGTCCGGCTCGCCGCGCTGGGCGGCCGGCCGCACGTCCGTCAGACCCTGGGCCTCCCGGGCCGCGATCTCCTTGAGCCGCAGGGAGAGTTGAAGCGTACTGGGCCGCTCCTCGGGGTCCTTCGCCAGACAGGCGCGGACGAGCGGGGCGAGCGAGTCCGGCACCCCGTGCAGCTGGGGCTCCTCGTGCACCACGCGGTAGAGCATCACCTCGGAACTGCCGTGTCCGAAGGGGGAGTCGCCCGTCGCCGCGTACGCCAGCGTGGCACCCAGCGCGAACACGTCCGTGGCCGGGGTCACCGCGGCCCCGCGCACCTGCTCGGGAGCGAGGAAGCCGGGCGATCCGACGGCCGTGCCGACATGGGTGAGCGTCGAGGCGCCCGTCGCCCACGCGATGCCGAAGTCGATGATCCGCGGGCCCTTGGGGGACAGCAGGATGTTGGACGGCTTGAGATCGCGGTGGACCACCCCGGCCTCGTGCACCGCCACCAGGCCCTCGGACAGGGCGGCTCCCACGGCGGCCGCGTCGGCGGCCGTCAGCGGCCCCTCCTCGGCGACCTTGTCGTGCAGGGACGGGCCGGGCACGTACTGCGTGGCGAACCACGGACGGTCCGCCTCCAGGTCCGCGGCCACCAGGCGCGCCGTGCACCCACCACGAATCCGCCGCGCCGCCGAGACCTCACGCGCGAACCGCGACCGGAACTCCTGATCCTCCGCCAGATCCGGCCGGATCACCTTCAGCGCGACCCGCTGGCCCCGCTTGTCGGAGCCCAGATAGACGACGCCCATCCCGCCCGCGCCGAGCCGCCGGTGAAGTCTGTACGAGCCGACGACACGCGGGTCCTCACGCCTCAGGCGCATCATCGCCATGTCCATCCCCGCTGCCCGGTCCGTCTGACGAGCCACAGCTTACGTTTCCACGGCCATGTCCGCGCAGAGGCCGCGCCCTCTCGCGCCGATCGATTGTCCAAGCGGGGCACGAAAATTGAAGGTCGGTCAGGAAGAATGTGAACGGAGCCGCCGGGCACCACTCATGATCCCAACCGGCTCTCCCCGTACGGGGATTGGACCCGTGAGGGGTGACCGTGCCGGGACGGCGGTGGACGCCGGGGGACCGACGCGCAGCTACGCGCTGGTGACAAGCGGTGTGAATCACCGGGAGGCGGTCACGGTGCGCGGGGGAGGCGCGGAAGTGAGCGAAGTCACCCGGTGAGCGCCGCGAGGGCGTGCAAGCGCAGGGGTGCGCCGGGCTTCCCCTCCGGGATGACCCTGAGAGCTGGGACCGGGTCTCCACCCAGGGGAGTACGCCGCAGTTCATCGCTCATCCTTCGGGAGGCCCGGCAATCGATACGAGGGCATGACGTCCGCGGCGCGCCCGGAGCCTAGATTTGAGGTCAAGCGGCGGGTGGCGCACTCGTCCCCCGAGGTCAGACATCCGCCGCTGCCAACGACAACAGAACCACGGTCAGGGAGAGGGACCATGGCCCACACGGCACCGCGGACGCTGGTCCGCACGCGGGGACGCAGGACATACGCAGCGTTCACCACCCGCCGCACGGGCCGTCGCCACCCACTGGTGGCGACCGCGATGGTCCTCCCCCTGGCGGCCCTGCTCGTGTACGCCTTCGGCGGCTGGGAGGCAGTGGTCACACAAGCGTCGTCCGTGGGCGTGATGCTGGGGCGCTGAGCGGCGCCCCAGGCCCGGAAGAGCGGTCCGGGCGGGGACATCAACCCATGAAACCCCGTGGGGACGGGGGTGCGGCGGACGGCACAGACGCCCGCGCAGCTGGGGAGCTGCGCGGGCGTTGCTTTTTGCGGGGCCCCCGCGCCGGGGGCAGGCCGGGTGAGCGTGGCGGGAGCGGGGCGCCCACCGGAGCACCGGGCCCCCTTCGCCCCGGCCGCCCCCCCGGCCCGTACGCTCCCGGCACAGCACTCCGCACACCCCTGGGGACCCGTGAACGTACTCCTGCCCGCGCTGACCGCGACAGCGCACGCCGCGGCGCATCCCGACGGCGGGACCTGCCGCTGTGCGATCGCGGGCGCGGTCCTGGCCGAGCGTGACGACGACGCGGCCGTCGTCCGCCATGGCGACACCGTCGCCAAGGCCCACACCCCGGGCACCGGGCCCGGTGAGCTCGCCCTCCGGCTCGCCACCGCCGTCCGGCTCCCCGGGGTCCTCCTGGCGCCGCTGCGCCCGGACCCCGTCACCCTCCACGGGCGTCTCGTCACCTTCTGGCCGTACGGCACCCCGGTGGATCCCGGCGCCCCCGAGGCCGCTCCCTGGAAGGCCGCCGCCGCGCTCCTCGCCCGGCTGCACCGGGCCCCCGCGCCCGCCGGACTGCCACCCATGCGCGGCCCCGCCAAGGCCGCGCGCGCCGTCGAGCGTCTGCGCGCGGCCGGCCCCCATCCCGCCACCGAGCCCGTACTGCGGGCCTGGGCCGCGCTTCCGGCCTGGGCCCGGGCGGAGGCTCCCGCGCCGTCCGCGCGGACCCTGTGCCATGGCGATCTCCACCTCGGCCAGCTCGTCCGCCACCCCGCGGACACCGGCGGGTGGCTGCTCATCGACGTGGACGACCTCGGCGCGGGCGACCCCGCCTGGGATCTGGCCCGCCCGGCCGCCTGGTACGCCTGCGGTCTGCTCCCGCCCGACGAGTGGTCCCGTTTCCTCTCCGCGTACCGGGAGGAGGGCGGCCCGGCCGTCCCCTCCACCGGCGATCCCTGGCCGGTGCTCGACGTCCCCGCACGTGCCCTCACCGTGCAGACCGCGGCCCTGGCCGTCGCCAAGTCCGTCGCGGCGGAGCGCCCCTTGGACGAGGTGGAGCAGGCGGTCGTCGACGCCTGTGTCCGAATGGGGGCGATTCCGCCGGAATTTGCGCACGAAGGTGCCCAGTAGGCTGCAACCGACCGGCTTCGATCGGAGTCCCTATCTGGCGAAGCGGTACCGAAGTACGAGGAGTTGAGCAGAGCATGCAGTGTCCGAAGTGTCATGCGCCGATGCACACCTACAACCGCAACGGCGTCCAGATCGAGCAGTGCAGCGGCTGCCGGGGCATCTTCCTCGACTACGGTGAGCTGGAGGCGCTGACCCGTCTGGAGTCCCAGTGGACGCAGCCGGCTCCGCCGCCGCCCGCCCCGGGCGGCTACCCCGCGGCCCCCGCTCCGGGCGGCTACCCGGCGGCCCCCGCCTGGGGTGCCCCGCACGGCGGCCACGGCGGCCATGGCGGGCACGGTCACTACGGCCACCACCGCCACAAGAGCTTCGGCCACATGCTGTTCTCCAGCTGAGACCACGAAGAAGCCCCCGGCCGCGGGGCCGGGGGCTTCGGTGTGTGGACGATACTGGGATTGAACCAGTGACCTCTTCCGTGTCAGGGAAGCGCTCTCCCGCTGAGCTAATCGTCCTCGGGACCGCGACCGCTCCGGGGAGACGATCGGGGGTGCTGCGTGCGCGATACTGGGATTGAACCAGTGACCTCTTCCGTGTCAGGGAAGCGCTCTCCCGCTGAGCTAATCGCGCTGGTCGGACGCCTGTTGCCAGGGTCCAGTGGACGATACTGGGATTGAACCAGTGACCTCTTCCGTGTCAGGGAAGCGCTCTCCCGCTGAGCTAATCGTCCTTGGAGGTGGAGACGGGATTTGAACCCGTGTAGACGGCTTTGCAGGCCGTTGCCTCGCCTCTCGGCCACTCCACCAGGAGTGCAGGGGGCCGGGAAGATCCCCTGGTTCCTTCGAGCGGACGACGAGGCTCGAACTCGCGACCTCAACCTTGGCAAGGTTGCGCTCTACCAACTGAGCTACGTCCGCTTGTCTTTTCGGTCCGCTTGCGCGGCCCGGCGACGTGTTGAACTCTAGCGGATTCCCGGGCCAGTACAAAAACGCGTTTGCGCAGCGTGCTGCGGTACACCTGGGCGCGGACATGGTCAGGGCCCCGCGAGGACATCCGCGAGCCACCTTCGGGACACCCGCCATAGACTCTGCTGTGTGTCCGACCTTGCTCCTCTCGCGCGTTTCGGTGACCGCGTCGCCACCGGTCTCCGCGATGTCACCAGTGATCCCGCGGCCCTGGACTCCACCGGATTCTGGGCCGTCTGCGCGGACTACGAGGGGCGGCTGACCTGCGCCCGCTTCACGGACGTACGGCACGAGCCGGTGCCCGCTCCCAGGCCGGGGGGATGGCGGGGTCCGGCGGTCGGTGACTGGACGTCCTCGCTCGACCGCGCCTCGTACACGACCGGGGTGCGCCGGATCCGCGAGCACATCGCGACCGGAGAGGTGTATCAGGTGAATCTCTGCCGTGTGCTCTCCGCGCCGATCGCGCCCGACGCCGATGTGGACGCGCTGACCTCCGTGCTGTCCCGGGGCAACCCGGCACCGTATGCAGGAACGATTCGCCTGCCGCGTCACGGAGTGGAGACGGCCACGGCCTCGCCCGAGCTGTTTCTGCGCCGCGAGGGCCGCTCCGTGTCCTCCGGCCCGATCAAGGGCACCGCGCGGACGGAGGCGGAACTCCTGGACAAGGACTACGCCGAGAACGTGATGATCGTGGACCTGGTGCGCAACGACCTCGGGCGCGTCTGCACCACGGGCAGCGTCACCGTCCCCGATCTGTGCGCCGTCGAGAAGCATCCCGGCCTGGTCCATCTCGTCTCCACCGTCCGCGGTGAGCTGCGCGCGGACGCGGGCTGGCCGGAACTGCTCGCCGCCACGTTCCCGGCCGGGTCGATCACCGGCGCCCCCAAGTCCAGTGCCCTGCGGATCATCGACGCCCTGGAGACCGCCCCCCGCGGCCCCTACTGCGGCGGCATCGGCTGGGTCGACGCGGACCGGGGCGTGGGCGAGCTCGCCGTCGGCATCCGTACCTTCTGGATCGACCGGACCGCCGGGGACGCCCCCGTGCTGCGCTTCGGCGCGGGCGCGGGCATCACCTGGGGCTCCGACCCCGAGGGGGAGTGGCACGAGACCGAACTGAAGGCCGCCAGGCTGCTCGCGGTAGCGTCGGGGCACTACGAGGACACGGGACCGGCATGAGCCGGCTCCAGTGCCGTGCCCATCCGGGGGACGGCACTTCCGTGCGCGGCGTGGTCGTGGGCCGGACACCCGGCCGCCCCCGAGCGTCACAGGACGCTTCCGTCACCATCTTGCGAGGTAAAGACCAGTGAAGCTCTGGCTCGACGGCGGGCTGCAGGACATCGACGCCGCCCGCGTCTCCGTCTTCGACCACGGACTGACCGTCGGCGACGGCATCTTCGAGACCGTCAAGGCCGCCGACGGCCGGCCGTTCGCCCTGACCCGCCACCTCGACCGGCTCACCCGGTCGGCCCGCGGGCTCGGCCTTCCCGACCCCGACGTCGACGAGGTCCGCCGCGCCTGCGCCGCCGTCCTCGAGGCCAACCCGATGCCGCTCGGGCGTCTGCGCATCACCTACACCGGCGGTCACGGCCCGCTCGGCTCCGACCGCGGCGACCGGGGTCCGACCCTCGTCGTCGCCCTCGGCGAGAGCACCCGGCGTCCCGACTCCACCGCCGTGATCACCGTGCCGTGGACCCGCAACGAACGCGGCGCGGTGGCCGGTCTCAAGACCACCTCGTACGCCGAGAACGTCGTCGCCCTCGCCCGGGCCTCCGAACAGGGCGCCTCCGAGGCGCTGTTCGCCAACACCGTCGGACAGCTCTGCGAGGGCACCGGGTCGAACGTCTTCGTCGTCCTCGACGGCGAGATCCACACCCCGCCGCTCGCCTCGGGCTGCCTCGCGGGCATCACCCGCGCGCTCACCGTCGAGTGGGTCGGCGCCAAGGAGACCGAACTGCCGCTGGACGTGCTGGAGCGCGCGGACGAGATCTTCCTGACCTCCACGCTGCGGGACATCCAGGCCGTGCACCGGGTGGACGGCCGCGCACTGCCGGGCGCGCCGGGACCGGTGACCGCCAAGGCCATGCGGATCTTCACCGAGCGGTCCGGGGACGACCTGGATCCGTGAGTCCCGGGAAACCGGGCTGACAGGGGTCGCCGTCGCGGGTAGAACAGCCGTGATGACGACGACCCTGCGGCCGGTCGAGCCGCTTCAGCACCGTGCCGACGGGACGCGTTCGCGTCGCTACCAGGTGTGCGTGAACGGCCGCCCCGTCGGCGCGATACACCTCGGCACCTCCCCCTCCCTCGGCGGCTGGCTGGCCCGCATCATCCAGCTGCGGATCGAGGAGCCCGACCGCCGGCGGGGCCGGGGCACCGTGGCCGCGCTCGCCGCGGAGGAGGTGGCGCGCGCCTGGGGCTGCCGGCAGATCGAGACCGTCGTCCCGGCCGGGGCCGAGGCGGCGCTGCGGCTCGCCGGGGTGCTCGGCTACGTCCCGCGCAACCGCGGCATGGAGAAGCGGCTCGGCGCCGCCCCGCCCCCGCTCCCGGCCGGCAGCCGCGCACGCCCCATGACCGAGGCGGAGTTCGCGGCCTGGAACGCGCATGAGTGGGAGCACTACGCCCGCACCTGGATCGAACGGGGCGTGCCCGAGGCCGAGGCGTACGCCAAGGCCCGGCGGGACCACGATCAGCTGCTGCCGCAGGGCATGGGCACCGAGAACATGACGTTCAGCGTGCTGGAGCACGAGGGCACACGCGTGGGCGTCCTGTGGCTGGCGGTGCGGGAGGACAAGGCGTTCGTCTACGACGTCGAGGCCGACGAGGCCCATCGCGGGCGGGGACACGGCCGGACGCTGATGCTCCTGGCGGAGGCTCAGGCGCTCACCGCCGGCCGGCGGGTCCTCGGACTGAACGTGTTCGCGGGCAACACCCCGGCCGAACGCCTCTATGAGTCGCTCGGCTACGAGACGACGCAGTACGCGCTGTACAAGCCCTTGTTGTAGGGCCCGCGCCGCCGGATCAGGCCCCCTGCTCGGCCAGCAGCCGGTCCACGATCTCCTCGATACGCAGGCGCAGCCCCTCCTGGCTCTTGCCGCCGTCCAAGCGCTCGCCGCCGACGACGTAGGTCGGGGTGCCGGTCACACCGATCGCCTTGCCCTCGGCCTGGTCGGCGTCGACGATCAGGATGTGCCGCCCGTCGATCAGAGCGGTGTCGAACTCCTCGGCGTCCAGCCCGAGTTCGCGGGCCACCTCGACGAGGAACTCCTCCCCCTTCCGGTCCAGCTCCTCGACCCGGCCGAGCACGGCCTCGACGTAGGGCCAGCCCTGCCCCTGCTCCAGCGCCTCCTCGGCGGCCTGCGCGGCGGCGAAGGCGTGCCGGTGCTTCTCCAGCGGGAAGTGCCGCAGCCGCAGCTCCAGCCGGTCGCCGTAGCGGGCGCGCAGCGCGCGGAGGTCGTCGAGGGCGCTGCGGCAGTCGGGGCACTGGAGTTCGCACCAGACATCGAGGACGGGTGCGGCGGCGGATTCGGGGAAGGAGTCGCTCATGGTCACCAGTTTCCCAGCCCCGGGGACGGTCCCCAAACGGGACGGCCGGGCCCGGGCCCCGGGCCGGGGTGGAGACGGTGGTGGGGCGCGTGCGGTCAGGGGTGGAGACGCGTCCGCGCCCTGAGGAGGAGCCGACCCGGAGATCTCCCTGAGGTCCGCTCCGACCGTGGCCACGTGGGCACCGGGCGGTGCAGGATGGAAGGGAGGAACCCCACCGAGCTCTGCCTGGAGGACCGGATGATCGCCGAGACAGTCTGTTCCGCCGTCTCTGCGGCCGGCCTGGGCGTCGCAGCCGTCACGGCCTACCGCAAGCGCTTCCTCTCCGCCGCGCGCATCGCCGCCTACTCGCTGGTGCCCGTCGGCCTGGTCATGACGGGACTGGTCGGCTGGCTGGCCCACACCGCGTTCAGCCCCGTGGCCTGGGCCGGATTCGTCGTCCTCGGCGTCGCCTGGCTCCTCTTCCTGACGACCCGCGCCGTGGAGCGACGCGGCGGTGGGCACAAGGAGCGCAGGGCGGCCCGGGGCGCGCGGCGCGAGGCGGTCGCCCCCTCCTCCTCCGAGCCCGCCCTCGGCCCCGGGACCCGCCCGGCGGCCCGGCCCGCGAACGGCCCCCGGAGGAGCGACTCCGCCGACGACTTCAGCGACATCGAGGACATCCTCAAGAAGCACGGCATCTGAGGGATTGAAACGACACAGTGGTCGGACGGTGAGCCCTCGACGATCACGAGGGACCATGTGGAGATCAACTTCGGTCCCGTGTCGCAGAAATTGGCGAACTCACTGACATTGCGAGCGTGTTGATCGCGAAGCGCGCGTGGGCTGCGTCATCATCGCCGCGAGATGCTGGACAGAACCCAGAGCGACACCGGCGTGCCTTCCGAGGAACGCCGGGGTTGTCTCTTCGCGCTTTCCCAGCCACCGCTGATGATCTTCCTAGCGGTGATCGGCTGCCTGCTGCTCATGGCATCGCTGCACGACCTGCTGCTGCTCTGAGCCGTATGCGGAGCCCCTGGCGCCACCCGCCGAGGGCTCCGTCAGCCCGCCGCGGGGACGCGCCGAAGGGGTCCGGGTTCAGCCATGTCCGCGCTCACGGAACGTAGCGGAGTGGGCCGGGCCTCGACTCAGCCCGCAGCCTCCTTGCGGCGCGCCCGGTAGGCCGCCACGTGGAGGCGGTTTCCGCAGGTGCGGCTGTCGCAGTAGCGGCGGGAGCGGTTGCGGGAGAGGTCGACGAAGGCGCGCCGGCAGTCGGGCGCCTCGCAGTGGCGCAGCCGCTCCTGCTCCCCGGCCACCACGAAGAACGCCAGCGCCATCCCGCAGTCCGCGGCGATGTGGTCGGCGACGGAGGCACCGGGCGCGAAGTAGTGCACATGCCAGTCGTAGTGGTCGTGATCGGTGAGCTGGGGCGTGGTGCCGGCGGACGCCACCAGTTCGTTGATCAGTCCGGCCGCGGTCCGGGCGTCGGGCGCGGCGAAGATCGTGGCGAGCCGCCCGCGGATCCGGCGCACCGCCGCGAGGTCGAAGTCCGACAGCACCCCGACATCGCTCAGATCGTGCTCGCGCGCGAAGCGGTCGAGGGTGGCGACATCCGGAAGCCCCTCCGGCTCGTCGCCCTCGGGTGTGGTGTTCACCAGATCCACCACAAGGTCGAGCGCGCACCGGGTGTCGTGGGTGATCAGCACGAGTCGCTCCCTGGCCTGAAGGTCGGGCGGACGCCCGCCGATGCTGGCCGAGCCTAGCGGCTCAGAGCCGCCGTGGGGCTGTCACGCACCAAGCCATGACGCCGGTCGAACACCTTGACGCTCCGCGGGGCGGGTGCGCCACGGTGCAGAGCCGGATGCTCACTTTGTGTGCACACGCCTGGGCGCCGCCTCCGCGAGGGCTCGCGGTGACGGCGCCCAGGTGTGCCGTATGCGGTTGTCCCGGCCCGAGCCGTCTCCCCGAGTGGACGGCGCCGGGCGACTACGGGTGGTGCGCTAGCTCTCCGCCAGGATGTGGGAGAGCTCGGTGTCGAGATCGAAGTGGCGGTGCTCCGTGCCCGGCGGCACGGCTGCGTCCGTCCGCTTCAGGAACGACTCCAGGGCCCGCGCCGGGGCCTCGAGCAGAGCCTCACCCTCCGGGGAGCTCAGGGCGATGCATACGACGCCCTGACCGTGGCTACGGGACGGCCAGACGCGGACGTCGCCGGTCCCGGTGGGCCGGTGCAGGCCCTCAGCGAGGAGGTCGCGGGCGAACACCCACTCGACGGTCTCCTCGGCTCCGGTATGGAAGGTGGCGTGCACGGCATAGGGATCGGCCGTGTCATACCGCAGTCCTGCGGGAACAGGCAGTGAGGACTCGCTCGACACAACGAGGCGCAGGTGCAGCTCGCAGCTGACCGTGGTGTTCATAAGCGCCAGGGCCTTTCGCTCAGTGTGCGCTCGGGGATTCGCACGTCGGCGAAATCGACATGCCACCTACGGTGCCGTTGTAAACCCCTCTGAGTGTTTTGCTTCTCTTTACGTACCTCGTCCGGCCGAGACACTCTTCGACCGTTACGTCCATTCCGGTGACCGGTTTCTCTCCGGTAGGGTTTGGTCGTATGAATACGGGGAGTGACGAGCCGGGGAAGAGTGTCGTGTCCGAGGAGCGACCGAAGCCCCGGCGGGCCCTGGGATCCCGGGCGCCGGAATTCATCCGTGAGCGACGGGTCCTGCATCTGAGCTGGCAGGTGGGCGTTTTCGTGGCCGGCCTGGCGGTGGTCGCCGCGGGCGTGATCATGCTGCCGCTGCCCGGGCCGGGCTGGCTGGTGATCTTCGCGGGCCTGGCGCTCTGGGCGACGGAGTTCGTCTGGGCCCAGCTGGTGCTGCGCTGGACCAGGTGGAAGGTCACCGAGGCGGCCCAGCGGGCACTCGACCCCAGGGTGCGTCGGCGGAACATCGCTCTGACGACGACGGGCGTGGTGATCGCCGCGGCCCTCGCCGGGGTCTACGTATGGAAGTTCGGCATCGTGGCGCCGTGGGGCATCCCGGAGGAGTGATCCGGTCCTTGGTCGGAGGCACCCTCTGACATGGGGTAATGTTCTTCCTGCGCCCGGGCGATTAGCTCAGCGGGAGAGCGCTTCGTTCACACCGAAGAGGTCACTGGTTCGATCCCAGTATCGCCCACATCACCGAGGGTGGTGGGTGCTCGCGGAAACGCGAGCACCCACCACCCTCGTCGTAATGTGCCCCTCCGGGCATGTGTCGGCAAGCGCTTTCCCGAATCGATTCACACCTGCCGGAGCGCATCCGCGCCGGAAACGGTCAGGATCCGCCGCGTCCTGTCGGCGTCGACGTACGCGAAGAGGATTCAGTCAGTCCGGTTCAACCCCTTCCGATCGACTGCCTGCGATCGACCGGTCCGAATCAATCGGTCCGGATCGTTCGTTAGCCAGAGCTCTTCGAAAAGAAGTCCCCGGAGATCGAGAGGAACGCGGACTTCCGGTATTGCGCGGACTTTTGGGAGAAGCCCTGGACCGGGCGGCCGGCGGAAATGTGCGGACGTATTCCACAACGCCCTCGGATTTACCGGGAGTACGACGGAAGAGGCGTGCCATCCGGCCTCAAGTCCCAGGTGCGCGCCGGGAATTCGACGAAGGTCCGTGCCGTGGAGCGCCGCCGCACGGGCGACGGCGCTCGCACCCGCCAGTGTGGTCCGCCGCACCGCGTACGGCATGAGTACGCCTACTCAGATACCGGGGGAACTCCCGGGCAGACTCTGCGCATGGACCCGAACCACTACCGCTTCCGCAGCCTGTGGCCGCTGCCTGCGCCCCCCGCCGCCGTGTACGCGGTCCTGGAGCGGGCCGAGGAGTACCCGACATGGTGGCGTCAGGTGCGAGAGGTGATCCGGCTCGACGACACCACCGACATCGTCCGGGTCCGCTCGCTGCTGCCGTACGACATCACCTTCACCGCGCGCGAGGCGCGGCGCGATCCGGCGGCCGGGGTCCTCGAGGCCGCGCTCTCCGGCGATCTCGAGGGCTGGGCGCGCTGGACGATCACCGCGACCGCCTCCGGCACCCTCGTCCGCTACGACCAGGAGGTCGAGGTCACCAAGCCGTTGCTCAGGCGCTGGGCCGTGCCCGGGCGGCCCGTCTTCCGCGTGAACCACCGGCTCATGATGCGGGCGGGGCGCAGGGGACTGCTCGCGCACCTCCGAACGGTTTGAACGAACCGGCCCCGGACCTGTATTGTTCACTGCGTTCCCGGGCGATTAGCTCAGTGGGAGAGCGCTTCGTTCACACCGAAGAGGTCACTGGTTCGAACCCAGTATCGCCCACCCGGAGGAGACCGGTCCGTCACAGACGGACCGGTTTTTTCGTGTGCCGAGGTGCTGGGACGCCGGGGAGCCGGGACGGACCCCACCCCGTGGGCCCGGGTCAGGCGGCCGCCGGCAGCTCCGGGCGCAGCGGCCAGGCCGTGTCCACCACCTCGTCCGAGCCGCTGCGCGCGAACCAGGCCTGCAGTCCCCGTGCCTGCGCCGCATGCCACCCCGTCTGGAGGGTGTGCAGCTCGACCGGTGTCAGCCGCTCCAGACGGGTCGCGTAACGTCGCCCCACCGCCCGTACGACCTCCAGCGCGGCCAGCGCGTCCGCCGCCGCGTCGTGCGCTCCCTCCAGGACGACGCCGTAGTGCGCGCACAGATCGGTGAGGGTGCGGCGGCCCTTGCGGTAGCGGTCCAGATGCTTGTCGAGGACCCGCGGGTCGAGCACGCAGAGCGGCTGCGACGCGAACCAGCGGTCCAGCGAGGAGGCGCGGTGGCGGCGCAACTCCCGGTCCAGAAGCGTCAGATCGAACGGCGCGTTCATCACCACCAGCGGCCGTCCCAGCGCGGCCTGTTCGCCCAGCTCCCTGGCTATCTCCTCCATCACCGGCGACGGCCAGCGGCCGTTGCGCTGCAGATGTTCCTCCGTCAGCCCGTGCACCGCCGTCGCCTCCGCGGGCACCGGCACACCCGGGTTCACCAGC
Organism: Streptomyces sp. NPDC002573; assembly: GCF_042889625.1. Taxonomy (NCBI): domain Bacteria; kingdom Bacillati; phylum Actinomycetota; class Actinomycetes; order Kitasatosporales; family Streptomycetaceae; genus Streptomyces; species Streptomyces sp. NPDC002573. Next base: position 42,327 of record NZ_JBIARC010000019.1, on the reverse strand, counting down.
CACCGGCACACCCTCGGTCGGGTGCCCGGTGCGTCCTGGACGGCGACGGCGGCCGACACGATTCGGTCGGTCTCGACGTCCACGCCCGTGGTCTCCGTGTCGAACGCGGCCAAGGGGCCCTCGTACCAGCACGCCATACGAACTCAACTCCTTGTTCACCTTCGGCAGTTGACGTACCGTCTTCTGCCCGTTTGGTGATACCCGGGCTGTTTGCGTCGTACGCCGGAAGGACACAACAGGAGTACGGGTCTTTGCAGTTCAGCGGGCCCGTCACGGGGATCGATCCGACGGGGAAGGCTGTTGGTCATGGCGATAGCGCAGCCCGAGCGGGGCGGGCTGCTGCCCGAACGCACGGGCCCCCTTCGCGGCACACTCGCCACCACCGCCTGCATGGAGACATTGCAGGTGGGATATCTGCACGCGGTCGCCGCCGCGGCCGGCTGCTCGCTGTCCCAGCCCTTTCCGGACAACGGCATCGACTGGCACGTCAGCCACAGCGCCCCCGGTCACACCGTCGACGACGAGGTCACCATCAAGGTGCAGCTCAAGGCCACCTACCAGATCCCGCCGAACCCGCCCGGCCGTTTCTTCTCCTTCACGCTCGACAACGAGCACCTGGCGAAGCTGGCCCGCACCCCCGTCTCCGTGCACAAGATCCTCGTCGTGATGATCGTGCCCCGGTCCCAGGAGCAGTGGCTGCGGGCCGGCCACGACCGCCTCGACCTGCGGCACTGCTGCTACTGGATCAATCTGGCCGGACACCCGATCACAGGCCGGCACCGCACCACCGTGCGCATCCCCACCGCGCGCATCTTCGACGACCGTGCCCTGTGCGAGATCATGACCCGGGTCGGAACGGGAGGCAGACCGTGACCCACCGTCCCCTCGACGAGCCACTCCGCGCCGTGCGACCACACCCGGCGGAGCAGCCGTGGAACCAGCCGCCCGCCCCGGACCAGGTCGATCCCGCCGTGCTCGGCGCCCTCCTGCACCGGCACGGCTGGCAGCGCCGCGGCGGCGCCCCCGGACGCTACGGCCGGTGGACCCCGCCCGGGCCGGGCAGCGGAGGAACCAGCCTGCTGGTGCCGGAGAGCCGGGCCTTCCCCGACAGCGACGACCTGCTCGGCGAGGCCCTTGTCGCCCTCTCCCGCAGCGGCTCGCCCTCCGCCCGTGACGTGCTGGTCGGACTCTCCGTGCCCAGCGACGAGATCCACTGGTGGCGCGACGTGCCCACGGGGCCCGTGGGCGCCGCGTCCTGGGCCGTGGAGGACGAGCTGCGGTCCGCCGCCCGGGGGATGCTGCTGGCCGGCGCGCTCGCCACCCGCGCGCGTGCGGGCTACTACGGCGCCCGGCACCGCAGGCCCGCCGTCGCCTCCCTGGACGACGTGCTGGTCGGCGCCGCCCCCGGCGGTCGCAGGCTCACCGCCTTCGTGCCCGTCGCCACCGGCCGGCCGCTCGCCGTACGTCTGCACCAGGCGCTCTACGCGGCCCGGGAGGCCGTCGACTACCAGCGCGCCACCGGCGGCATGGACGCCTTCGACGCCGCCGTCGAGGCGGGCGTGAGCCGTGAGCTGACCGAGGCTCTGGTGGCCCTCGTGCGCGGCTCCGAGGGTGCCCGTATCGCCGTCGAGTGGGCACCTGCCGTCGGCGTGCCCGAGGGCGGTGCGACGCCCGTCGAGCCGGTCGAGTTCTCGCCGGGCGACCTGCCCGTGCTGCGCGAGGCCGGGGCCCGCTATCTGCGCGAGGAGCCGTCCGTCCCGGTGCGGATCACCGGTACCGTCGTCCGGCTGCGCCGGTCGGCGCCGGGCGGCGAGGGCACGGTCCGGCTGCGCGTCATCGCCGGGGCCGAGGTGCCGCACGTACGGATGACCCTGGACGAGGAGGCGTACCGGACGGCGGGCCACGCCCATCTCGCCGGGCTGCCGGTGCGGGTGCACGGGCGGCTGGAGAGCCGCGGCGGCTTCCGGCGTCTGGCGGACGCGTCCGGAGTGGCCCCGGTGCGGGTGGACGAGGCCGAGCGGGACCGGCTGATGAAGTCGCTCCAGGAGAACGCGAAGGACACGGACTTCTTCGAGGAGGCGTGCGAGGAGGACTGACCGCGACCGTTTCGCGGTGGGCGGCCGTGGGTCGGTACGATCCCAGTCATGCGCGCGCTCCAGGTATGGCGCCGCATCCGCCAGCAGTCAGGAGAGACCGGTGTCAGACGTCCGTGTGATCATCCAACGCGATTCCGAGCGGGAAGAGCGCGTGGTGACGACGGGCACTACGGCCGCCGACCTCTTCGCCGGCGAGCGCTCGATCATCGCCGCGCGCGTGGCCGGCGAGCTGAAGGACCTCAGCTACGCGGTCCAGGACGGCGAGACAGTCGAGGGCGTCGAGATCTCCTCCGAGGACGGCCTCAACATCCTGCGGCACTCCACCGCGCATGTGATGGCACAGGCCGTGCAGGAGATCTTCCCCGAGGCCAAGCTGGGCATCGGCCCGCCGGTCAAGGACGGCTTCTACTACGACTTCGACGTGGCGCGGCCGTTCACGCCCGAGGATCTCAAGGCCGTCGAGAAGAAGATGCAGGAGATCCAGAAGCGCGGCCAGCGCTTCTCCCGCCGTGTCGTCACCGACGAGGCCGCCCGCGAGGAGCTGGCGGACGAGCCCTACAAGCTGGAGCTGATCGGCCTCAAGGGCTCGGCGTCCAGCGAGGACGGCGCGGACGTCGAGGTCGGCGCCGGCGAGCTGACGATCTACGACAACCTGGACGCCAAGACCGGCGAGCTGTGCTGGAAGGACCTCTGCCGCGGTCCCCACCTGCCCTCGACCCGGCTGATCCCGGCGTTCAAGTTGATGCGCAACGCGGCCGCCTACTGGCGCGGCAGCGAGAAGAACCCGATGCTCCAGCGCATCTACGGCACGGCCTGGCCGTCAAAGGACGAGCTGAAGGCGTACCTGGACTTCCTCGTCGAGGCCGAGAAGCGCGACCACCGCAAGCTGGGCAGCGAGCTGGACCTGTTCTCCGTCCCGGAGCAGATCGGCTCCGGCCTCGCCGTCTTCCACCCCAAGGGCGGCATCGTCCGCCGTGTGATGGAGGACTACTCCCGGCGCCGCCACGAGGAAGAGGGCTACGAGTTCGTCTACACCCCGCACGCGACGAAGGGGAAGCTCTTCGAGACCTCGGGCCACCTGGACTGGTACGCCGACGGCATGTACCCGCCCATGCAGCTCGACGAGGGCGTGGACTACTACCTCAAGCCCATGAACTGCCCGATGCACAACCTGATCTTCGACGCGCGCGGCCGCTCCTACCGTGAACTGCCGCTGCGCCTGTTCGAGTTCGGCACCGTGTACCGGTACGAGAAGTCGGGTGTCGTGCACGGTCTGACCCGTGCCCGCGGCTTCACCCAGGACGACGCGCACATCTACTGCACGCGCGAGCAGATGGGCGACGAGCTCGACAAGACGCTCACCTTCGTGCTGAACCTGCTGCGCGACTACGGTCTGACCGACTTCTACCTGGAGCTGTCCACCAAGGACCCGGAGAAGTACGTCGGCTCCGACGAGGCCTGGGAGGAGGCCACCGAGACCCTCCGCCAGGTCGCCGAGAAGCAGGGCCTGCCGCTGGTCCCGGACCCGGGCGGCGCCGCCTTCTACGGTCCGAAGATCTCCGTCCAGGCCAAGGACGCGATCGGCCGCACCTGGCAGATGTCGACGGTCCAGCTGGACTTCAACCTGCCGGAGCGCTTCGACCTGGAGTACACGGCCGCGGACGGCTCCAAGCAGCGCCCGGTCATGATCCACCGCGCCCTCTTCGGCTCCATCGAGCGGTTCTTCGCGGTGCTGCTGGAGCACTACGCGGGCGCCTTCCCGGCGTGGCTGGCACCGGTCCAGGCCATCGGTATCCCGATCGGTGACGCGCACGTCGAGTATCTGCAGAGGTTCACCGAGGCCGCCCGCAAGAAGGGCCTGCGCGTCGAGGTCGACTCCTCCTCGGACCGTATGCAGAAGAAGATCCGCAACGCCCAGAAGCAGAAGGTGCCCTTCATGGTCATCGCGGGCGACGAGGACATGTCCAACGGATCGGTGTCCTTCCGCTACCGGGACGGCTCGCAGGAGAACGCCATCCCGTTCGACGAGGCCATCGCGAAGATCATGAAGGTCGTCGAGGAGCGGGCACAGGTCTGATCCGCACCTGTGTGAGATGTGCCTCCGCCCCGCAGGCGACGGACGCCAGGGCCCCTGGGGAGTTCAGTGCCCCGGGGCCCTGCCTCGTTCCTGGTCGGACCGGGGCTTCCGAGGACCGCCCCGACGCCGCACACGGGTGAAGCCATATGCTGCACTGCATGACGAGTGAGCCGGAGCAGCAGATCGGAGTGGGGACGCAGGACGCGTTCCAGCGCCTGTGGACGCCCCACCGGATGGCCTACATCCAGGGCGAGAACAAGCCGACCGGTCCGGGGGCCGACGACGGCTGCCCGTTCTGCACCATACCGGCCAAGTCCGACGAGGACGGGCTGATCGTCAGGCGCGGCGAGCAGGTGTACGCGGTCCTCAACCTGTACCCCTACAACGGCGGCCATCTGATGGTCGTGCCGTACCGCCACGTCGCCGACTACACCGACCTGACGGAGCCGGAGACCGCGGAGCTGGCCGAGCTGACCAAGCAGGCCATGACCGCCCTGCGCACCGCCTCCGGGGCCCACGGCTTCAACATCGGCATGAACCAGGGCACGGTCGCCGGCGCGGGCATCGCGGCCCATCTGCACCAGCACCTCGTCCCGCGCTGGGGCGGCGACACGAACTTCATGCCGGTGGTCGGCCACACCAAGGTGCTGCCGCAGCTGCTGGCCGACACCCGCACGATGCTGGCGGAGGCCTGGCCCGCGGCGTGAGCGTGGAGCTCTCACAGCTCCGGTCCTGCCGGGCCGCCCGACCGACCGGGTGGCCCGGCAGGAACCGGTCCGGGTGCGCTACGCGTCGTAGAGGTCGGCCTTGCGCGGCATCGGGTCCTGCACCTGCGAGCTGAGGAACGACGACCGCGTGCCGAACTTCTCCGTGTCCACGCCGTTCTCCTCCAGCACCCGGATCGCCGCCGCGTGCACCACGCGCAGCACCGGTGTGGCCGCCCGCAGCGCGTCGTCCGCCATGAAGCGGTGGCGCCACGGCTGGTCCGCCCAGGCGTGACGCAGACCGAAGGGCTCCGGCAGGGTCAGCGAGCCGCCCAGCCAGTTCAGCACCGGCGGATACCAGGTGAGCGGGGCGCGGACCGCCAGGCGCACCACCTCGTCCGCGTCGACCAGCGGGAGCTTCACCTCGCGAGTCTCCCAGAACCTGATCTGCTTCTGCACCTTCTTGGTCGGCGCCGAGGGCTTGGTCGTGAACAGCGCGTTCACCGGCCCCAGGGCGTGCCCGGTGACCTCGATGCGCAGCGTCTCGTGCAGCACCGTCACCGTGATCAGCATGGTGAGGACCAGCTGGCCGTCCCACAGCGTCCACTGGACGCCGAGGTAGTGCCGCTCACCGCCGCCGAACTGCTGCTTGTTGCAGATCTCCTGTATCGCGTGCGGCTTGAACTGGTACGCGTCCACGTCCGTGCCCTCGGGGCGGGACACCTCCCCGGCCTTCTCGCCGATCGGGCTGACGATCCAGTGCTTGATCGACGGCTTCGGGAAGCCCCCGGTGTTCAGCGGGCCGCGTTCCAGCATGCTCAGCTGGTCGTGGATGGCCCTGACCACGTCCCAGCTGCGGAACGGGTGGATCTCCTTGTCCGCGTCACGCGGCACCAGGTCCTCGGCGAGCTGCCAGCTGCCCCAGCGCGTGCCCATGCCCAGGATGCCCTTGGGCCCCGCGTAGAAGACGGAGTTGGACCGCTGCTCGGCGCTCAGCCGGACCAGTGCCTGGCGCAGCAGCTCGGCGGAGTTCTCCCCGGGGCTGCCCGGCACCGCCTCGGGGATCTTCGCGCCCAGGCCGCCGCCGGCGAGCAGGCTCTCCCAGCGCTCGCGCAGGTCCCGCGCGGTCCGCTCGCAGATCTGCTTCGCCCAGTACCAGCCGATCACGGGCAGCACCGCCGCCGCACGCCCGTACCACGCCCAGAAACCCGTGAACGGCATCTTGATCAGGAAGATCACGGCGAGGGCGCCCACCGCGACCAGCAGCGTGGTGCCGAGGGCGGACCCGCGCTTGGCGTCCCGCTTGGCGATGGTGGCGCGGATCTGGAAGACCAGCAGCCACACCAGCAGCCCGGGCAGGAACAGCACCCCGCACAGCACCGTCACCGCGGCGAGCCAGTTGTCGCGCTCCCGGCGGATGCGGTGGGCGGCCAGACAGTGCTCCACGACCACCTGCGGCTCGGTGCCGAAGGACTGGATGAGCGGCTTGCGGCCGGCCCCGAGCATGCGGTCCCGCACCGCGAGCGAGAAGGCCTCGCCAAGGTTGGGGCGGAAGAGTTTCGCCCAGGGACGGGGAGGGCTGACCTTCGACTCGTGCCATTCGTTGTTCGCGTCGAGGATCTGCTCGACCTTCGCGTCCCGGTAGGCCGCCGAGGCCAGGGCGTAGGTCGCCGCCGTCTGGCCCGCGGAGCCCGAGAGGGGCACCTGTGCCCCGGGGCTGAAATCGAATCCGTCCGTCACTGCCGCCCGCCCCCTCGCCGCCGAACCCGCTTCTGCGGCCTTCCCGACTTCCTTGCCCCGCACACCTGTTGAACAGGTCATCGTGGTGATCGCGTGTCAACTTGATCAGGTCATCAGCGTATCCGCCGCGACGGACATCCGTCGGCGGACGGCCAAGAAGCCGCCCGCCGGGGGGAGTCGGACGCACAGCCCCGACTACATGGTGCGCTGCGCCTCTTCGCGGATCTTCTGAGCGAGCTGCGTCGGCATCGGCTCGTGCCGCGCGTAGGAGCGGCTGAAGCGGGCCGTGCCGTGCGAGAGGGAGCGGAGATCGACCGCGTACCGGCCGATCTCGATCTCCGGCACCTCGGCTCGCACCAGCGTCCGGCCGCCGCTCGTCTGTTCGGTCCCCAGGACCCGGCCGCGCCGCGTGGACAGGTCGCTCATCACGGCACCGACGTAGTCGTCACCGACGAGTACCGAGACCTCGGCGACCGGCTCCAGCAGATGGATCGTCGCGTCGGCCGCCGCCTCGCGCAGGGCGAGCGCGCCCGCCGTCTGGAAGGCTGCGTCCGAGGAGTCCACGGAGTGCGCCTTGCCGTCGAGAAGCGTGATCCGGACGTCCACGAGGGGATGCCCGGTGGCCACGCCCTTGGCGGCCTGGGCGCGTACGCCCTTCTCCACGGACGGGATGAACTGCCGGGGCACGGCCCCGCCGACCACCTTGTCGACGAACTCGATGCCGGAGCCGCCGGGCAGCGGTTCCACCTCGATCTCGCAGATCGCGTACTGCCCGTGCCCGCCGGACTGCTTGACATGCCGCCCGCGCCCGCCGGAGGTGCCCGCGAACGTCTCCCGGAGGGAGACCCTGTGCGGCACCACGTCGACCTGGACGCCGTAGCGGCTGCGCAGCCGCTCCAGGGCGACGTCCGCGTGCGCCTCGCCCAGGCACCACAGCACCACCTGGTGGGTGTCCTGGTTCTGTTCGAGCCGCATGGTCGGATCCTCGGCGACCAGCCGGGAGAGCCCCTGGCTGAGCTTGTCCTCGTCCGGCTTGCTGTGCGCCTGGATGGCGAGCGGCAACAGCGGGTCCGGCATCTCCCAGGGCGCCATGAGCAGCGGTTCGTCCTTGGCCGAGAGCGTGTCGCCGGTCTCGGCCCGGTTCAGTTTCGCCACGCACGCCAGATCGCCCGCGATGCACTGCGAGAGCGGGCGCTGCTGCTTCCCGAACGGGACGGACAGGGCGCCGATGCGCTCGTCGACGTCATGGTCCTCGTGGCCGCGGTCGGCCAGACCGTGCCCGGAGACATGGACCGTGTCGTCGGGATGCAGGGTGCCGGAGAAGACGCGGACCAGTGAGATACGGCCCACGTACGGGTCGGAGGACGTCTTGACGACCTCCGCCACCAGAGGCCCCGAAGGATCGCAGAGCGCGAGGTCACGGGGCTTGCCGTCCGGGGTGGTCACCGCGGCCGCCTCATGCTCCAGCGGGGTGGGGAAACCGCCCGTGATCAGTTCCAGCAGCTCGACGGTGCCGAGTCCCTGGCGGGCGCCCTCGGCCGCGGGCGCGGCGGCGAGCACCGGGAAGAAGACCCCGCGCGCGACCGCCCGCTCCAGGTCCTGCGTCAGCGTGTCGAGTTCGATCGCCTCGCCGCCCAGATAGCGGTCCATGAGGGTCTCGTCCTCGCTCTCGGAGATGATCCCCTCGATGAGGCGGTTGCGGGCGTCCTCGATCAGCGGCAGCTGTTCCGGCCCCGGCTCGGACTCCTTGCGCTCGCCGGAGGCGTAGTCGAACAGCTTCTGCGACAGCAGTCCCACGAGCCCGGTCACGGGGGCGTGCCCGTCGGAGCCCTCGGTGCCGTGCAAGGGCAGGTACAGGGGCAGTACGGCGTCGGGGTCCTCCCCGCCGAACTCCTGCGCGCAGACCCGGGTCATCTCCTCGAAGTCGGCCCGGGCGGCCTCCAGGTGCGTGATCACGAGCGCGCGCGGCATACCGACGGCCGCGCACTCGTCCCAGACCATCCGGGTGGAGCCGTCCACCCCGTCCGCGGCCGAGACCACGAAGAGGGCCGCGTCGGCCGCGCGCAGACCGGCCCGCAGTTCCCCGACGAAGTCGGCGTATCCGGGAGTGTCCAGCAGATTGATCTTGATCCCGTCCCGTTCGACGGGGACCAGGGAGAGCTGCACCGAACGCTGCTGCCGGTGCTCGATCTCGTCGTAGTCGGATACGGTGCCGCCGTCCTCCACACGGCCCGCCCGATTCACCGCTCCCGCGGTCAGCGCGAGAGCTTCCACCAGAGTCGTCTTGCCGGATCCGCTGTGGCCGACCAGCACCACATTCCGTACGGACGCGGGGTGGTCGGCCGCCGTAGCCCTGCCGGCGGCTCCAGGGTGTGCGTTCGCCTTGTCGCCCATGGCCTTGCCTCCCGTGCACGGTGAGGTCTCTGTGGGCGCGGACGTGCGGACCCGCGTGCGGTAGGCGGCTCCGGTGACGCCCGCGGTGTCTTCGAGCTTTGCACTCCCGTCACGGTGCGTCCATACGGAGGACGGGATCCCGCCATACGTGCGGGTCGGCGGCCCCTGCGATCACCCCGAGACCCCGGTGCCACCAGGACGTGACACCGGGCCCGCGGGTGCCCGGCCGTCGCGCACACGCGCGCGTGGCTACGATGGGCCAGCCGGCGGCCAGCAGAGGCCGCGCGGCTCACCGACCGTCGGGAAGGCCATGCTGAACAAGTACGCGCGTGCATTCTTCACGCGTGTCCTCACACCGTTCGCCGCGTTTCTGATCCGCAGGGGCGTGAGCCCCGACACGGTCACGCTCATCGGCACCGCCGGGGTGATCGCGGGCGCGCTGGTCTTCTACCCCCGGGGCGAGTTCTTCTGGGGCACGGTCGTCATCACCCTGTTCGTGTTCTCGGACCTCGTCGACGGCAACATGGCCCGCCAGCTCGGCCGCTCCAGTCGCTGGGGAGCCTTCCTGGACTCCACGCTCGACCGGGTCGCCGACGGCGCGATCTTCGGCGGCTTCGCCCTCTGGTACGCGGGCAACGGCAACGACAACGTCCTGTGCGCGGTCTCGATCTTCTGTCTGGCCAGCGGCCAGGTGGTGTCGTACACCAAGGCCCGCGGCGAGTCGATCGGACTGCCGGTCGCCGTGAACGGGCTCGTCGAGCGCGCCGAGCGTCTGGTCATCTCGCTGGTCGCGGCCGGGTTCGCGGGGCTGCACAAGTTCGGCGTGCCGGGCATCCAGGTGCTGCTGCCGATCGCGCTGTGGATCGTCGCCGTCGGCAGCCTGATCACGCTGGTCCAGCGGGTCGTCACGGTTCGCCGGGAGTCCGCCGAGGCGGACGCGGCCGCGGAGCGCGACCGGGACCAGAGCGCCTCGCACGGAAGCGGGACGGGGCAGTGAACGACGTGCACAGGAGCGGGGCGGCTACGTGACCAGCCTGCAGGAGCGGCTCACCGACGGGCTCTACGGACTGGGCTGGGGCACGGTCAAGGCCCTGCCCGAGCCCGTCGCCACCCGGCTGGGCCGGACCATCGCCGACGCCGCCTGGCGGCAGCGCGGCAAGGGCGTGCAGCGGCTCGAGAGCAACTACGCGCGTGTGCTGCCCGACGCGAGCCCCGAACGGCTCGCCGAGCTGTCCCGGGCGGGCATGCGCTCCTATCTGCGCTACTGGATGGAGTCCTTCCGGCTCCCGGCCTGGAGCCCGGAACGCGTCAGGGACGGCTTCGACGCCAAGGACCTGCACTTCCTCACCGACGGACTGGCCGCCGGCAAGGGCGTCGTCCTCGCGCTGCCGCACCTGGCCAACTGGGACCTGGCGGGCGCCTGGGTCACCACCGCGCTGAAGACGCCGTTCACGACGGTGGCCGAACGGCTCAAGCCCGAGACGCTCTACGACCGCTTCGTCGCCTACCGCGAGGGCCTCGGCATGGAGGTGCTGCCGCACAGCGGCGGCTCCGCGTTCGGCACCCTGGCCCGGCGGCTGCGCGACGGCGGACTCGTCTGCCTCGTCGCCGACCGCGATCTGTCGGCCTCCGGCGTCGAGGTCACCTTCTTCGGGGAGACGGCGCGGATGCCCGCCGGACCTGCGCTGCTCGCCCAGCAGACCGGCGCGCTGCTGCTGCCGGTGACGCTCTGGTACGACGACTCGCCCGTCATGCGCGGCCGTGTGCATCCCCCGATCGAGGTACCGGAGACAGGTACCCGGGCCGAGAAGGCGTCTGTCATGACACAGGCGCTGGCAGACGCCTTCGCCACGGGGATCGCCGAGCATCCGGAGGACTGGCACATGCTGCAGCGCTTGTGGCTCGCCGACCTGGATCCCGGCAGGGCTCCCCGGAACGAGGACCCCCGGGAGGGTGCGGAGTGAGGATCGGCATCGTCTGCCCGTACTCCTGGGACGTGCCGGGCGGCGTCCAGTTCCACATCCGCGATCTGGCCGAGTACTTCATCCGCCTGGGGCACGAGGTCTCCGTTCTCGCCCCCGCGGACGACGACACCCCGCTGCCCCCCTACGTCGTCTCGGCTGGCCGAGCGGTCCCGGTGCCGTACAACGGCTCGGTGGCCCGGCTGAACTTCGGCTTCCTGAGCGCGGCCCGCGTGCGGCGCTGGCTGCACGACGGCGAGTTCGACGTGATCCACATCCACGAGCCGACCTCGCCGTCGCTGGGCCTGCTGGCCTGCTGGGCGGCGCAGGGCCCGATCGTGGCGACCTTCCACACCTCCAACCCGCGCTCGCGGGCCATGGTCGCCGCCTACTCGATCCTGCAGGCGGCCCTGGAGAAGATCAGCGCGCGCATCGCGGTGAGCGAGTACGCGCGCCGCACGCTCGTCGAACACCTCGGTGGCGACGCCGTGGTGATCCCGAACGGCGTGGACGTCGACTTCTTCGCGAAGGCCCAACCCAAGGCCGAATGGCAGTCGGAGGAGGCGCGAGGCTCCGTCGAGGCCGGCGGCGGGCCAGGCGCGGGCAGCACCATCGGCTTCATAGGCCGTATCGACGAGCCCCGCAAGGGTCTGCCGGTCCTCATGAAGGCCCTGCCGAAGATCCTGGCCGCGCGCCCGGACACCCGGCTCCTGGTCGCCGGACGCGGTGACGAGGAGGAGGCGGTGGCGGCGCTTCCGGCTGACCTGCGCCCGCGCGTCGAGTTCCTCGGCATGATCAGCGACGAGGACAAGGCGCGCTTCCTGCGCAGCGTAGACCTGTACGTGGCGCCCAACACCGGGGGGGAGAGCTTCGGGATCGTCCTGGTCGAGGCGATGTCGGCGGGCGCGCCCGTGCTCGCCTCGGATCTGGACGCCTTCGCCCAGGTCCTGGACCAGGGGGCGGCGGGTGAGCTGTTCGCCAACGAGGACGCCGACGCGCTCGCCGACGCGGCCCTGCGGCTGCTCGCGGACCCGGAGCGCCGCGCGGAGCTGCGGGCGCGCGGCAGCGCCCATGTACGGCGCTTCGACTGGGCGACGGTCGGCGCGGACATCCTGTCGGTCTACGAGACGGTGACGGACGGCGCGGCCGCGGTGGCCGCGGACGAGCGGACGGGCCTGCGCGCCCGCCTGGGCCTGGTCCGGGACTGAGTCCGGCGAACGGCACCGGTGAGCGGACCGCCCGGTAGCCTTGCCGCCCGTGACCGCAACCCTCATCTGGATCCTCGTCGCCCTCGTCGCGATCGGCCTTTATCTGAGCTGGACCGCGGGCCGCCTCGACCGGTTGCACTCCCGCATCGACGCGACGCGCGCCGCGCTCGACGCCCAGCTGCTGCGCCGGGCCTCCGTCGCCCAGGAGCTGGCGACCTCGGGGGTGCTCGATCCGGCCGCGTCGATCGTGCTGTACGAGGCCGCCCACGCGGCCCGGCAGGCGGAGGAGGAGCAGCGGGAGGTCGCCGAGAGCGAGCTCAGCCAGGCGCTGCGGGCCGTGTTCGGCGAGGCCCAGCAGGTGGAGGCGGTGCGGGAGGCGCCCGGCGGCGAGGCGGCCGCCCATGAGCTGACCGAGGCCGTGCGCCGGGTGCCGATGGCCCGGAGGTTCCACAACGACGCCGTGCGCGCGGCCCGGGCGCTGCGCCGCCATCGCAAGGTGCGCTGGTTCCGGCTGGCCGGTCACGCCCCGTTCCCGATGGCCTTCGAGATGGACGACGAGCCCCCTGCGGCGCTGACGGACCGTACGACGGTGTGAGGGCCGGGGGCGCGCCCCGCGTGCCGTAGGAGGCCGTCTGGACCGTCCTGCACGGGGCTGTGCGGGTGCGCCGTACAGGGTGGTGCGGGCCGGTGAGGCGTGGTGCGGGCCACTCGGGCACCCAAAACGATCCACCGCCTCCCCATTGGCCCTTGCCGTGGCCTGTTCACCCGGCGTTTCCTCGGTCCAGCAGAAATCAGCCTTTTTCCCGAGTGAGGTCGAACCCGTGTCCAGCACGCTCTCCACCCCCCAGACCCCCGAGACCGGCACGGCCCGCGTCAAGCGCGGCATGGCCGAGCAGCTCAAGGGCGGCGTGATCATGGACGTCGTCACGCCGGAGCAGGCGAAGATCGCCGAGGACGCGGGCGCCGTCGCCGTCATGGCCCTGGAGCGGGTCCCGGCCGACATCCGCAAGGACGGCGGCGTGGCCCGTATGTCCGACCCGGACATGATCGAGGGCATCATCAACGCCGTGTCCATCCCGGTGATGGCCAAGTCCCGCATCGGCCACTTCGTCGAAGCCCAGGTGCTGCAGGCGCTCGGCGTCGACTACATCGACGAGTCCGAGGTCCTCACCCCGGCCGACGAGGTCAACCACTCCGACAAGTGGGCCTTCACCACGCCGTTCGTCTGCGGTGCCACCAACCTGGGTGAGGCCCTGCGCCGTATCGCCGAGGGCGCCGCGATGATCCGCTCCAAGGGCGAGGCCGGCACCGGCAACGTCGTCGAGGCCGTCCGCCACCTGCGCCAGATCAAGAACGAGATCGCCAAGCTGCGCGGCTTCGACAACCACGAGCTGTACGCCGCCGCGAAGGAGCTGCGCGCCCCGTACGAGCTGGTCAAGGAGGTCGCCGAGCTGGGCAAGCTCCCGGTCGTGCTGTTCTCCGCCGGCGGTGTCGCCACCCCGGCCGACGCCGCGCTGATGCGTCAGCTCGGCGCCGAGGGCGTGTTCGTCGGCTCCGGCATCTTCAAGTCCGGTGACCCGGCCAAGCGCGCCGCCGCCATCGTGAAGGCGACCACCTTCTACGACGACCCGAAGATCATCGCGGACGCGTCCCGCAACCTCGGCGAGGCCATGGTCGGCATCAACTGCGACGTCCTCCCCGAGAGCGAGCGCTACGCCAACCGCGGCTGGTAAGACGCACCCCGGCACGACACAGCCCGACCTCACTTAGGACAGCACGTACATGACCGACGCACCCGTCATAGGCGTCCTGGCTCTCCAGGGCGACGTACGGGAGCACCTCATCGCCCTGGCCGCGGCCGACGCCGTGGCCAGGCCGGTGCGGCGCCCCGAAGAGCTCGCCGAGGTCGACGGCCTCGTCCTCCCCGGCGGCGAGTCCACCACCATCTCCAAGCTGGCCGTCCTCTTCGGGGTGATGGAACCCCTTCGCGCGCGCGTGCGCGAGGGCATGCCGGTCTACGGCACCTGCGCGGGCATGATCATGCTCGCCGACAAGATCCTCGACCCGCGCTCCGGCCAGGAGACCATCGGCGGCATCGACATGATCGTGCGCCGCAACGCCTTCGGCCGGCAGAACGAGTCCTTCGAGGCGGCGGTCGACGTCGAGGGTGTGGAGGGCGATCCTGTAGAGGGCGTCTTCATCCGGGCCCCCTGGGTCGAGTCCGTGGGCGCCCAGGCCGAGGTGCTCGCCGTGTACGACGGTCACATCGTGGCCGTACGCCAGGGAAACGCGCTCGCAACGTCGTTCCATCCGGAGCTGACCGGCGATCACCGCGTTCACTCACTGTTCGTCGACATGGTGCGCGCCAACCGCACACCGGAGTCCTTGTAGGATCTCCGGGGGTCCCCTCAGTCGCTTGAGGTCTGGGGGAGTTCGTACGGGATGGGTTACGCGAAGGAGACAGGCAGATGTCCGGCCACTCTAAATGGGCCACGACGAAGCACAAGAAGGCCGTCATCGATGCCAAGCGCGGCAAGCTCTTCGCGAAGCTGATCAAGAACATCGAGGTCGCGGCCCGGACGGGAGGCGCGGACCCCGAGGGCAACCCGACTCTCTACGACGCCATCCAGAAGGCCAAGAAGCAGTCGGTCCCGAACAAGAACATCGACTCGGCGGTCAAGCGCGGCGCGGGCCTGGAGGCCGGCGGCGCCGACTACGAGACGATCATGTACGAGGGCTACGGTCCCAACGGTGTCGCGGTGCTCATCGAGTGCCTCACCGACAACCGCAACCGTGCCGCCTCGGACGTGCGTGTCGCCATGACCCGCAACGGCGGCTCCATGGCCGACCCGGGTTCCGTGTCGTACCTGTTCAACCGCAAGGGCGTCGTGATCGTCCCCAAGGGCGAGCTGACCGAGGACGACGTCCTGGGTGCCGTGCTCGACGCGGGCGCCGAGGAGGTCAACGACCTCGGTGAGTCCTTCGAGGTGATCAGCGAGGCCACCGACCTGGTGGCGGTCCGCAGCGCCCTCCAGGACGCCGGGGTCGACTACGACTCCGCCGAGGCCAACTTCGTGCCGACCATGCAGGTCCAGCTTGACGAAGAGGGCGCCACGAAGATCTTCAAGCTGATCGACGCGCTCGAGGACAGCGACGACGTGCAGAACGTCTTCGCCAACTTCGACGTCAGCGACGAGGTCATGGAGAAGGTCGACGCCTAGAGCCGCCGCGAACCGACCGGGCCGACGGGACACCACCCGTCGGCCCGTCGCTTTGCCGGGCGTTGTCAGTGGCACCCGATAGCCTGCACGAACTGGGGGCAGTGTCCGGCGGCGACCGGGGAGAGCGAAGGGAGGCACGGGGGTGCGCGTACTGGGGGTGGACCCCGGACTGACGCGGTGCGGCATCGGCGTCGTCGAGGGCGTGGCCGGCCGGCCGCTCACGATGCTCGGCGTCGGAGTCGTCCGTACGTCGGCGGACGCCGACCTCGGTCACCGCCTCGTCGCCGTCGAGCAGGGCATCGAGCAGTGGCTGGACGAGCACCGGCCGGAATTCGTCGCCGTGGAGCGCGTCTTCAGCCAGCACAACGTGCGGACGGTCATGGGCACCGCCCAGGCCAGCGCCGTCGCGATCCTCTGCGCCACCCGCCGCGGCATCCCCGTCGCCCTGCACACCCCCAGCGAGGTCAAGGCCGCCATCACCGGCAGCGGACGCGCCGACAAGGCCCAGGTCGGCGCCATGGTCACCCGGCTGCTGCGGCTGGCCGCGCCGCCGAAGCCCGCCGACGCCGCGGACGCCCTCGCGCTCGCCATCTGCCACATCTGGCGCGCCCCCGCCCAGAACCGACTCCAGCAGGCCGTCGCCCTGCACACCTCGAAAGGCCGTACCGCATGATCGCCTTCGTCAGCGGCCCGGTCGCCGCCCTCGCCCCGGACTCCGCCGTGGTCGAGGTGGGCGGCATCGGTCTCGCCGTCCAGTGCACGCCGAACACCCTCTCCGGGCTGCGCAAGGGCCGGGAGGCCAGGCTCGCCACCTCACTGGTCGTCAGGGAGGACTCGCTGACGCTGTACGGCTTCGCGGACGACGACGAGCGCCAGGTCTTCGAGCTGCTCCAGACCGCGAGCGGCGTCGGCCCCCGGCTGGCCCAGGCGATGCTGGCCGTCCACACCCCGGACGCCCTGCGCCGCGCCGTGGCCACCGGCGACGAGAAGGCCCTCACGGCCGTGCCCGGCATCGGCAAGAAGGGCGCCCAGAAGCTGCTGCTGGAGCTGAAGGACCGGCTGGGCGAGCCCACTGGCGCCCCCGTGGTCGGCGCGCCGGTCACCGCCGGCTGGCGCGACCAGCTGCACGCCGCCCTGATCGGCCTCGGGTACGCGACCCGCGAGGCGGACGAGGCCGTGGCCGCCGTCGCCCCGCATGCCGAGGCCGGCCCGGGCACACCCCAGGTGGGCGCGCTCCTGAAGGCGGCCCTGCAGACCCTGAACCGCGCCCGCTGACCCATCGGCGCCCCCACGAGACCGCGAGGCACACTCCATGAACTGGGACGACACGACCGACACCCCCGCCGCCGAGGCGCCCGCCGGCCCCGCCGCGGAGCGGCTGGTGGGCTCTGTCGCCGACCGTGACGACCAGGCCGTCGAGGCCGCCCTGCGCCCCAAGGACCTGGACGAGTTCATCGGCCAAGAGAAGGTCCGTGAGCAGCTCGACCTCGTGCTGCGCGCGGCACGCGCGCGGGGAGCGACCGCCGACCACGTCCTGCTGTCCGGAGCCCCCGGCCTGGGCAAGACCACGCTCTCGATGATCATCGCGGCCGAGATGGGCGCCCCCATCCGCATCACCAGCGGCCCCGCGATCCAGCACGCCGGCGACCTCGCCGCGATCCTCTCCTCCCTCCAGGAGGGCGAGGTCCTCTTCCTCGACGAGATCCACCGCATGTCCCGGCCCGCCGAGGAGATGCTCTACATGGCGATGGAGGACTTCCGGGTCGACGTGATCGTCGGGAAGGGCCCCGGCGCCACCGCCATCCCCCTGGAGCTGCCGCCGTTCACCCTGGTCGGCGCCACCACGCGCGCGGGACTGCTGCCGCCCCCGCTGCGCGACCGCTTCGGTTTCACCGCGCACATGGAGTACTACGAGCCCGCCGAGCTGCAGCGCGTGATCCACCGCTCGGCGAGCCTTCTGGACGTCGAGATCGACACCGACGGGGCGGCGGAGATCGCCGGACGTTCCCGCGGCACCCCCCGTATCGCCAACCGGCTGCTGCGCCGTGTGCGGGACTATGCGCAGGTCAAGGCCGACGGAGTGATCACCCGCGAGATCTCCGCGGCGGCCCTCAGCGTGTACGAGGTGGACGGGCGGGGCCTGGACCGCCTGGACCGGGCCGTCCTGGAGGCCCTGCTCAAACTGTTCGGCGGCGGTCCTGTGGGACTCTCCACACTCGCGGTCGCAGTGGGGGAGGAACGTGAGACCGTGGAGGAGGTCGCCGAGCCCTTCCTGGTCAGGGAGGGCCTGCTCGCCCGGACCCCGCGGGGGCGAGTGGCCACGCCGGCCGCCTGGGTCCACCTCGGCCTCACCGCCCCGACGGGCGGCGGATCCGGGGCGAGGACCGGGGCAAACGGACAACAGGACCTGTTCGGTACGTGACGGCGCGGGACTCGCACCGGCAGGAACCCGGGTGCCATGCTGGGCGTTGTTCCATGCATGCGGACTCGCTTAGACTCCGCCGATGCCGCCCTTGTGGGCGGTGCCGACCACCCCCAATCCATCAGGCCGCCGCCACAGCGGTCGTGCGAAGGAATTTCCGTCCCGTGAATACCTTGACCCTTCTCCCGTTCATCGTGCTCATCGCGGCCATGTTCCTGATGACGCGCTCGGCCAAGAAGAAGCAGCAACAGGCCGCGACCATGCGGAACGAGATGCAGCCCGGCTCCGGCATCCGCACCATCGGGGGCATGTACGCCACGGTCAAGGAGGTCAACGAGGACACGGTCCTCGTCGACGCAGGCCCGGGGGTGGAGCTGCTGTTCGCGAAGAACGCGATCGGCGCCGTCCTGACCGACGATGAGTACAACCGCATCGTCCACGGCATCGAGCACGACCTCAAGGCCGACGGCGCCGTCGTGCCGGACGACGTCTCCTCCCTCACCGAGACGGACGAGTCCGCCGCCGACGCCCCCGCCGACAAGCCCGTCGACCTCGGCAAGAAGGACGCGGACGACGACGCCGCCGACGAGACGCCCGGCGCGAAGGCCGACGAAGCAGAGCCGAAGAAGACCGACGGCGAGTCCGACGCGAAGTAGTCACGCCCCGGGAGCACGGCGCGCCGTCCGCGCGCCGTCTGCCTCCCGGGACGTGTCGTTCCCGCACGGAGTCCCGACACCATGTCATGGCCGACCGCGCGCCCGACCGGCGCCGGCCGGCCCGAGAGGGAGTACGAGAAGGTGGCAGCACCGAAGAAGGGCCGGAGCGCGAGCGCCCAGAGCAGGCCGGGGCGCTCGCTGGCCCTCATCCTGATCGCCATCGCGGCGCTCACCGGGGGAATGTTCGCCTCCGGGCACACCACTCCGCGTCTCGGCATCGACCTCGCCGGCGGTACCAGCATCACGCTGACGGCGGTCAACGAACCCGGGCAGCCCAACGCGATCAACAAGACCAACATGGACACCGCGGTCGAGATCATGAACCGCCGTGTCAACGGTCTGGGCGTGTCCGAGGCGGAGGTGCAGACCCAGGGCGATCGCAACATCATCGTCAACATCCCTCGGGGCATGAACTCCGAGGAGGCCCGTCAGCAGGTCGGCACCACGGCGAAGCTCTACTTCCGCCCGGTCCTGCAGCGTGCGGCCTCCGGCACCCCCACCCCGGCGAGCCCGAGCGCCAGCCCGAGCACGGGCGGCAGCGCCAAGCCGAGCGCGTCGAGCAGCGCCAAGGCGGGCAGCACCAGCACGGGCAAGGCCGCCACCCCGACGGCGGGCTCCACCGCCTCTCCGACGGCCTCCGCCACCACACAGGGCCGCCCCGTCACCGACGCGCTGAAGGCCGGCACGGCCACGCCGTCGGCGACCGGCTCCGCCACCCCGTCCGCGACGGGTTCCGCGCCCGCCAAGGCCGCCGGCAGCCCCTCGCCGTCCGCGAGCGGCGCTGCCGCTGACGCGAGCAAGCTCGAGGCCCAGTACGCCGCCCTCGACTGCAGCAAGCCCGCGCAGCGCGCCACCGCCGGCAAGGGCGCCAAGCCCGGCGACGCCACCGTCGCCTGCGGCAAGGACGGCAACACCTGGAACAAGTTCATCCTCGGCCCGGTCGCGGTCGACGGCACGGAGGTCACGAAGGCCCAGGCCGCCTTCGACACCCAGGGTGCCGCCGGCTGGCAGGTCGTGATGAACTTCAACTCCAGCGGCTCGAAGAAGTTCGCCGACATCACCGGCCAGCTGTCCAAGAACAGCTCCCCGCAGAACGAGTTCGCGATCGTCCTCGACGACGAGGTCGTCTCCCACCCGTACGTCCAGACGGCGATCACCGGGGGCAACGCTCAGATCTCCGGCAGCTTCACCCAGACCGAGGCCCAGAGCCTGTCCAACATGCTGTCCTACGGCGCGCTCCCGCTCTCCTTCAAGGAGTCGAGCGTGACCACGGTGACCGCGGCGCTCGGCGGCGAGCAGCTCCAGGCGGGTCTCATCGCCGGTGCGATCGGCCTGGCCCTGGTCATCATCTACCTGGTCATGTACTACCGCGGTCTGTCGCTGGTGGCCGTCGCCTCCCTGCTGGTGTCCGCGACCATGACGTACGTGATCATGGCGCTGCTCGGCCCCACGATCCACTTCGCGCTGAACCTGCCCGCAGTGTGCGGTGCCATCGTCGCGATCGGTATCACCGCGGACTCCTTCATCGTGTTCTTCGAACGCATCCGGGACGAGATCCGCGAGGGACGTTCGCTGCGGCCCGCCGTCGAGCGTGCCTGGCCGCGTGCCCGGCGCACGATCCTGGTCTCCGACTTCGTGTCGTTCCTGGCCGCCGCGGTGCTGTTCATCGTCACCGTCGGCAAGGTCCAGGGCTTCGCGTTCACGCTGGGTCTGACCACGGTCCTCGACGTGGTCGTCGTCTTCTTCTTCACCAAGCCGCTGATGACGATCCTCGCCCGCCGTACGTTCTTCGCGAGCGGACACAGCTGGTCCGGCCTCGACCCGAAGCGTCTCGGCGCCAAGCCGCCGTTGCGGCGCACCCGTCGTCCCTCCGCCCCCGTCGACCCGAAGGAGGCGTGAGAGATGTCGAAGCTCGGCAACCTCGGCGCCCGGCTCCACCGAGGCGAGGTCGGTTACGACTTCGTCGCCAACCGCAAGATCTGGTACGGCATCTCGATCCTGATCACCATCACGGCCATCCTGGGCCTGACGGTGCGCGGCCTGAACATGGGCATCGAGTTCCAGGGTGGAGCGATCTTCACCACCCCGAAGACGAGCGTCTCGGTGACCCAGGCCGAGACCTACGCCCAGGACGCCTCCGGCCACCCCGCCGTCGTGCAGAAGCTCGGCACGGGCGGCCTGCGCATCCAGGTCGCGGGGGTCGACACAGACAAGGCCGACCAGATCAAGGACACGCTGGCCAAGGACCTGAACGTCGGCTCCGAGCAGATCAACGCCGACCTGGTCGGCCCCAGCTGGGGTGAGCAGATCGCCAGCAAGGCCTGGCAGGGCCTGGCGATCTTCATGGTGCTCGTGGTGATCTACCTGGCGATCGCCTTCGAGTGGCGGATGGCGCTGGCCGCCCTGGTGGCGCTGATCCACGACATCACCATCACGACCGGTATCTACGCCCTCGTCGGCTTCGAGGTGACGCCCGGTACGGTGATCGGTCTGCTGACGATCCTCGGTTACTCGCTCTACGACACGGTCGTCGTCTTCGACAGCCTCAAGGAGCAGACGAAGGACCTCACCAAGCAGACCCGCTGGACCTACAGCGACGTCGCCAACCGCTCGATCAACAGCACCCTGGTCCGCTCCATCAACACCACGGTGGTGGCGCTGCTGCCGGTGGCCGGCCTGCTGTTCATCGGTGGCGGCTTCCTCGGCGCCGGCACGCTGAACGACATCTCGCTGTCGCTGTTCGTCGGCCTCGCGGCCGGTGCCTACTCGTCGATCTTCATCGCCACGCCGCTCGTCGCCGACCTCAAGGAGCGCGAGCCGCAGATGAAGGCCCTCAGGAAGCGGGTCATGGCCAAGCGCGCCCAGGCCGCCGCCGAGGACGAGACCTACGAGCCGCAGATCGCCGACGAGCCGCAGGACGCCACGCCCGCCGTCGTCGGCCAGCGCCACCAGCCCGCGTCCCGTGGCCGCGGTCGCGGCCGACCCTCAGGAAAGCGTCGATGACCGACACCACTGACATAAGGCACCTTCTGCTCAGCCGCATCCGCGACGTACCCGACCACCCGGAGCCGGGCGTGATGTTCAAGGACATCACCCCGCTCCTGTCGGACCCGGCGGCCTTCAGCGCGCTGACCGACGCACTGGCGGAGCTCGTCGTGCGGCACGGCGCGACGAAGATCGTCGGCCTGGAGGCCCGCGGGTTCATCCTGGGCGCCCCGGTCGCCGTCCGCGCCGGCGTCGGCTTCATCCCCGTCCGCAAGGCGGGCAAGCTCCCCGGAGCCACCCTGCGCCAGGCCTACGACCTGGAGTACGGCTCCGCGGAGATCGAGGTGCACGCCGAGGACCTGACCGCGGGCGACCGCGTGATGGTCGTCGACGACGTTCTCGCCACCGGCGGTACCGCCGAGGCCTCGCTCCAGCTCATCCGCCGGGCGGGCGCCGAGGTCGCCGGGGTGTCCGTGCTCATGGAGCTGGGCTTCCTGGGCGGCCGTGCCCGGCTGGAGCCGGCCCTCGCCGGTGCGCCCCTGGAGGCGCTCCTTCAGATCTGAGACACGTCGAAGACAGGTCTCGGTCAGGTCCGGCATCCGTGCGGGACACCCCCGCGCAAGGCCGTGGAAGGCCGCCGTACACCGTGAGGCGGGCCCGGAGGAATCCGACGCCCGCCTCATGCGTTTCCCCCGTAGCAGACCGTCCCTTCGGCCTGAGGGCGAGCCCGGAGCCCGGGATCGCTACCATGGGGTTTCCGGAGCCTGACCGGGGGACCCGGATCGCGCACGAGGAGCCCTCTTGCCAGACGAGGCCCAGCACCTGACCGCCGCCAAGCCCGACCCGTCGTCGAAGGCCGCGGCCCAGCCCGCGCGCAGCGCGCAGGACGTCCCGCACGGGCCGGTCGAGCACGCCCAGTCGGCGCCCGTCGAGCCGGCCGCCGAGCGGCCCCGGCCCAAGCCGGCCGCCGCCGAGCGCACCCCCGCGGTCCGTCCCGCTCCGGCCCCGCCCGCCCGCTCCGGCTCCTCCAACCGTGTCCGCGCCCGCCTCGCCCGCCTCGGCGTCCAGCGCGCCAACCCGTACAACCCGGTCCTGGAGCCGCTGCTGCGGATAGTGCGCAGCAACGACCCGAAGATCGAGAACTCGACGCTCCGCCAGATCGAGCGCGCCTACCAGGTCGCCGAGCGCTGGCACCGCGGCCAGAAGCGCAAGAGCGGCGACCCGTACATCACCCACCCGCTCGCGGTGACCACGATCCTCGCCGAGCTGGGCATGGACCCGGCCACCCTGATGGCGGGCCTGCTGCACGACACCGTCGAGGACACCGAGTACGGCCTGGACCAGCTGCGCCGCGACTTCGGCGACACCGTGGCCCTCCTCGTGGACGGCGTCACCAAGCTGGACAAGGTCAAGTTCGGCGAGGCCGCGCAGGCCGAGACCGTACGCAAGATGGTCGTCGCGATGGCCAAGGACCCCCGCGTCCTGGTCATCAAGCTGGCCGACCGTCTGCACAACATGCGCACCATGCGCTATCTCAAGCGCGAGAAGCAGGAGAAGAAGGCGCGCGAGACCCTGGAGATCTACGCGCCGCTCGCCCACCGCCTGGGCATGAACACCATCAAGTGGGAGCTGGAGGACCTCGCCTTCGCGATCCTCTACCCCAAGATGTACGACGAGATCGTCCGGCTGGTCGCCGAGCGCGCGCCCAAGCGCGACGAGTATCTGGCGATAGTGACCGACGAGGTCCAGGGCGATCTGCGCGCGGCCCGGATCAAGGCGACGGTCACCGGCCGGCCCAAGCACTACTACAGCGTCTACCAGAAGATGATCGTCCGCGGCCGTGACTTCGCGGAGATCTACGACCTGGTCGGCATCCGCGTCCTCGTCGACACCGTCCGCGACTGCTATGCGGCACTGGGCACGGTCCACGCCCGCTGGAACCCGGTTCCGGGGCGGTTCAAGGACTACATCGCGATGCCCAAGTTCAACATGTACCAGTCGCTGCACACGACGGTGATCGGCCCCAACGGCAAGCCCGTCGAACTGCAGATCCGCACCTTCGACATGCACCGCCGCGCGGAGTACGGCATCGCCGCGCACTGGAAGTACAAGCAGGAGGCCGTGGCTGGCGCCTCCAAGATCCGTACGGACGCGCCCCGTTCGAGCACCAAGAACGCCAAGGACCACGACGCCGTCAACGACATGGCGTGGCTGCGGCAGTTGCTCGACTGGCAGAAGGAGACCGAGGACCCGAGCGAGTTCCTCGAGTCCCTGCGCTTCGACCTGTCGCGCAACGAGGTCTTCGTCTTCACCCCGAAGGGCGATGTCATAGCGCTGCCGGCCGGGGCCACCCCGGTGGACTTCGCGTACGCGGTCCACACCGAGGTCGGCCACCGGACGATAGGCGCGCGGGTCAACGGCCGTCTGGTACCGCTCGAATCCACCCTGGACAACGGCGACTTGGTGGAGGTCTTCACCTCCAAGGCACCCGGCGCGAGCCCGTCCCGCGACTGGCTCGGCTTCGTGAAGTCGCCGCGCGCCCGCAACAAGATCCGGGCGTGGTTCTCCAAGGAACGGCGCGACGAGGCGATCGAGCAGGGCAAGGACGCCATCGCGCGGGCCATGCGCAAGCAGAACCTGCCGATCCAGCGCATCCTGACCGGCGACTCGCTCGTGACCCTCGCCCACGAGATGCGCTACCCCGACATCTCCTCGCTGTACGCGGCGATCGGCGAGGGCCATGTCGCGGCCCAGAACGTCGTGCAGAAGCTGGTGCAGGCGCTCGGCGGCGAGGAGGCCGCCACCGAGGAGATCGACGAGGCCGTCCCGCCGACCCGCAGCCGCGGTCGCAAGCGGCGCCGCAGCCAGGACCCCGGCGTGGTGGTCAAGGGCGTCGAGGACGTCTGGGTCAAACTGGCCCGCTGCTGTACGCCCGTCCCCGGCGACCCCATCATCGGCTTCGTCACCCGCGGCAGCGGCGTATCGGTTCACCGCACCGACTGTGTGAACGTCGAGTCACTGTCGCGCGAGCCCGAACGCATCCTCGACGTGGAATGGGCCCCGACCCAGTCGTCCGTCTTCCTGGTGGCGATCCAGGTGGAGGCACTGGACCGCTCGCGGCTGCTCTCGGATGTCACCCGGGTCCTGTCCGACCAGCACGTCAACATCCTCTCGGCCGCGGTGCAGACGTCCCGCGACCGGGTCGCCACCTCCCGCTTCACCTTCGAGATGGGCGACCCGAAACACCTGGGCCATGTCCTGAAGGCCGTACGGGGCGTCGAGGGCGTGTACGACGTCTACCGCGTGACGTCGGCCCGCCGGCCGTCGGACTGACCGGCCCGCACACGGAAAGGGGGGCTCCCGTACGCACCGTACGGGAGCCCCCTCTGTGTGGCAGGTGTCAGCCGCCGAACTCCTGGAGACCCTTCAGGGCCTGCTCCAGGAGCGCCTGGCGGCCCTCCAGCTCCCGCTCCAGCTTCTCGGCCTTGGCGTTGTTGCCCTGGGACCGAGCCTGCTCGATCTGGCCCCGGAGCTTGTCCACGGCGGCCTGCAGCTGACCGGTCAGGCCCTCGGCGCGCGCCCGGGCCTCCGGGTTCGTGCGCCGCCACTCGGCCTCCTCGGCCTCCTGGATGGCCCGCTCGACCGAGTGCATCCGGCCCTCGACCCGCGACCGGGCGTCGCGCGGCACATGCCCGATGGCCTCCCACCGCTCGTTGATCGAGCGGAAGGCGGCACGGGAGGACTTGAGGTCCGTGATCGGCAGCAGTTTCTCCGCCTCCTCGGCCAGTTCCTCCTTGAGCTTGAGGTTCTCGGACTGCTCGGCGTCGCGCTCCGCGAAGACCGAGCTACGGGCGGCGAAGAACACGTCCTGGGCGCCGCGGAAGCGGTTCCACAGGTCGTCCTCATGCTCGCGCTGGGCGCGGCCCGCCGCCTTCCAGTCGGCCATCAGCTCACGGTAGCGCGCCGCCGTCGGACCCCAGTCCGTCGAGGCCGACAGCGCCTCGGCCTCGGCGACCAGCTTCTCCTTGGTCTTGCGGGCGTCCTCGCGCTGCGCGTCGAGCTGCGCGAAGTGCGCCTTGCGACGCTTGGAGAACGCCGACCGCGCGTGCGAGAAGCGGTGCCACAGTTCGTCGTCCGACTTGCGGTCGAGCCGCGGCAGCCCCTTCCAGGTGTCCACCAGCGCCCGCAGCCGCTCACCGGCGGCCCGCCACTGGTCGGACTGCGCCAGCTCCTCGGCCTCGACGACCAGCGACTCCTTCGAGTGGCGTGCCTCGTCGGACTGCTTGGCCCGCTGCGCCTTGCGCTCCTCACGGCGCGCCTCGACGGTCTCCACGAGCTTGTCCAGACGGCTCCGCAGCGATTCCAGGTCGCCGACCGCGTGGTGCGCGTCCACCTGTTCCCGCAGATGGCCGATCGCGGCCTGGGCGTCCTTCGCCGACAGATCGGTCGTCTGCACTCGCTTCTCGAGGAGGCCGATCTCGACCACCAGGCCCTCGTACTTGCGCTCGAAGTAGGCCAGCGCCTCCTCGGGGGAGCCGGCCTGCCAGGAACCGACGACCTGCTCACCGTCGGCCGTTCGCACGTACACGGTCCCCGTCTCGTCGACGCGGCCCCACGGGTCGCTGCTCACAGCGCCTCCTCCACATGATGCCTGCGAAGGGCTTCAGCGCCCCCGGGCATCGTCCACAGTTTCGTCACCGCCAACATAGGCGACCGGCGGGGCGGCTGTCCGCATCCCGCGCGACCGAAATTCCGCAGTTGACGGTCAGGATTTCGTCACCGTCGCCTTGTTGATCACGACAGTTGCGTTCGGTGCGGTGTTGCCCGTCGTGGGATCCGCGGGCTGGGCACCGGCGGCGGCGATCTTCTTCAGTACCTTCATGCCCGCGTCGGAGATGGTGCCGAACGGTGTGTAGTCGGCCGGCAGCGGACTGTCCTGGTAGACCAGGAAGAACTGGCTGCCGCCGCTGTTGCGGCCCTGCTGGGTCTGCGCGTTGTACTGGTTGGCCATCGCCACCGTGCCCGCCGGGTACACGTTCCCCTTGAGGCTCTTGTCCTTGAGATTCTCGTCCGGGATGGTGTAGCCGGGGCCGCCGGTGCCGGTGCCCTTGGGGTCGCCGCACTGCAGGACGTAAATCCCGCTCGTGACCAGACGGTGGCACTTGGTGTGGTCGAAGAAGCCCTGACCCGCCAGGAAGTTGAACGAGTTCACCGTGTGCGGGGCCGCCGTGTTCAGCGTGATGCCGATGTCGCCGCAGGTGGTGGCCAGGTTCATCGTGTACTTCGCCGACGTGTCGATCGTCATCGCCGGCTCCTTCTTCCAGCTCAGCTTCTTCACCGAGCCGGCCGCCGGCTTCGCGCACGGGTCCGGCGCCTTGCTGGTCGCCGAGGCGCTCGGGGAGACCTGCGCGCTCGTGTCGGCCTTCTTGTCGTCACTGGTGAAGGCCCCGGCCGTGTAGGACACCAGGCTGCCGACCACCACCACCCCGAGGACGGCGCCGACCACCGAGTTGCGCACGCGCGTCTTGCGCCGTGCGTCCGTACGTCGCTGCTGCTGCCGCAAGAACTTCTCCCGGGCGAGCTGCCGCCGCCGCTGTTCCTGGCTGACCACGGGGTTGTCTCCTCATGCGTCTCGTACACCGACCGGTACGCGTGCGTCAGGTGTGTCCTCCGCGTGCGTGTGCCCCGTACCGTATATGGGTTCGCTGAGGAATCGGCAGCGCCGGTAGGCTCTGACCGCGAAACAGTCACTCTCCGTACGACATACCTAAGGACGATCGTGCTGATTGCCGGGTTCCCCGCCGGGGCCTGGGGGACCAACTGTTACCTGGTCGCCCCCGCCGCTGGTGAGGAGTGCGTGATCATCGACCCGGGCCACCAGGCCGCCGAGGGAGTCGAGGAGCTGCTCCGGAAACATCGGCTGAAGCCTGTCGCCGTCGTCCTCACCCACGGTCACATCGACCATGTGGCCTCGGTCGTCCCGGTCTGCGGCGCGCACGACGTGCCGGCCTGGATCCACCCCGAGGACCGGTACATGATGAGCGACCCCGAGAAAGCGCTGGGACGGTCCATCGGGATGCCGCTGATGGGTGAGCTCACCGTGGGCGAGCCCGGCGACGTCAAGGAGCTCACCGACGGGGCGAAGCTGGAGCTGGCCGGTCTGGAGCTGTCCGTCGCGCACGCGCCCGGCCATACCAAGGGGTCGGTGACCTTCGGCATGCCCGAGGCGGCGGACATCCCGCCGATCTTCTTCTCGGGCGATCTGCTGTTCGCCGGCTCCATCGGACGCACCGACCTGCCCGGCGGTGACATGGCCGAGATGCTCGACTCGCTGGCCCGCGTGTGCCTGCCGCTCGACGACTCGACCGTGGTGCTGTCCGGCCACGGCCCCCAGACGACCATCGGCCAGGAGCGCGCCACCAACCCTTATCTGCGGCAGGTGGCCGCCGGCCCGGGAGTGGATGTGGACGCTCCCCGACGAGGAATGTGACGAGACCTTCGTGAGCACCTTCAAGGCCCCCAAGGGCACGTACGACCTGATCCCGCCGGATTCCGCCAAGTACCTCGCGGTGCGCGAGGCGATCGCCGCTCCGCTGCGCAACTCCGGCTACGGTTATATCGAGACTCCCGGCTTCGAGAGCGTGGAGCTGTTCGCGCGCGGCGTCGGCGAGTCCACCGACATCGTGACGAAGGAGATGTACGCATTCGAGACCAAGGGCGGCGACAGGCTCGCCCTGCGTCCTGAGGGCACGGCCTCCGTGCTGCGCGCCGCCCTGGAGGCCAACCTGCACAAGACGGGCAACCTCCCGGTCAAGCTCTGGTACTCGGGCTCGTACTACCGCTACGAGCGTCCGCAGAAGGGCCGCTACCGCCACTTCTCGCAGGTGGGCGCCGAAGCGATCGGCGCCGAGGACCCGGCCCTGGACGCCGAGCTGATCATCCTGGCTGACCAGGCCTACCGCTCGCTCGGTCTGCGCGACTTCCGCATCCTGCTCAACAGCCTGGGCGACAAGGAGTGCCGCCCGGTCTACCGCGCCGCGCTCCAGGACTTCCTGCGCGGCCTGGACCTGGACGAGGACACGCGCCGCCGCGTCGACATCAACCCGCTGCGGGTCCTCGACGACAAGCGCGAGTCGGTCCAGAAGCAGCTGACCGGTGCCCCGCTGCTGCGCGACTACCTGTGCGACGCGTGCAAGGCGTACCACGAGGAGGTCCGTGAGCTGATCACCGCGGCGGGGGTGTCCTTCGAGGACGACCCGAAGCTGGTGCGCGGCCTGGACTACTACACGCGGACCACCTTCGAGTTCGTCCACGACGGTCTGGGCTCCCAGTCCGCGGTGGGCGGCGGCGGACGCTACGACGGCCTCTCGGAGATGATCGGCGGCCCCGCGCTGCCGTCCGTGGGCTGGGCCCTCGGCGTCGACCGTACGGTGCTCGCGCTGGAGGCCGAGGGCATCGAGCTCCAACTGCCCGCGTCCACCAGCGTGTTCGCGGTCCCGCTGGGCGAAGAGGCCCGCCGGATCCTGTTCGGCAAGATCACCGAGCTGCGCAAGCTCGGTGTCGCGGCGGACTTCGCGTACGGCGGCAAGGGCCTCAAGGGCGCGATGAAGAACGCCAACCGCAGCGGCGCCCGCTACACGATCGTGGCCGGCGAACGCGATCTGGCCGAGGGCGTCGTCCAGCTCAAGGACATGGAGTCCGGCGAGCAGACGGCGGTCGGGGTCAACGAGATCGTGGCGGAGCTGGAGTCCCGGCTGGGCTGACCGGGTACGACACCGGCACGCAAGGGCCCTGGGCACACGCTGCCCAGGACCCTTCCCGTACCGCCGCGTCCCGCGTGGCATCGCGCCGGCCAGTGCCCCGGCGGGGTCAGGGGGCGAGGAGCCCGTGCCGCATCGCGCTGGTGACCGCCGCCGTTCTGTCGGCCACCCCGAGCTTGCCGAAGATCCGCAGCAGATGGGTCTTCACCGTCGACTCCCCGATGAACAGCCGTCGCCCGATCCCGGCGTTGGTGCAGCCCTCGGCCACCAGCCGCAGAACCGCCGTCTCCCGGTCCGACAGCCTGGGGGGCTCCGGCCTGGCGCGGAGCTGGTCGACCAGGCGGGCCGCCACCGAGGGCGCCAGCACACTCTCGCCCTGCGCCGCCGCCCGTACCGCGTCGGCCAGTTCGGCGCGCGGCAGATCCTTGAGCAGATACCCCGCCGCCCTGGCCTCCACGGCCCGCAGGATGTCCCGGTCCGTCTCGTACGTCGTCAGGACGATCACCCGGCACGGCAATCCGGCCTCCGTCATCCGGGCGATGGAGTCCACGCCCCCGCCGCCCGGCATCCGCAGATCCATGAGCACGATGTCCGGCCGGAGCCCGGCCGCCAGGGCCTCGGCCGGCGGTCCGCCGGCCGCGTCGGCGACGACCTCCAGATCGGGCTCCGCGTTCAGCATCGCGCGCAGCCCCTCTCGTACGACGGGGTGGTCGTCGGCGAGGACGCGCGCTGCGCCGGGATCGGTGCTCTCTCGCGCCGTGCCGGGCTCGGTCATCCTCCGCGCCGGTCCTTCCAGCGGAACGTCAGCAGACACAGGGCCAATCCTCCGACGCACCAGGCCGCGAGCACCAGGGCGATGCGCCCGAACTCCCAGCTGCCCGCCTGCTCCAGCACCTTCGCCGAGTCGGGCAGGAACACACCCCGCAGTCCCTGGCACAGCCACTTCAACGGGAACAGGGCGCCGATGTTCAGCATCCAGCCGGGGATGTTGTCGACGGAGATGTACACCCCGGAGATGAACTGCACCACCAGGAAGGGCAGGACGACCACCGAGCTGGCGCTCTTTGCGGACCTGGGTACGGAGCTGATCGCGATGCCGAGCAGCGCGCACGCGGTCAGCCCGAGCACGAAGATCCAGCCGAAGTCGAACCACTTCCCGGCCTCCGACGGCAGATGGACGCCGTACACGGTGGTCCCGACGAGCAGCAGGATCGCCGTCTCCAGCACACCGGTGAACAGGACCAGCCAGATCTTCCCCAGGAAGTAGGCGGTCGGGGGCATGGGGGTGCCGCGCAGCCTGCGCAGGACCTTCTCGTCGCGTTCCACCGCGATCGAGATCCCCAGGGACTGGAAACTCGTCGACATGATGCCCGAGGCCATCATCGCGGGCACATACAGCTGGGAGGCCGTGACGCCGGAGCCGCGCACGGCGTCGTGGAAGATCGACGCGAACAGGAACAGGAACACGACCGGGAAGGCGAAGGTGAACACCACCTGCTCGCGCTGCCGGAAGAACTGTTTGATCTCCAGGACGCCCCGGTGCAGTCCGAGCGCCCAGGCCCCGGGCAGCCGCCCGGCGGCGTCCGCCGTGCAGGTCCGTACGGCCGTAGTGGTCATCGCGCGTTCTCCTGTCCGGTCAGCCGCAGATACACGTCCTCCAAGGTGGGGCGGCTGATCCGCAGCCCCGGGATCTCGCCGCCGAAGCGTCCGGCCAGCTCGGTGACCGTCCGCGTCGGCGTCCCGGTGGACTCCCGGCGGGGCCTGCCGTCCGCCTCCGTCCACTCGACGACCGCGTCGCTGCCGAAGCGGTCCCGCAGCGCCGCCGCGGTGCCCTCGGCCACCACCCGGCCGCCGGCCACCACCGCCAGCCGGTCGGCCAGCTCCTCGGCCTCCTCCAGATAGTGGGTGGTGAGCAGGATGGTGGTGCCCTCGTCGGCGAGCGAGCGGATCAGCTCCCAGAACCGGCGCCGGGCCGCCGGGTCGAATCCGGTCGTCGGCTCGTCCAGGAGCAGCAGCTCCGGGTCGCCGATCACGCCGAGCGCCACGTCGAGCCGGCGGCGCTGCCCGCCCGACAGCCCCTTGATCCGGCTGTCCGCCTTCGCCTGGAGGCCCACCTGCCCGATGACCCTCTCGGGGTCACGCGGCCGGGGGTAGTAGCGGGCGAAATGCCGTACGGTCTCGCGGACCGTCAACTCCGCGGGCGCCGATTCGTCCTGCCAGACGATGCCTATTTTCGAGCGCCACGCGCGCGAGGCGCTCGCCGGATCCCTCCCGAGGACGGACACCTCGCCCCCGTCCCGGTCACGGTTGCCCTGGAGGATCTCCACGGTGGTGGTCTTGCCCGCCCCGTTGGGCCCGAGCAGGCCGAACACCTCGCCCCGGCGGATCTCGAGATCGAGCCCGTCGACCGCGGTGACGTCCCCGTAGCGCTTGCGCAGCCCGCGTACGTCCACCGCGAGCCCGTTCGTGTTTCGCGTCATGGCCAAGAGCCTCGGCCTGAACCGAACGTTCCGCGACGACCGTGCGTACTTCCTTACGTCCAACGAACGGTGGACACAGGGCCGTGTGCGGCACAATGACCTGAGCCCGCAGATCCAACCCCGAGCATCGGAATCGGCGTGATGACCAAGACGACAGTGCAGGCCGTCCCCACCGGACACATCGAACCGGAACGCACGGACGCTCCCCGGACGGTCGGCGGCAGCCGCGCGTTCGCCCTGCTGCTCGTGATCACCGGCGCGGCCGGCCTGCTCGCCGCGTGGGTCATCACGCTCGACAAGTTCAAGATCCTCGAGGGCAAGGTGAGCGGTAAGACGTTCACCCCCAGCTGCAGCATCAACCCGATCATCTCCTGCGGCAGCGTCATGGAGAGCAAGCAGGCCGGCGTGTTCGGCTTCCCCAACCCGATGCTCGGCCTCGTCTGCTACGGCATCGTCATCTGCGTCGGCGTGAGCCTGCTCACCCGGGTCCGCTTCCCCCGCTGGTACTGGCTGACCTTCAACGCCGGCACGCTCTTCGGTGTGGCTTTCTGCACCTGGCTGCAGTTCCAGTCGCTGTACCGGATCAACGCGCTGTGCCTGTGGTGCTCGCTGGCCTGGGTCGCCACGATCACCATGTTCTGGTACGTGACCTCGTTCAACGTCCGCAACGACTTCCTGCCCGCGCCGCGCCCCGTGAAGAACTTCCTCGGCGAGTTCACCTGGATCCTCCCGGTCACCCACGTCGGCATCATCGCGATGCTCATCCTGACCCGGTGGGGCAGCCAGCTCTGGGCCTGATCCGCGGGCGCTGACCGGGGGCCGCACGGCCCCCGCCCCGGGCCCGGCGGCGTTGTCAGTGGCGTGACATAGGGTTTCAGCGTGGAACCCGACCTGTTCACCGCCGCCGCAGAAGAACGCCAGGAGAAGGACCCGGCCGCGAGTCCCCTGGCGGTCCGTATGCGCCCGCGCACCCTCGACGAGGTGGTGGGCCAGCAGCATCTGCTCAAGCCGGGATCACCGCTGCGCAGACTGGTCGGCGAGGGCAGCGGCGGACCCGCCGGGCCCTCCTCGGTGATCCTCTGGGGGCCGCCCGGGACCGGCAAGACCACCCTGGCGTACGTCGTCTCCAAGGCCACCAACAAGCGCTTCGTGGAGCTGTCGGCGATCACCGCGGGCGTGAAGGAGGTCCGCGCGGTCATCGACGGCGCCCGGCGGGCCAGCGGCGGCTTCGGCAAGGAGACCGTCCTCTTCCTGGACGAGATCCATCGCTTCAGCAAGGCCCAGCAGGACTCCCTGCTCCCAGCCGTCGAGAACCGCTGGGTGACGCTCATCGCGGCGACCACGGAGAACCCGTACTTCTCGGTGATCTCCCCGCTGCTGTCCCGCTCCCTGCTGCTCACCCTGGAACCGCTCACCGACGACGACGTGCGCGGTCTGCTGCGCCGGGCCCTGACCGACGAGCGGGGCCTCGCCGGCGCCGTCACCCTGCCCGAGGACACCGAGTCCCATCTGCTGCGGATCGCCGGCGGTGACGCCCGCCGCGCACTGACGGCCCTGGAGGCCGCCGCTGGCGCCGCCCTCGACAAGGGCGAGGCGGAGATCGGCCTGACCACGCTGGAGGAGACGGTCGACCGCGCCGCGGTGAAGTACGACCGGGACGGCGACCAGCACTACGACGTGGCGAGCGCCCTCATCAAGTCGATCCGCGGCTCCGACGTGGACGCGGCCCTGCACTATCTGGCCCGGATGATCGAGGCCGGTGAGGACCCCCGCTTCATCGCCCGCCGCCTCATGATCTCCGCCAGCGAGGACATCGGCCTCGCCGATCCGAACGCGCTGCCGATCGCCGTCGCCGCCGCCCAGGCCGTCGCCATGATCGGCTTTCCGGAGGCCGCCCTCACCCTGAGCCACGCCACCATCGCCCTCGCGCTCGCCCCCAAGTCCAACTCGGCGACCACCGCGATCGGGGCCGCGATGGCGGACGTCCGGGCGGGCCTCGCCGGATCCGTCCCCCCGCATCTGCGCGACGGGCACTACAAGGGCGCAGCCAAGCTCGGCCACGCCCAGGGATATGTGTATCCGCACGACCTGCCGGAGGGCATCGCCGCCCAGCAGTACGCCCCCGACGCGATCAAGGACCGCGAGTACTACAGCCCGACCCGGCACGGCGCGGAGACGCGGTACGCGGACGCGGTGGAGTGGACCCGCAAGCACCTCGGCCGACGACGCTCCTGACGCCCGCGCCGGACGGCAGGCGGGGGTCAACGGCGGCCCCCGCACCCTGTAGACTTACCCGAAGCGCTGCGTCCCGTGTCCGGTACCTCAGAAATGAGGGGCCGGCACCACCAGAGCGGGACATCCAGCCGGAACCCCATCGCCGTACGGCACGGGGATCCAGGAGCGTCGCGCACCGTCGAACGGTGTCGCGGGCAGCCCACCACCTCCCGGTAGCCCGGAGACAGGTCGGTGGGCCACTCGCGTGCTGCACGTATGTGCCCAGACCAGGGGAGCGGCTACCCGGCAGGTCCCACGTGGACCCGCAGGGATTCCCCGGCTGCGGATGCGACCTCCCCTAACCCTGGTGAAGCCGATTCCATACAGAAACACGAGGTGTTTGGTTCATGGCGAACCAGTCCCGCCCCAAGGTCAAGAAGTCGCGTGCCCTCGGCATCGCGCTGACACCGAAGGCCGTCAAGTACTTCGAGGCCCGCCCCTACCCGCCGGGCGAGCACGGCCGTGGCCGCAAGCAGAACTCGGACTACAAGGTCCGTCTGCTGGAGAAGCAGCGTCTGCGCGCGCAGTACGACATCTCCGAGCGCCAGCTGGTCCGCGCCTACGAGCGTGCGTCCAAGGTCCAGGGCAAGACCGGTGAGGCCCTGATCGTCGAGCTGGAGCGCCGTCTCGACGCTCTGGTCCTGCGCTCGGGCATCGCCCGCACGATCTACCAGGCCCGCCAGATGGTCGTCCACGGCCACATCGAGGTCAACGGCCAGAAGGTCGACAAGCCGTCGTTCCGCGTCCGTCCCGACGACGTCGTGATGGTCCGCGAGCGCAGCCGTGAGAAGGCGCTCTTCCAGGTCGCCCGCGAGGGTGGCTTCGCCCCCGACGGTGAGACCCCGCGCTACCTCCAGGTGAACCTCAAGGCCCTGGCGTTCCGCCTGGACCGTGAGCCGAACCGCAAGGAGATCCCGGTGATCTGCGACGAGCAGCTCGTCGTCGAGTACTACGCCCGTTGATCCTCATTCGGCGGACGTAGCACCCCAGCGCATCGGCCCGTCGTCCCCCGCCCCTTCGGGCGGCCGGGACGGCGGGCCGTCGCATGTCCGGGCCGGATTCCGCGACGGGGACCGGGAGTTGACGCGACGCGCACGCGCGCGTACACGGTGCGTACGGAGCCCGTGCACCCGCGGTGTGCACGCCTCGTGCAACTCCGGTGCGCTCGGCCCGTAATCCGGTACGGACCGGCCGCCCCGGCGCGATAGGCTCGGGAGACGACTTTTCGATGTTCAGGCACGTTCTAGGGAGCGGGTGCACACGGTGTCCGGTGGAGAGGTGGCCGGGATTCTCGTGGCCGTCTTCTGGGCGATCCTGGTCTCCTTCCTCGCCGTCGCACTGGCGAGGCTGGCCCAGACGCTCAAGGCGACCACCAAGCTGGTGGCGGACGTGACCGACCAGGCCGTCCCCCTGCTGGCCGACGCCTCCGCGGCGGTGCGCTCCGCACAGACCCAGATCGACCGGGTCGACGCGATCGCGTCCGACGTCCAGGAGGTCACGTCGAACGCCTCGGCGCTGTCGACGACCGTCGCCTCCACCTTCGGCGGCCCTTTGGTGAAGGTCGCGGCGTTCGGCTACGGCGTACGCCGGGCGATCGCCGGCCGCCGTGAGAACGTGCCTGCCAAGGCGCCCCGGCGTACCGTGATCGTGGGCCGCACCGTCCCGTCCCAGCGACGGGGGAAGCGGAACAACCGGGGAAACAACCGGGAAGAGGGGCTCTGACGGAGCGATGTTCCGCCGTACGTTCTGGTTCACCACAGGCGTCGCAGCCGGTGTGTGGGCCACCACCAAGGTCAACCGCAAGCTGAGGCAACTGACCCCCGAGAGCCTGGCCGCGCAGGCGGCGAACAAGGCACTCGAGGCCGGTCACCGGCTCAAGGACCGCGCGCTGGACTTCGCGCTCGACGTCCGTGCCGGCATGGCCCAGCGTGAGGCGGAACTCGGCGACGCGCTCGGCCTGGACGCCCCCGTCGACCAGCTCCCGGGTCCGCGGCGGTACGCCGCCATCGAGAACAGCAACAACCCGAAGTACATCGAGACCACGATGTACTCGCACAATCGGAATGAGGACCACTGATGGAGTCGGCTGAAATCCGCCGCCGCTGGTTGAGCTTCTTCGAGGAGCGCGGTCACACCGTCGTCCCTTCGGCGTCGCTCATCGCGGACGACCCGACTCTGCTGCTCGTCCCGGCCGGCATGGTGCCCTTCAAGCCCTACTTCCTGGGTGAGGTCAAGCCGCCGTTCCCGCGCGCCACCAGCGTGCAGAAGTGCGTGCGCACGCCCGACATCGAAGAGGTCGGCAAGACCACGCGCCACGGCACCTTCTTCCAGATGTGCGGCAACTTCTCGTTCGGCGACTACTTCAAGGAAGGCGCCATCAAGCTCGCCTGGGAGCTGCTCACCTCGCCCCAGGACAAGGGCGGTTACGGCCTCGACCCCGAGCGTCTGTGGATCACCGTCTACAAGGACGACGACGAGGCCGAGCAGATCTGGCGCGACGTCGTCGGCGTCCCCGCCGAGCGCATCCAGCGCCTGGGCATGAAGGACAACTTCTGGTCCATGGGCGTCCCCGGCCCCTGCGGCCCGTGCTCCGAGATCAACTACGACCGCGGCCCCGAGTTCGGCGTCGAGGGCGGCCCCGCCGTCAACGACGAGCGGTACGTGGAGATCTGGAACCTCGTCTTCATGCAGTACGAGCGAGGCGAGGGCACCGGCAAGGACAACTTCGAGATCCTCGGCGACCTGCCGAGCAAGAACATCGACACCGGCCTCGGTCTTGAGCGCCTCGCCATGATTCTGCAGGGCGTGCAGAACATGTACGAGATCGACACCTCCATGGCCGTGATCAACAAGGCCACCGAGCTGACCGGTGTGGCCTACGGCGATGCCCACGGCTCGGACGTCTCGCTGCGTGTGGTCACCGACCATATGCGCACCGCCACCATGCTCATCGGTGACGGTGTGACCCCCGGCAACGAGGGCCGCGGCTACGTCCTGCGCCGCATCATGCGGCGTGCCATCCGCAACATGCGTCTGCTCGGCGCCACCGGTCCGGTCGTCAAGGACCTGATCGACGTCGTCATCCGCATGATGGGCCGGCAGTACCCCGAACTGGTCACCGACCGCGAGCGCATCGAGAAGGTCGCCCTCGCCGAGGAGAACGCCTTCCTCAAGACACTGAAGGCCGGCACCAACATCCTGGACACCGCCGTGACCGAGACCAAGGCCGCCGGCGGTACGGTCCTGTCCGGCGACAAGGCCTTCCTGCTCCACGACACCTGGGGCTTCCCGATCGACCTCACCCTCGAGATGGCCGCCGAGCAGGGCCTGGCGGTGGACGAGGACGGCTTCCGCCGCCTGATGAAGGAGCAGCGGGAGCGCGCCAAGGCCGACGCCCAGGCCAAGAAGACCGGCCACGCCGACCTCGGCGCCTACCGCGAGATCGCCGACTCCTCCGGCGAGACCGACTTCATCGGCTACTCCGACACCGAGGGCGAGTCCACGGTCGTCGGCATCCTCGTCGACGGTGCCTCCTCCCCGGCCGCCACCGAGGGCGACGAGGTCGAGATCGTGCTCGACCGCACCCCCTTCTACGCCGAGGGCGGCGGCCAGATCGGCGACACCGGCCGTATCCGCACGGACTCCGGTGCCGTGATCGAGGTCCGCGACACCCAGAAGCCGGTCCCGGGCGTCTATGTCCACAAGGGCGTCGTCCAGGTCGGCGAGGTCACCGTCGGCGCCAAGGTCCATGCCTCGATCGACCTCCGCCGTCGCAAGGCCATCGCCCGCGCCCACTCGGCCACCCACCTCACCCACCAGGCCCTGCGGGACGCCCTCGGCCCGACGGCCGCCCAGGCCGGTTCCGAGAACCAGCCGGGCCGCTTCCGCTTCGACTTCGGCTCCCCGTCGGCCGTCCCGACGGCCGTGATGTCCGACGTCGAGCAGAAGATCAACGAGGTGCTCGCCCGCGATCTCGACGTGCACGCCGAGATCATGGGCATCGACGAGGCCAAGAAGCAGGGCGCCATCGCCGAGTTCGGCGAGAAGTACGGCGAGCGGGTCCGCGTCGTGACCATCGGCGACTTCTCCAAGGAGCTGTGCGGCGGCACGCATGTGCACAACACCGCCCAGCTGGGCTTGGTGAAGCTGCTCGGCGAGTCCTCGATCGGCTCCGGAGTCCGTCGTATCGAGGCCCTGGTCGGCGTCGACGCCTACCACTTCCTCGCCCGGGAGCACACGGTCGTCAACCAGCTCACCGAGCTGCTCAAGGGCCGCCCGGAGGAACTGCCGGAGAAGGTCGCCGGAATGCTCGGCAAGCTGAAGGACGCCGAGAAGGAGATCGAGAAGTTCCGCGCGGAGAAGGTGCTGCAGGCCGCCGCCGGTCTTGTCGAGTCCGCCAGGGACATCCGCGGGATCGCCGTCGTCACCGGGCAGGTCCCGGACGGCACCACCCCGGACGACCTGCGCAAGCTGGTCCTCGACGTGCGGGGCCGCATCCAGGGCGGACGCGCCGCCGTGGTCGCCCTGTTCACCGTGAACAACGGCAAGCCGCTCACGGTCATCGCCACCAACGAGGCCGCCCGTGAGCGTGGTCTGAAGGCCGGCGACCTGGTCCGTACGGCCGCCAAGACCCTCGGCGGCGGCGGTGGCGGCAAGCCGGACGTCGCCCAGGGCGGCGGCCAGAACCCGGCCGCCGTCGGCGAGGCCGTCGAGGCCGTCGAGCGCCTGGTCGCCGAGACCGCCAAGTAGGACGGTCACACAGATGAGAAGAGGACGCCGACTCGCGATCGACGTCGGTGACGCCCGGATCGGGGTCGCCTCGTGCGACCCCGACGGGATCCTCGCCACCCCGGTGGAGACGGTTCCAGGACGGGACGTTCCGGCGGCCCAGCGCCGGCTGAAGCAGCTCGTCGAGGAGTACGAACCGATCGAGGTCGTCGTCGGCCTGCCTCGCTCCCTCAAGGGAGGCGAGGGTCCGGCCGCGGTAAAGGTTCGCGGCTTCACACAGGAGCTGGCCCGTTCGATCGCACCTGTGCCGGTGCGACTCGTGGACGAGCGGATGACGACGGTGACGGCAGGTCAAGGACTGCGCGCCTCCGGCGTGAAGTCCAAGAAGGGCCGGTCCGTGATCGACCAGGCAGCGGCCGTCATCATCCTCCAGCAGGCCCTCGAATCCGAACGGGTGTCAGGTAAAGCACCCGGCGAGGGCGTCGAAGTGGTCATCTGATCGCGATACGGTAACGTTCCGCGCGATGCGATGGTGTTCGAACAGCCACCGCACAGCAAAGAGGCGGAACGGAAGCCGGGGCACCGGAGCCCGCGACCGCCGCCTCGCGGCTCTAGGGGATCGATGACTGAGTATGGCCGGGGCCAAGGCTCCGCACCGTGGCATCCGGAGGACCCGTTGTACGGGGACGGCGGATGGGGAGGACAGCAGGCCCATGCCGGCCAGTCCCCTCACGGCGGCCGGCCGCAGCAGCACCCGGAGCAGGCACAGCAGCACTACGGCGGCTGGAACGGCGCGCAGGGCGACCCGTACGGCCAGGGGCAGCAGGGACACCAGCAGTACCCCGGCCACGGCGGGCAGCAGTACCCGGGCCAGTACCAGCAGCAGAACGGGCAGCAGTACCCGCAGCAGGTGCCGGACGGACAGCAGTACCAGCAGGGGCCGCAGCAGAACGCGGGGCCCTATCCCGGCGGGCACCAGCAGGATTACGGCGACGGGAACTGGGGCGGCGG
The DNA here is from genome assembly GCF_042889625.1 of Streptomyces sp. NPDC002573. NCBI lineage: Bacteria > Bacillati > Actinomycetota > Actinomycetes > Kitasatosporales > Streptomycetaceae > Streptomyces > Streptomyces sp. NPDC002573. The sequence goes on along the minus strand of NZ_JBIARC010000019.1, from coordinate 2,550 downwards.
TCAGGGGCAGGGTCAAGGTCAGGGCCCCTACGCCGCCGGCCCCGGGGACCCGTACGGCGCCCAGAGCGGTGCCTACGGCGCTGAGCAGCCCGACCACTACCAGACGCCGGACGCCTATCCGCCGCCCGAGCCGCCGCACCGCAGGAAGGCCGAACCCGAGCCGGAGACCGACTGGGACCCGGGCCCGGACCAGGGCGAACACGCCTTCTTCGCGGGAGACGACGCCGACGACGACGATGACGACGAGAGCCGTGGCCGCGGCGACCGCCGGGGACGCGGCGGCAAGGGCAAGAAGCGCCGCAACGGCTGCGCCTGCCTGGTCGTCGTCCTGGTCCTCGGCGGCGGCATCGGCGGAGTCGGCTACTTCGGGTGGCAGTACTACCAAAATCGTTTCGGCGCTGCGCCCGACTATGTCGGCGAGGGCAGCGGCGAGCCGGTCACGGTCACCATCCCCAAGGGGTCCGGCGGTTACGCCATCGGCCAGGTGCTCAAGCAGGCCGGTGTCGTCAAGAGCGTCGACGCGTTCGTCGCGGCCCAGGAGCAGAACCCGAACGGCAAGTCGCTCCAGGCGGGCACGTACACGCTGAAGAAGCACATGTCCGCGGCGGCGGCCGTGCAGATGATGCTCAGCCCGGCGAGCAAGAACAACCTGATCATCGCCGAGGGCTGGCGCAACACGAAGATCTACGCGGCGATCGACGGCCGTCTGCAGCTCAAGGCGGGCACCACCCAGGCCCTCGCCAAGAAGGAGTGGAAGAGCTTCGGCCTGCCCGACTGGGCCGACACCAACAGCAGCATCCAGGACCCGCTGGAAGGGTTCCTCTACCCGTCCAGCTATCCGGTCGCCAAGGGCATGAAGCCCGAGGACGTCCTCAAACAGATGGTCGACATGGCCAAGGAGAAGTACGCCGAGTACGGCCTCCAGGCCAAGGCGAAGAACCTCAACCTGGACAACCCGCTCCAGGTCCTGACGGTCGCGAGCCTCGTCCAGGCCGAGGGCAAGTCCAAGCGCGACTTCGAGAAGGTCGCCACGGTCGTCTACAACCGGCTCAAGCCGAACAACACCGAGACCGCGGGCCGGCTCGAGTTCGACTCGACGGTGAACTACCTGCGCGGCGAGTCCAAGCTCGCCACCGGTTCCGTCGACGGCCTCCGGAAGATAGACAACCCGTACAACACCTACCGGGTCCGGGGCCTGCCCCCCGGTCCGATCGACAACCCCGGCGAAGTGGCGATCAAGGCCGCGCTCAACCCGGCCAAGGGCGACTGGTACTACTTCGTCTCGATCAGCGACAACGAGACGCTGTTCGCCGTGACCAACGCGGAGCAGGAACGCAACCGCGAGAAGTACCTCGAAGAGCAGAAGAAGGGACAATGACGAGCACTGCCGGCAAGCGCCGGGCCGCCGTCCTCGGCTCCCCGATCGCCCACTCCCTCTCCCCGGTGCTGCACCGCGCCGCGTACGACGAGCTGGGACTGACGAACTGGTCCTACGACCGGTTCGAGATCGATGAGGCGGCGCTGCCGGGGTTCTTCGCGGACCTCGGACCCGAATGGGCCGGACTCTCGCTGACCATGCCGCTCAAGCGGGCCGTCATCCCCCTGCTCGACACGATCAGCGACACCGCGGCCGGCGTCGAGGCGGTGAACACGGTGGTGTTCACCGAGGACGGGCGCCGCGTCGGTGACAACACCGACATCCCCGGGATGGTCGCCGCGCTGCGCGAACGGGGCGTGGAGCAGGTCGACTCCGCCGCGATCCTCGGCGCGGGCGCGACCGCGTCCTCCGCGCTGGCCGCCCTCGCCCGCATCTGCACCGGCGAGGTCGTCGCCTATGTCCGCAGCGAGGCGCGGGCCGTCGAGATGCGGCAGTGGGGCGAGCGGATCGGCATCGACGTCCGGACAGCCGACTGGTCGCAGGCCGCCCGGGCGCTGCACGCCCCGCTGGTCGTCGCCACCACCCCGGCCGGGACCACGGACGCACTCGTCGCCGACGTCCCGGAGCGCCCCGCGACCCTCTTCGACGTGCTCTACGACCCCTGGCCCACCGCCCTCGCGGCACGCTGGTCCGCGCACGGCGGCGCCGTCGTCAGCGGCCTCGACCTGCTGGTGCACCAGGCGGTGCTCCAGGTCGAACAGATGACGGGCCGCTCCCCGGTACCGGTGGACGCCATGCGCAAGGCGGGGGAGCACGCCCTGGCGGCTCGCTAGGCGACAGCCCTCGGAACGGCCCGCTCACGACCGCCCAGGAGCGAGGGAACCCCGTGCGCGGGCGTCCGTCTGATGGACCTGGGACCGGTTCACACCGCTGGACGTGGGAGGATCGGTGGTGGCGGGCCGGGGCCGCGCACCCGGTCGCGCTGTCGCCGTACGCGAGGACGCGCGTACGCAGGGCAGTACCAGGCGCGAGCACTGAGGAGCACCGTTGAGCAGGTTGCGCTGGCTGACCGCGGGCGAGTCCCACGGTCCCGCACTTGTCGCGACGCTGGAGGGCCTTCCCGCCGGCGTGCCGATCACCACGGACATGGTGGCGGATCACCTCGCGCGGCG